>CAZKJZ010000054.1:0-15070 GCA_964553145.1 uncultured Frigidibacter sp. | reverse complement strand
GCGCCGTCGTCTGGCCATCGACCGTGGCGTTCAGCGCCAGGATCACCTCGCGCACACCCTCACGCGCCACACGCGCCACCAGCCGCGGAATGCCCAGATCGTCCGGCCCGACCGCATCCAGCGCCGACAGGGTCCCGCCAAGCACATGATAGCGGCCGCGGTAGGCTTGCCCCCGCTCCATCGCCCACAGGTCTGACACGTCCTCGACCACGCAGATTTCGCTGGTCGCGCGGGTCTCGTCCGCACAGATGTCGCACTGATCGCCGGTCGCGATATTGCCGCAGACCACGCATTCGCGGGCGGTCCGCGCCACATGAGCCATCGCCTCGGCCAGGGGCGCCATGACCTGGCCGCGTTTCTTGATCAGATGCAGCACGGCGCGGCGTGCCGACCGGGGGCCAAGGCCGGGCAGCCGGGCCATCAGCTCGATCAGGGTTTCGATATCGCGGGTACTGTCCGACACGTTCATTCCGCCTGCCACCTGATCCACTTTATCGCAAGCCGGGGACCAGGGGGCAAGAGGAACGGCCAGCCGGATAGCCGCCGCACTTGTCCCCTATCAACCCAACGGTTAAGCACGACACACATTCCAACGGCAGGATTGAACCCATGCGCTATCGCGCCGACATCGACGGTCTTCGCAGTGTCGCGGTCCTGCCGGTTGTCTTTTTCCACTTTGGGCTTGGCCTGACCGGGGGCTTCATCGGCGTCGATGTCTTTTTCGTCATCTCCGGCTATCTGATCACCGGAATCCTCGCCGCCGAACTGGCCGAAGGAAACATGTCGATCGCGCGGTTTTATGAACGGCGCATCCGGCGGATATTTCCGGCACTTTTTACGATGCTTGCGGCAGTGTTTATCGCGGGCCTTGTCCTTGCTACCCCGGATGACCTCTACAGGCTGACGTTCAGCCTGTTTTCCGCCGTGCTGTTTTCGGCGAATTTCTACTTCTTTCAGCAGGAAGGCTATTTCACCGCCAGCGCCATCCTGAAGCCCCTGCTGCATTGCTGGTCCCTGGCGGTCGAGGAGCAGTTCTATCTGGTCTTCCCGCCCCTTCTTGCCCTGCTGTGGAAATGGCTGGGCCGCCGCGCGCTGATCCCGGCGCTGGGGGCACTGGCGGTCCTGTCCTTTGCCGAATCCGTGCGGCTGACACATGTATCCAGGGACGCGGCCTTCTACCTGCCGCACGGCCGCGCGTGGGAGTTGCTGGCAGGCTCGCTTCTGGCCCTGTGGGTACAGGTGCCACATCGGGACGGTGGCCGGATCGGTCGCTGGCTGGCTGGCCGAAATCATCGCCTTCCTTGGCCTGTTCGCAATCCTGCGCAGCGCGGTGATCTTTCACGAAGGAACGGTGTTTCCAGGCGCGCATGCGCTGCATCCGGTCCTGGGGGCCGCCGCGCTGATCTGGGCGGGGGGGCACCACGCGACCTGGATGACCCGCCTTCTTCGCCTGTCACCGCTTACATTCATCGGCAAGATTTCCTATTCGCTCTATCTCTGGCACTGGCCGATCGTGGCCTATCTGAACTATGCAACCGATAACCGGCCCGGCCCGCTGGCGTCCTGGGCGGGTATTGTGGCGTCGGTCCTGTGCGCCATTCTGTCCTGGCGCTTTGTCGAGCGGCCCTTTCGCGGGCCACCCGCCGGACGGTCAGCACTGCTGGCCTTTGCAGCAGCGGCAATGGCCACTCTGGTGGCGGGTGCCGTCGGCACTGTCACCTTTTTGTATGACGGTTTTCCCGCACGGATGCGATCAGTCGCATATGGGCCGGAAATCGGTCACGAATTGGTGGTTCACAAACACATCGATTTTACCTGCGTGGAGTTTGCCTCAGAACGGGTCATAAACGACGACCTTTGCCAATTGGGTTCTGCGGATATGCCGCCGACTTTCTTGCTTCTGGGGGATAGTCACGCAAACGCCGTCGCTCCGGCAATTTCCTACACGGCTGCATTGCACCACTTGTCCGGCATTCAACTGACTGCGCCCGGCTTTCTACCATCTCTCGAACCGCAGAATAATCCCCTGAACGGAGAGCTTTCGGCAGTCTTCGACGATTTCATGGACCGCCATCCCGAACTGAAAAAAGTCATCATCACCAATTTCTGGACGACCCGGGTCACGGGAACCGACTATGCCAGACACCCCGCGCCAGACTGGGTGCCGCTTGGCCCCCTGGCCCGACAAGGCGCCATATCAGAGCGGGTGTTCCGTGATCTGGCGCGCATCGCCGAACGCTATCCGGACCGGCAAATCATCCTGCTGGATGACGTGGCCATCGGATCTGGCCTTGATCCTTCGGCCTTTCTGCGCCGGGCATGGCTGGGATCGGGTGAGGATCCGGCAAAGGCAGGCGTCGCCATGATCGTCGAAAAGGCCCAACGCAACCAGTATGAACCGACGTTGCGAAGAGTTGCCAAGACTCACCCGAATGTCCGCTATATACCGATTTTCGCGGAGATGTGTGATGATGGGCTGTGTCCCCTATTTAGGGGATCTGTCGTAATGTATCGCGACCGTGATCATATCAGTTCAGCAGGCGCGCTTTCCATACTGCAACAGGTCCAGCAAAAACTGTTCTCGCAGTTCTGATCGCTACCACCGCACCCCCATCCGCAGCGCGTCATAGACCGCCGCATGGATGTTGCGCGACTGAACCGCGTCGCCAATCCGGTAAAGCGTGAAGGCCCCGTCCGGGTTGCGCGGCGGAAAAATATCGCCCGTCCCGCCGGTCAGCGCCGCATAATCGACCGCACCCAGATTGCGGCTTTGGGGTTTCAGCGCGAAATAAAGATCGTCCATCGGCAGCGTGCCATGGTCGGCAACCAGATGGTCCGCCTCGCGACGCTCGCCGTAGCCCGGCGCGAAATCCGACCCCAGCGTCACCGCCAGCGCATTTCCCGCCCGCTCTACCCCCGCAACGCGGGTGTTGATGGTGATCCGCACCCCAGCCTGATGAAAGACGCGCATATAGGGCACGACATTCATCCCGCCCATATCCGGCGACAGCATTCGTTCCGGCGTGATCAGTTCCACCTCGGCCCCCGCCATCGCCAGCATTTCCGCCGCCGTCATGCCCGCATGCGCCGCGCCATCGTCATAAACAATCACCCGCCCGCGCGGCTTGACCGCCCCCGAAATCACATCCCAGCTGGAGATGGCCAGATCGGCGCCCGCCATGTCGGGCATCTGCGGCAGGCCACCCGTCGCGATCACCACCATGTCGGGGGTCAGGGCCAGCACATCCTGTGCCTCGGCAAAGCAGTTATAGCGCAGCGCGACACCCAGCCGCTCCAGCTCGGCCAGGCGCCAGTCGATGATGCCGATCATCTCGCGCCGTCGCGGGTTTTCGGCCAGAAGGGTGATCTGCCCGCCCGCGCGATCGGCGGCCTCCAGCACCGTCACCTGATGCCCCCGCTCGCCCGCGACCCGCGCCGCTTCCAGCCCGCCGGGGCCGGCACCGACCACCACGACGCGGCGGGGCTGATCAGCGCGGGGAATGTCATGGGGCATCGCCCCTTCGCGGCCCGTCGCGGCATTATGGGCACAAAGCGCCTCGCCCCCCTCATAGATCCGGTCCAGGCAATAGGTGGCGCCGACACAGGGGCGGATGCGATCCTCGTGCCCAGCCATCACTTTCCGCACGATATGGGGGTCGGCGATATGGGCGCGGGTCATGCCGACCATATCCAGCTTGCCGGTTGCAATCGCATAGCGCGCGGTCGCCACATCGGGAATGCGCGCGGCGTGAAAGATCGGAAAGCGGGTTGCGGTCCGCACCTCGCCCGCGAAATCCAGATGCGGGGCCGACCGCATTCCGGCGATGGGAATGACCCCGGTCAGCGCCGCATCCGTGTCGATATGGCCGCGGATCAGGTTCAGAAAGTCGATCTGCCCGGTCGCCACCAGCGCTTGCGCGATCGCCACCCCGTCGGCGCGGGTCAAGCCCCGGTCCCAATCCTCGTCCGCCGCCATGCGGACCCCGACGATGAAATCGGGGCCAACCGCGCCCCGCACCGCATCCAGCACCCGGCGGGTAAAGCGCAGGCGGTTGTCAAGCGAGCCACTATGGTCATCCGTTCGCCGGTTGGTGGCGGGCGACCAGAAACTGTCCATGAAATGGCCATAGGCCTCGAACTCGATCCCGTCGAGGCCCGCCGCCTGCATCCGGGCCGCCGCACTGGCATAGTCGGCGGCGATCCGGTCCAGATCCCAATCCTCGGCCTCTTTCGGAAAGGCGCGGTGCGCGGGTTCGCGTATGGGCGAGGCGGCAAGGACCGGCAGCCAGTCGGCCTTGTTCCACCCCGTGCGGCGGCCCAGATGGGTGATCTGGATCATCACCGCGGCACCCTCTTCATGCACGTCATCGGCCAGCGCCTTCAGCCAGGGCACAATCTCGTCACGGTAGGCATGCAGGTTGCCAAAGGCTTGCGGACTGTCCTGCGAGACGATGGCCGACCCGGCGGTCATGGTCAGGGCGATGCCGCCCTTGGCCTTTTCGCGGTGATAAAGCCGGTAGCGGTCCTTGGGCAGCCCGTCTTCGGAATAAGAGGGTTCGTGCGCGGTCGACATGATCCGGTTCTTCAGAACCAGATGTTTCAGCCGGTACGGGGTCAGAAGCGGATCGGTGCCCATGGGCAGAAGATGGCAGGGTGACAGGCCGGCCACATGCCCGGTGACGACAGCCGGGGTCGGATTCCGCCGCTATTTCGGCCCGACGATGGCGAACATCACCCCCTGCGGATCGTGGCAGACGGCGATGAAGGCGCCGCCCGGCACCTCCATCGGCCCGACCGCCTTTTCCCCGCCTGCCGCCGCGATCCGCGACAGGCCGGCATCGACACCGTTCACGCCGAAATAGGGCAGCCAGGCGGGCGTGCCCGGCCCGGGCATGCCGGGCCCGATCGTGTAGAGGCCGCCAAGATCCTGCCCCGCACGGGCAAAGATCCGGTAGACCATGTCCGGGCCCATCTCCATCGCCCGTGACTGGGTCCAGTTGAAGTGGCGGCCATAAAAGTCCAGCGCCGCCTGCGCATCGCTGGTTGCAAGCTCGTTCCAGCTGCCATGCCCGTCCTTTTGCATGTCAAAGGCGCCGCCACTGCCGCCGCCCTCCATCGGCAGGGGCTGCAAAATACCAAAGGCCGCGCCCTGCGGATCAGCCAGAATGGCATAGCGCCCGGCCCCCGGAATATCGCTGGGCGGCACCAGAACCGCACCGCCATCCGCCGCCACCGCTGCCGCTGTCTTGTCGCAGTCATCCACGGCGAAATAGATTTTCCACATGGCCGGGCCGCCATCGGCGCCATCCGTCGCCATGGCCCCCGCCACCATGTCGCCCCCGCTCAGGGCAAGCTGATAGTCGAACCCCTCCATCCCGCCGCCTTGCCATGTCCAGCCCAGAACATCGGCATAAAAGCTGCGCGCTGAAGCAAGATCCATGGTGCCCAGTTCATACCAGCAGGGCAGGCCGTGATCGGAATGTGCCATGAGTCGCTTCCTTTTCCGGGACAGACCCATGCTGAACCGGAAAGAATGGAATGCAAGCGCCGATATCCCATGAGGGCAGCAAGGGGGGGCCTTCATGACAAGGCAGAGGCGGAATTTAAGAAATTCCGCTCCAGAGCCTGAACAGGCTCTGGTCCGATTTCTGTTCAGAAATCGGCGCACCGCGTCGGGTCCATCACCCCGTGTCTAAGCAAAAACAGTGCACCCCGGCCGTTCCTGCGGCTGGGGTGCAAAACCAAGTTGGGATGATCGTCAGGCCGCGCGTCGGGTCCGGAACAGGGCGCGCAGCCTGTCGCGCCGGTCAGCGGCCGACCGCCCGTCAGGCGGCAGGTCGGCCCCAAGACGCAGCACCAGCGCTTCGCGCGTGGTGCCCAGGCTGTGCACAGGCAGAAGCACCCGTTCCAGGGGCCAGCTGCAGACATTCAGCCCGCCCGCGCCATCGTCGCGCAGAACGCAGCCCTGCGCCCGAAGCCGCCGCTGCAGGTCCGGCCAGTCGGCCGCCTGACCCAGCGCCAGGCGCAAAGCCTCGTCCCGGCGGCCGCGCATCCGGTCGGGCCGGTCCAGCGCCAACGCCAGAAGCTGGCGCAGATAGTCGGTCGGGCGCGGACCCGCCCGGTCGGCCGCCCGGCCCAGGGCCAGCAGCAGGTCTTCGGATAGATCCAGTGTCACGGTAATGTCCTCTGCCATAGGGACAGGCTGGACTGATTCTGGTTAATGCCCGGTTCGCACCGTCAGAGCGGCACAAAGCCGCCCTGAGCAGGGTCGAACTGCAAAAGCCCGCCTGTGGCGATATCGTTCCACAGGCCATGCAGCGTCAGGTCGCCCGCCTCGACCGCGCTGCGGACGAAGGGGAAGGTCATCAGGTTTTCCAGGCTGACCAGAACCGCCTGATGTTCCAGCGCCGTGGTCCGGTCCGCCTCGTCGGCAATGGTCTTTACCCGGTCGAAGCCGGGGCGCAGAATGTCCATCCAGCGCCCGACATAGCTGGTCTTCTCCTCCAGCTCGGGCGCGCGACCGCAGCACATGTCCATGCAGCCCTTGACCCCACCACAATGCGAATGACCGATCACGATGATATGGGCGACGCCCAGCCCGGTCACGCCATATTCCACGGCCGCCGAGGTGCCGTGCCGTTCGCCGTCCGGCTTATGCGGCGGCACCAGATTGGCGATATTGCGGTGGATGAAGAACTCGCCCTGATCGGCCCCGAAGATCGAGGTGACATGGACGCGGCTGTCGCAGCAGGAAATGATCATGGCGCGCGGATGCTGGCCGCCCTGTGCCAGACGCCGGTACCAGGCCTGATTCTCGACCCAGGTCGTGGCCTTCCAGCCGTGATAGCGCTGCGTCAGATAGGAAGGCAGCGGTCTTGCAAAGTCCATTGTCGTCCCCTTGGTTCAGCCCCGCCTTCTACCCTGACATTGCCGACAATTCGAGCGGTTTTTGTCGCGCGCATCAACCCTTTCTTGACCGCGCCGCGCCAGCCTTGGCGCACAGACGGGGTATGGAAAGGCAGGGGTGTCGTGCAGGTTCTGGCGGTTTTGCGGCATGAGGAACGGGTCCGGCTGGACCCTGATCCGCTTGTGGCACTTTATGCGGCGCTTGGTCAGGGCGGCGCGGAAAAGGTCGTATGCAAGGCGGTGGATGAACTGGCCGGGCGCCTGTCGGAATTGCTGCGCTTTGCCGACGAAGGTCAGGGGACGGCGCTGGTGCGCAGCGCCCGGCTGTTGATCAAGGTTGCCGATCAGGTCGGCATGGCGACACTGGCGCGGGTCGCCGCCGATCTGATCACCGCGACCGAACGGGGCGATTTTCAGTCGCAGGCGGCAATTCTGGCGCGGATCGTCCGTATCGGCGACCGGTCGCTGTGCGCGGTCTGGGATCTTCGCGCCATGACGATCTAGATGGTGGCCAATCCGGGGCTTGCGGGCGGGCATGGTTTGGCTAGGGTCCGCAGGACCACAGGACAATGCCATCATGACCCCGCCCAGCTTTGCCGACCCGACCGAACCGTCCCTGCCCCTGCATCTTGTCCCCGAAGGCGGGGCCGAGGCGTTTGTCGAGGGCTCTGATCCGTCCGCCCGGGCCTGGCTGCAGGCCGCGGGCTTTACCGGCGCGCTGGGGCAGCTTTGCCTGTTGCCGGGCCCCGGGGGCGCGCCGACCGGTGCGGCCTTTGGCATGGGCACCGCCAAGGCACGCCGCCGGGGCCGGTTCCATCTGGCCCAAGCCGCCGCTGCCCTGCCCGAAGGTGCCTGGCATCTGGAAGGGCCGCTGACCGGGCCCGAGGCGGACGAGGCCGCCCTTGGCTGGCTCTTGTCGGCCTATCGCTTTGACCGATACAAGTCCGCCCGCCCGCAAAAGGCGCGGCTGGTTTGCCCCGGCGGCGTCGATGCGGCCCGCATACGGGCGCTGGCTGCGGGCGAAGGTCTGACCCGCGACCTGATCAACACCCCCGCCAACGACATGGGCCCGGCAGAGCTGGAGGCCGCAGCCCAGGCGCTGGCCGACCGCACCGGCGCCCAAATGACAACCATCCGGGGCGATGACCTGCTGACCCGGAACTTCCCGCTGATCCATGCCGTGGGCCGCTCCTCGCCCCGTGCCCCGCGCCTGATCGACCTTCGCCACGGCGACCGCGGGCCACGGCTGACACTGGTCGGCAAGGGGGTCTGTTTCGACACAGGCGGGCTGAACATCAAGACCGGCGGCAGCATGGGCCTGATGAAAAAAGACATGGGCGGGGCCGCGACCGTTCTGGGTCTGGCGCAGATGATCATGGCGCTGAACCTGCCGGTGCGCCTGCGCGTCCTGATCCCGGCGGTCGAGAATGTGATCGGCGGCGATGCGATGAAACCGCGCGACATCGTCAAAAGCCGCAAGGGCCTGACGGTCGAGATCAACGACACCGACGCCGAGGGGCGGCTGGTGCTGGCCGACGCCCTGGCCCTGGCGGACGAGGAAGCGCCGGACCTGACGATCAGCATGGCCACCCTGACCGGTGCCGCCCGGGTTGCGGTCGGGCCGGACCTTGCGCCCTTTTATTGCGACGACGATGCCTTTGCCGCCGCCTTGTCGCAGGCGGCGCAGGCCGTCGCCGACCCGGTCTGGCGCCTGCCCTTCTGGACACCTTATGAAAGCGTGATCGAACCCGACGTCGCCGATCTGGACAATGCGCCCAGCTTCGGTTTTGCCGGATCGATCACCGCCGCCCTGTTCCTGCGCCGCTTTGTCAGCCAAAGCCTGAACTATGCGCATTTCGACATTTACGGCTGGCAGCCCACCGCCGCACCCGCCCGACCCAAGGGCGGCGTCGGCCAAGGCGCGCGGGCACTTCTGGCGGCCCTGCCCGAGGTTCTGCACCTGTGAGCCCCGATCGCCGACTGACCCCCTTTTCCGGGCGCACGGCCCTGACCAGCCTGCGCGGTCAGGTCGCGGCTGACCAATATACCGACGGCGAGGCGGCACGGATCGCCGCGCCATTGGCCGACCTTCTGGCCCGGCCCGACGGGCCGCGCGACCGCCAGCTGCAGCGGGGCGAGGCGGTGCTGGTTATCGAACGCACCGATCGCCATGCCTTTGTCCGAGCCGACAAGGACGGCTATTGCGGTTGGCTGGCCCTGTCCGCGCTAACGCCCGACCATCCGGTCAGCCATTGGCTGCGGGCGCCCGCCAGCCATCTTTACCCGACCCCCAGCCTCAAGCGCCGCGAACTGGCGCAGATCGGCTTTGGCACGCTTTTGCAGATCACCGATACCGACGGCGCCTTTGCCCGAACCCATGACGGGCTTTTCGTGCCCACCGCCCATCTGGCCCCGATCGGCATGCGGCTGGAGGACCCGGCGGCGGTGGCCACACTTTTCCTGCACACGCCCTATCTGTGGGGTGGAAACTCCCGCGCGGGGATCGATTGTTCGGGGCTGGTTCAGGCCGCACTTCTGGCCTGCGGCATCCCCTGCCCCGGCGACAGCGACCAGCAATGGTCCATGGTCGGACGGGTCCTGGCGGCAGAGGAACCGGCGCGGCGCGGCGACCTTCTGTTCTGGAAGGGGCATGTGGCCATGCTGACCGATCCCGCCAGCCTGATCCATGCCAACGCCCACCATATGGCCGTGACCGATGAGCCGGTCGAAACAGCCATGGCGCGGATCGCGGCCGCCACGGGCGAAACGTTCCTGGGCCGCCGCCGCCCGCGCGGCTAGGTCAGTCCCCGACCGGGCGGATCAGCCCGCGCTCCAGCCAACCCAGGATCGGCTTCAGCTCGTGGCCGCGCTTCAAGACCTGCCCGTCAGTGCCGACCAAAGCATATATCCCCTGCCGCGCCCTGAGCCTGGGGTGTTTCTCGATCCGGTACAGCGGATATTCGGCCGCACGGCGAAAGACCGAAAAGACCGCCCTGTCCCGCAGAAAGGCCATGGCATAGTCGCGCCATTCGCCTGCCGCGACCATCCGCCCATAGGTGCCGAGGATCTGGCCCAGCTCCAGCCGGTCAAAGGCGACCTGTTCTGGCGCGGCGCGAAAGGGGATCGGGTTCGGGGACTGGACCGTCATGACGGAAATGTTACGCGGCTTTGGTCCCAAATCAAGCTTTGCCCGAAACTTGCCGCAAAATGACCTTTGCTGCGTCGCAGGGCGAACCGCAAAACGCCGCCTTCACCCGTGAATGTCGACCTTGGCGAGAGACGCTACGTCCCGGTTGTGCGGCCAACAGCCCCCACCCAGTTCGTGCGACCGGGACGGTCCTTCGCCTTTGCCCCGCCTGCGAGCTGCCCGCGGCGGGGCTTTGTTTTTCCGGCTGTCATGTCCTGAGGCCTATCCGCAGAATATCTTTTCGACGCGGCCCCTGGCATCAATCATGATATTCAGCCGCGTGGGGTTATAGTCCATCGTCATCGCATCGCCCGGATGCAGAATGCGCACGGGTGCGGCAAAGGTCATGGCGGCAATGACGCTTTCCGGTTGGCCGACCAGCCCCTGCATCGCGGCCGCCCCGCAGGCGGTGTTGGTGTCTGTCACTGGTTCCTCCGTGCCCACGCAGGCGGTCAGGGCAGCAACGGCAAATGCGGCGTAAATTCCTCTCATCGGTCGCTCCTCTTCTTGCGTCAGGACCGAGTTTGGCAGAAGCTTCGCCCCAAAACCAGACTGGGAGGATTGAATGCGCACCCGTGCCGCCGTTGCCCTTGCCGCAGGCAAGCCCTTGGAGATCATGGACGTGAACCTTGACGACCCCAAAGAGGGCGAGGTTCTGATCGAGATCAAGGCCACCGGCATCTGCCATACCGACGAATTCACTTTGTCGGGGGCCGACCCCGAAGGCATCTTCCCCTCGATCCTGGGTCACGAAGGCGCGGGCGTCGTGGTGAAATGCGGCCCGGGTGTCAAGACGCTGAAACCCGGCGACCATGTGATCCCGCTTTACACGCCGGAATGCCGCGAATGCCCCTCGTGCCTGTCGCGCAAGACGAACCTCTGCACGGCGATCCGCGCGACGCAGGGCCAGGGGCTGATGCCCGACGGCACCACGCGCTTTTCCATGCTGGATGGCACGCCGATCTATCACTACATGGGCTGCTCGACCTTTGCCAACCACACGGTCCTGCCCGAAATTGCACTGGCCAAGGTGCGCGAGGACGCGCCTTTCGACAAAATCTGCTATATCGGCTGCGGCGTCACCACCGGCATCGGCGCGGTGCTGAACACGGCCAAGGTCGAAAACGGCGCCAAGGCGGCGGTCTTCGGCCTGGGCGGCATCGGGCTGAATGTGATCCAGGGCCTGAAGATGGCCGGGGCCGACATGATCATCGGCGTCGATCTGAACAATGACAAAAAGGCCTGGGGCGAACGGTTCGGCATGACCCATTTCGTCAACCCGGCCGAGATCGAAGGCTCGGTCGTCCAGCATATCGTCGACATGACCAAGACGCCTTTCGACAAGATCGGCGGGGTCGATTATTCCTTTGACTGCACCGGCAATGTGAAGGTGATGCGCGATGCGCTGGAATGCACCCACCGGGGCTGGGGCCAGTCGATCGTCATCGGCGTGGCGCCTGCGGGCGCGGTGATCGAGACGCGACCCTTCCAGCTGGTGACCGGGCGGGTCTGGAAAGGTACTGCCTTCGGCGGCGCGCGTGGGCGTACCGACGTGCCGCAGATCGTCGACTGGTATATGGACGGCAAGGTTCAGATCGACCCGATGATCACCCATGTCCTGCCCTTGGAGCGGATCAACGAAGGGTTCGACCTGATGCATGCCGGAAAGTCGATCCGGGCAGTGGTGGTGTACTGAACCTGACAGGGGCAAAAGCGGACAGGGCGCCAGGGCGCGGGGCCATCCCGCCGTGACCGGCAGCATGGCCGCTGCCAGGCTTAAGCTGCGTGGACAGCGCCGGTCTGGGCGAACACGGTCCAGGCCCAACCACCCGGAGGCTTTCTTGGCCGGCGCTTGCGTTACTGTCTAAAGACCGGGCCATTCGGGGGACCGACCGGCCCTTACCCCCCCGCCGTCCGCTTCAACTCATAAAGTGCCGCCAGCGCCTGCAGCGGTGTCATCTCGTCCGGATGCAGGGCGCGCAGCCGTTCCTCCAGGGGTGACGGCCCTTTCGGTGCCCGCAGGGGCGCAGCCGCCGGGGGGGCGCTGCTGAACAGGGGCAGGTCGTCGATCAGCGCGGCCTTGCGCGTACCTCCCTCGCGCTCGCCCTTTTCCAGGGCCTCCAGCACCACCCGCGCCCGGTCGATCACGCTGGGCGGCAGTCCGGCCAGCCGCGCCACCTGCACGCCATAGCTGCGGTCGGCGGCGCCCTGCCGGACCTCGTGCAGGAAGATCACCTCGCCGTCCCATTCCTTGACGCTGACTGTCGCGTTCTGAACGCCCGCCAGCTTGCCCGCCAGCGCCGTCATTTCGTGGTAATGGGTAGCAAAAAGCGCCCGGCAGCGGTTCGCGCCCTGCAGATGTTCCAGTGTCGCCCAGGCGATCGACAGACCGTCATAGGTGGCCGTACCGCGCCCGATCTCGTCCAGGATCACCAGCGCCCGGTCATCGGCCTGATTGAGGATCGACGCCGTCTCGACCATCTCGACCATAAAGGTCGAGCGGCCCCGCGCCAGATCATCCGCAGCACCCACCCGGCTGAAAAGCTGGCTGACCAGCCCGATATGCGCCCGCCGGGCAGGAACAAAAGACCCGGCCTGCGCCAGAAGGGCGATCAGCGCATTCTGGCGCAGAAAGGTCGATTTCCCCGCCATGTTCGGCCCGGTCAAAAGCCAGATGGCCGGCGTGTCGCCCGCCGTCAGCGCGCAATCATTGGCCACAAACGCCTGCCCCGACCGGCGCAGTGCCCGTTCGACAACCGGGTGACGCCCGCCCTCGACCACAAAGGCGCGGCTGTCGTCGACCTCTGGTTCCACCCAATCCTCGGCCCGTGCCAGATCGGCAAAACCGGCCGCCAGGTCGATCTCGGCCAGCGCCCGCGCCGCAGCTCCGATCAGGCCCGCCGCATCCAGAACGATGGCCTTCAGGCCGTCATAGAGCCGCTTTTCAATCTCCAGCGCCCGGTTTCCGGCATTCAGGATCTTTGTCTCGATCTCGGACAGGGGGACGGTGGTGAACCGGACCTGATTGGCCGTGGTCTGGCGGTGGATGAAGGTTTCATTCAGGGGTGCCGACAGCATCCGCCCCGCATGTGTGTCGGTCGTTTCGATGAAATAGCCCAGCACATTGTTGTGCTTGATCTTCAGGCTTTGAATGCCGGTCTGGGCGACATAATCGGCCTGCATTGCGGCAATCACACCGCGACCCTGATCGCGCAGGCGGCGCGCCTCGTCCAGATCAGGGTCGTGGCCGGGGGCGATGAAGCCGCCGTCGCGGGCCAGAAGCGGCGGTTCGGCCATCAAAGCGCCGGTCAGGAGGGCAACCAGATCGTCAAACCCGACCAGCGCCTGGGCGGCCCGCGCCAGCCGGTCGGGCGCCCCGCCCGGCAGCCGCGCGGCAATCAGGGCCGCGCCCCGCAACCCTTCGCGCAAGGCCGTCAGGTCGCGCGGCCCGCCCCGTTCCAGCGCTAGCCGCGACAAAGCGCGGTCCATGTCGGGCACGGCGCGCAGGGCTGCGCGCAGGTCTTCGTTCAGACGCGATTCGTCGACCAGATAGCGCACCGCCGCCAGCCTTTCGTGCACCTCGGCCAGATCGCGCGACGGCGCGGACAGCCGCCGGTCCAGAAGCCGCGCGCCCGCCGCTGTCACCGTTCGGTCGATGGCCGCAATCAGCGACCCGTCGCGCCCGCCCGTCAGGCTTTGGGTGATCTCCAGATTGCGCCGGGTCGCGGCGTCGATCTGCACGGCGCCCCCCGCTGCCTCTTTCACCGGCGGGCGCAAAAGGGGCAACCGCCCGCGCTGGGTCAGGTCGAGATATTCAACGATCGCCCCCATGGCCGACAGGTCGGCCCGGCCAAAGGCACCAAAGGCATCAAGCCCCCCCACGGCAAACAGATCGCACAGCCGCCGTTCACCCGACTGGCTGTCAAAGGCCGCGCGCGACACAGGCGTCAGCGCCGCGCCCATATCAGACACGATTGCCGCGCAGTCGCCCTCTTTCGCCTCGCTGACCAAGAGTTCGCGGGGGGCAAGGCGCGCCAGTTCCGGCGCCAGCCGCGCCAGGGGGCAGGCCATCACCCGGAATTCGCCGGTGGAAATATCGGCCCAGGCCAGCGTGGCCTCGTCCCGGACCTCGGCCCAGGCGGCCAGGAAATTGTGGCGCCGCGCCTCCAGCAGGACATCCTCGGTCAGGGTGCCGGGCGTGACCAGCCGCACCACATCCCGCGCCACCACCGACTTTGCCCCGCGCTTTTTCGCCTCGGCCGGGTCTTCCATCTGTTCGGCGATGGCGACGCGAAAGCCCTTGCGGATCAGCGTCAGAAGATAGCCTTCGGCGGCATGAACCGGCACGCCGCACATGGGAATGTCCTGACCCAGATGCTGGCCACGCTTGGTCAGCGCGATATCCAGCGCCGCCGAAGCCGCCAAAGCATCGTCAAAGAACATTTCATAGAAGTCGCCCATCCGGTAGAACAGAAGCGCGCCGGGGTTGCGCGCCTTGATCTCCAGATATTGCGCCATCATCGGCGTGGCGCCCGCAAATGTGTCACTCTCTGCCATGGCGACAGCCATACCCAAACCCTTGGCGCCGCGCCACACCCTTAGGCGGCGTCAGGCCCGGTGATAGGGGGCGCCCGACAGGATCGCGGCGGCCCGGTACAGTTGTTCGGCCAGCATCACCCGCACCAGCATGTGGGGCCAGACCATCCGTCCGAACGACAGGGAAAAATCGGCCCGCGCCCGCAGGGCCGGAGCGATTCCGTCAGCGCCGCCGATGACAAAGGCCACATCCTGCCGCCCCGCATCGCGCCATCCCACCAGCCGGGCGGCAAAATCGGGCGATGTCATCACCTCGCCCCGTTCATCCAGCACGGCCAAAAGTGCGCCCTGCGGCAGGGCCCGGGCCAGCAACTCGCCCTCGGCCGCCATGCCCGCATTCTTCTTGTCCTCGACCTCGACCACGCGGGCGGGGCCAAGCGC
>CAZKJZ010000053.1:13974-15118 GCA_964553145.1 uncultured Frigidibacter sp. | reverse complement strand
GCGCGCGAACGCGCCGCCTATCGGCTGACAGGGGCGATGCGCGCCCATCCCGATCTGGTGGCGGGCGAGGGCCGGGCCTGCACCAACCTGATGCGGGCCACGGGCGGCAAGGTCGCGGTCAAGACCGGGGCCGAGGCGGTATTCATCGCCATCCTGCCCGAGCAGAAACGCGGCATTGCGCTGAAGATCATGGATGGCGGCACCCGCGCGTCCGAGGCGGCGATCACCGCGCTTCTGGTCCGGCTGGGTGCGCTTGACCGCGATCATCCGGTGGTGGGGCGTTACCTGACCGGGCCGCAAAAGAACTGGCGGGGGATGGTCACCGGCGGCTTGCGGACGGCGCCGGGGTTCTGCTGACCCCGGCCCCTTCGGTCACAGCATCTGCCAGATCAGCCGCAGCGCCATGCCGGTCGAGGTGACGACCAAAAGCGGCTTGATCAGACCTGCGCCGTTCTTCATCGCCAGATGTGCGCCCAAATGCGCCCCTGCCACCTGCGCCAGTCCCATGGCCAGACCAAGCTTCCACAAGGGCGCACCCATCAGGGCAAAGGCGGCGATCGAGCCGATGTTCGAGGCGAAATTCAGCAATTTGGTATGCGCCGTGCCCTTCAGCACGCCATAGCCCGCCAGCAGAACGAAGCCGATCATGAAGAAGGAACCGGTGCCTGGCCCGACCAGCCCGTCGTAAAAGGCGGTGGCGGGGACGAACAGCGCGGTGAACAGGGCGGGCGACAGGCGGCGATTGCGGTCGGCATCGCTTAGCCCCGGCTTCAGGGCAAAGAACAGGGCGACGCCGATCAGGATGACCGGCAGGATCAGCCGGAAGGTCTGGGTCGGGATATAGGGCACCAGCCGCGACCCGGCAAAGGCCGCGGCAAAGGACAAAAGCGCGGGCCAAAGCTGTTCGGACAGCCGCACATGCCCGCGCCGCGCATAGGCCAGCGCCGCCGTTCCCGCCCCGAACGCGCCCTGCACCTTGTTGGTGGCCAGCGCCTGCACCGGCGGCAGGCCCGCCAGCAACAGCGCCGGAACCGTGATCAGCCCGCCACCCCCGGCGATGGAATCGACCAGCCCGGCCAGAAAGGCGGCGGCCAGCAGGAACAGGGCAATCGTCACGGTGACTTCGAACATGGGCGGTTCCTGA
>CAZKJZ010000053.1:0-13874 GCA_964553145.1 uncultured Frigidibacter sp. | reverse complement strand
CGGCGAACTCGTCAGCCGCATAGCCCTGAATATAAAGCAAGGCCGTCAGGTCACCATGGTTGATGCGGATATCGCACTGGGCCGCCACCGAGGGTTTGGCATGCAGCGCCACGCCCGCGCCCGCCAGCTGCAGCATGCCCAGATCGTTCGCACCATCGCCCACCGCCATCACCTCGGCGGCACCGATGCCCAGCCGCGCGGTGATCTGGTGCAGGGCCTCGACCTTGGCCTCGCGCCCCAGAATCGGGCGGGCGACATCGCCGGTCAGGCGACCACCTTCGGTCACCAGCAGGTTGGCACGGTTTTCGTCGAACCCCAGATGCGCGGCAACCGGCCCGGTAAAGGCAGTAAAGCCGCCCGAGACCAAAGCCGCATAGCCTCCGTCGCGCTTCATCGTCGCAATCAGGGTGGCGCCGCCGGGCGTATAGGTGATCCGTTCGGCCAGAACCTCGGCAATCACGGCCTCGGGCAGGCCCTTCATCAGCCCGACGCGTTCGATCAGCGCCTCTTCAAAGTTCAGCTCGCCGTTCATGGCGCGGGCGGTAATCGCGGCGATCCGTTCGCCGACGCCTGCCTTGGTGCCCAGCTCGTCGATACATTCCTGCCCGATCATGGTGCTGTCCATGTCGGCCAAAAGCATCCGCTTGCGACGGCCAGCGGCGGGCTGCACCACCAGGTCAATGCCCATGGCCTGCAACCCGTCCCAGACCTGCCAGCGGTTTTCGGGGATCGACGCCAGATCAAACTCTGCCGCTATGCCGGGGTTCAGCCAGCGCGCCGCCCCGCCCCCCCAGGCATCCCGCAGACTTTCCACCGCGACGCGGTCAAGGTCGGCGCGGGCCGGATTGGCAAGAAGGGTGGCGGTGAACATGATCGCAATACCGTTCGAATTCTGCGTGGCGTTCTAATCATGATTTGCCTTTGCTGGCCAGTGCTTGCAGCGGGGCGCCGGTTTCCGATAGTGAACCCGGTCAGCGCCTCCATGCCGTTTTTGCCACTTAAAGCGGCGCTTTATGACATTTTCCAGCTTGTACAGACCCCGCCGTCCCCGTATAGGCGGCAGCGGGACACCCTTCCCCACCGAAGGGCAAGTATCTGGAAGGATAGAATGACCGCACTTGCGAAACCGGCCGCGCGGCCGATGAACCCGCGCTTCTCCTCTGGCCCCTGTGCCAAAATCCCCGGATTTGACCTGACCATGCTGGCCGACGCCCCCCTTGGGCGGTCGCATCGTGCCGCGGTCGGCAAGGCCAAGCTGAAAGAGGCGATTGACCTGACGCGCCAGGTGCTGGGTGTGCCTGCGGGCTACCGGATCGGGATTGTGCCGGGGTCGGACACGGGCGCGGTCGAAATGGCGCTCTGGTCGCTTTTGGGGCCGCGTGGGGTGGATGTCCTGTGCTGGGAAAGCTTTGGTGAAGGCTGGGCGACCGATGTGGTCAAAGAGTTGAAGCTGGACGCCACCGTCAAAAAGGCCCCGTATGGCGAGATCGTCGATTTCGCCACCGTCGATTTCAACCGCGATGTCGTCTTTACCTGGAACGGCACGACCAGCGGCGTGCGGGTGCCGAACGGCGATGCGATTCCCGCCGACCGTGCAGGGCTGACAATCTGCGACGCGACCAGTGCGGCCTTTGCCATGGACCTGCCGTGGGACAAGCTCGATGTCGTGACCTTCAGCTGGCAAAAGGTGCTGGGGGGCGAGGGCGCGCACGGGATGCTGGTTTTGGGTCCGCGCGCGGTAGAGCGGCTGGAAAGCCATACGCCTGCCTGGCCGATGCCCAAGATCTTCCGCATGACCAAGGGTGGCAGACTGATCGAAGGGATTTTCGAGGGCGAAACGATCAACACGCCGTCGATGCTGGCGGTTGAAGATTATCTGGTCACGCTGAAATGGGCGCTGTCCATTGGCGGGCTGCCCGCGCTGGTCGCGCGGTGCGAGGCGAATGCAGGTGCTGTTTCTGATTTTCTGAAAAACAGGAAATGGATTGAAAATCTGGCTGTTAAGCCTGAGATTGCCTCTACCACCTCGGTCTGTGTGAAGTTCACCGATGCGCGTATCAAGGATGGCGCCGCCTTTGCCAAGGCCGTCGCCAAGCGGCTGGAAAAGGAAGGCGTGGCGCTGGACGCGGGCGCCTATCGCGACGCCCCCCCTGGCCTGCGCATCTGGTGCGGCGCCACGGTCGAGACGGCCGATGTTGCAGCACTGATGCCCTGGATCGAATGGGCGTTCGAGGCCGAGATCGCGGCGCAAGCCTGAGAAAGGCGCGGGGGCTCTGCCCCCGCACCCCCGGGATATTTTCACCACAATGAAGGGCAGGACGTTCCCGAAGGAGCGCGCCCGATGAAAGGACAGCAGACATGGCCCCCAAGGTTCTCGTTTCCGACAAGCTTTCCGAAACCGCCGTCCAGATCTTTCGCGACCGGGGGGTAGAGGTTGACTATCTGCCCGACCTTGGCAAGGACAAGGACAGGCTCTTGGAGGTCATCGGCCAGTATGATGGCCTGGCGATCCGGTCGGCCACCAAGGTTTCCGACAAGGTTCTGGCTGCCGCGACCAATCTGAAGGTCATCGGCCGCGCCGGGATCGGGGTCGACAATGTCGATATTCCGGCGGCGTCCAAGCGCGGCGTGATCGTGATGAACACGCCCTTCGGCAATTCGGTCACCACGGCCGAACATGCGATCGCGATGATGTTCGCCGTCGCCCGTGACCTGCCCGAGGCCAGCACCTCGACCAAAGAGGGCAAGTGGGAAAAGAACCGCTTCATGGGGGTCGAGCTTTTCAACAAGACGCTGGGCGTCATCGGTGCCGGCAATATCGGCGGGATCGTCTGCGACCGGGCGCGGGGCCTGCATATGAAGGTCGTGGCCTTTGACCCGTTCCTGTCGGAGGAGCGTGCCAAGCATCTGGGTGTCGCCAAGGTAGAGCTGGACGAGCTGCTGCGCCGCGCCGATTTCATCACCCTGCACGTTCCCCTGACCGACAAGACCCGCAATATCCTGAGCCGCGACAACCTGGCCAAGACCAAGAAGGGTGTCCGCATCATCAACTGCGCCCGCGGTGGCCTGATCGACGAGGCGGCGCTTTACGATGCGCTGAAGTCGGGCCATGTCGCCGGGGCGGCGCTGGATGTGTTCGAAACGGAACCCGCCACCGACAGCCCGCTCTTCGCCCTGCCGAACGTGGTCTGCACGCCGCATCTTGGTGCCTCGACCACCGAGGCGCAGGAAAACGTGGCCCTGCAGGTGGCCGAACAGATGTCGGACTATCTTCTGACCGGGGCCGTGCAGAACGCGCTGAACATGCCCTCGGTCACCGCCGAGGAAGCCGCCGTCATGGGGCCGTGGGTCAAGCTGGCCGGTCATCTGGGCGCCTTTGCCGGCCAGCTGACCGACGAGCCGATCAAGGCGATCAACGTTCTTTATGACGGGTCGGTCAGCCAGATGAACCTGGCCGCGCTGAACTGCGCCGCCATCGCCGGGATCATGAAGGCGTCGAACCCCGACGTGAACATGGTTTCCGCCCCGGTCATCGCCAAGGAACGCGGCGTGCAGATCGCCACCACCCGTCAGGAAAAGGGCGGCGTGTTCGACGGTTACATGAAGCTGACGGTTGTCACCGACAAACGCGAACGGTCGATCGCGGGCACGGTCTTCAGCGACGGCAAGCCGCGTTTCATCCAGATCAAGGGCATCAACATCGATGCCGAGATCGGCGCCCATATGCTTTACACCACGAACGAGGATGTGCCGGGCATCATCGGCACGCTGGGCATGACCATGGGCGAGGCGGGCGTGAACATCGCCAACTTTACCCTTGGCCGGTCGGGTGTGGGCAAGGATGCGATTGCGCTTCTTTATCTGGACGAGGCGCTGCGCCCCGAGGTGATCGCCAGGCTGGTCGGCACGGGCCTCTTCCAACAGGTCAAGCCCCTGGTGTTTGACATGGCCTGAGGGCCGCCTGCGGGGCGCGCCGGGTCAGGCCCGCGCGCCCTTCATGCCTTCGACAAAGGCGATCTGGCGCGGCAGGCAAAGGCGCTGCAGGTCGTACTTTTCCAGCACACTCATCCGCGCTTCGGCGCGCAATCCGTCATCCGCCGCCGGGTCGGCCAGGGCGCGGATCAGCGCCTTGGACCAGCCCGCCACGTCAAAGAAATCGACAAGGCGCCCGTTCACCCCGTCGCGGATCACTTCCTGAACCGGGCCGGTGCGGCTGCCGATCACCAGCGCACCCGCGCTCATCGCCTCGATCATCGACCAGGAGAGGACGAACGGATAGGTCAGATAGGCATGGACCCGCGTCACCTGCAGCAGGGATGTCAGCGCAGCGCGCGGGACGCGCCCGGTGAAATGCACGCGGGCGGGGTCGATCCGGCCCGCAACCTCGGCCAGGAACCTGTCTTTCCACGTGCCGCCGCCTGCGGGGGCCGGGCCGTAGCTTTGCTCATCTCCGCCGACAATGACCACCTGGGCGCGGGGGCGCGCGGCCAGCACGGCAGGGAGCGCGCGCATGAAAATGTGATAGCCCCGGTAAGGTTCCAGATTGCGGTTCACAAAGGTCAGAACCTCGTCCCCCGCCGACAGGGTGCCGCGACCGTCGGGCAGGGTGAACCGGGCCGCAGGGTCAGGGCGGATCGCGTCGCTGTCCACACCATCATGGATCACGGTGATCTTGCGGCGCAGGTCCGGGGGAAAGGTTGCCGCCTGCCATTCCGTCGGCGCCAGCGCGGCATCGGCGGCCAGCATGGATTGCTGGATATGGGCGGCCCGCGCCAGCGTTGCCGTCCGCCCCTTCAGCGTTTGGGTCTGAAACTCGGGGTCGAAACCTGCATCAAGGCCGCTGGCGTGATAATTGAACTCGGCATAATTGATGATCCGCGCGTCGGGAAAGATGTCGCGCAGAAACATCATCTCGCCCCAGCCATTATGGCCAAAGATCAGATCGGGGCGAAAGCTGGTGCGTTCCAGCAACTGGCTGCAGGCCCCCGCCACCATGTCACCACGCATGGCCGCATCGACAAAGGTTGCACCTATGCCGGTCAGGCCGCGCTTTTCCGGGGCGCGGTAGTGATAAAGGCTGACACCCGGCGGCACGGGCCGCTTGTTGCCCAGTTCCGACAGGCCCACCACCCGATGGCCACGCAGCGCCAGCGCCGGTGCCAGATGCGCGAACTGGCCCGGGAAATTCTGGTGGACGAACAGGATATTCACGCCTGCCCCCGGTCGGGTGCGGCATTGGCAAGCGCGGCGTCCATCAGCTGCCGTGTATAGGTGTTCTGGGGGGCGTCAAAGATGGCGGCGCTGCTGCCTGCCTCGACGATATCGCCCTTGCGCATCACCACCATCCGATGCGCCAGTGCCCGGACCACCCGCAGGTCATGGCTGATGAAGAGATAGGCCAGCCCGTACTTCGCCTGCAACTGCCGCAACAGATCGACGATCTGCACCTGAACGGTCATGTCCAGCGCCGAGGTCGGTTCATCCAGAACCACCAGCTTTGGCCGCAGGATCATGGCGCGGGCGATAGCGATCCTTTGCCGCTGGCCGCCGGAAAATTCGTGCGGATAGCGGCCCATGGTGGCGGGGTCGAGGCCGACCTCCTCCATCATCTCGGCGACCATCTGGCGCTTGTCGCGGCCCGGTTCGACCCCATGCACGCCCAACCCTTCGGCGATGATCTCTTCGGCGGTCATCCGGGGCGACAGGCTGCCGAACGGGTCCTGAAAGACGATCTGCATGTCACGGCGCAGGCGGCGCAATTCGCGGGCGGGCAGGGCGGTGATATCGCGCCCGGCAAAGCCGATCGCCCCCTCTGACCCGATAAGCCGCATGATGGCCAGGGCCAGCGTCGTCTTGCCCGACCCGCTTTCGCCAACGATCCCCAGCGTTTCGCCCGCGCGGACCATCAGGCTGGCGGCATTCACCGCTTTGACATGGCCGACAGTGCGGCGCAACAGGCCGCGCTGGATCGGGAACCAGACACGCAGATCGTCGGTACGCACGATTTCTGCCGCCGTGGCGCTGACCGGATCGGGCGCCCCCTTGGGTTCGGCGGCCAGCAGCTTTTGCGTATAGGGATGCTGGGGGTTCGAAAAGATCTGGGCGGCTGGCCCCTGTTCGACGATCACGCCACCCTGCATCACGCAGACACGGTCGGCGATACGGCGGACGATCCCCAGATCGTGGCTGATGAACAGCATGCTCAGATTTTCGCGCCGCTTCAGATCGGCCAACAGCTCCAGGATCTGCGCCTGAATGGTCACGTCCAGCGCCGTGGTCGGTTCGTCGGCGATCAGAAGTTCCGGCCCGTTCGCCAGCGCCATGGCGATCATCACCCGTTGTCTTTGCCCGCCCGACAGCTGATGCGGATAGGCGTCAAGCCGGCTTTCAGGGTCGTCGATCCCGACTTTGGTCAGCAGGTCGACCACCCGCGCCCGCGCCGCGCTGCCGCGCAGGTCCTGGTGCAGGGCCAGGCTTTCCCCCAGCTGCCGTTCGATCGTATGCAGGGGGTTCAGCGATGTCATCGGTTCCTGAAAGATGAAGCTGATGTCATTGCCGCGCACCTGACGCAATGTGGCGTCCGAGGCACCGATCAGTTCCTGCCCCTGATAGGTGACCGACCCCGAGACTTCGGCATTGCGCCCCAGAAGGGCGACCGTCGACAGCGCCGTCACCGACTTGCCCGAGCCGCTTTCCCCGACGATGGCCAGCGTCTCGCCCTTGGCGACCGAAAAGCTGACGCCATGAACGGCGGGAATGACCCGTCCGTCCTGGCGGAAGGCGACCTTCAGATCGGTGACGGTCAGAACATCACTCATGCAAAGGTCTTTCTGGGGTCAAAGGCGTCGCGCACCCCTTCAAAGATGAAGACCAGAAGCGCCAGCATGATCGAAAAGGTGAAAAAGGCGGTAAAGCCCAGCCAGGGCGCCTGCAGGTTCTGCTTGGCCTGTTGCGACAGCTCGCCAAGGGACGGCAGGTTTGACGGCAGGCCAAAGCCCAGGAAATCCAGCGCTGCCAGCCCGCCGATGGCGCCGGTAACGATGAAGGGCAGCATGGTCACGGTCGCGACCATGGCATTGGGCAGGATATGGCGGAACATGATCACCCGGTCGCCGACCCCCAGCGCCCGTGCGGCCCGGACATATTCGAAATTGCGCGCCCGCAGGAATTCGGCACGCACCACACCGACCAGCGCGGGCCAGCCGAACAGGATCGAAATGCCGACCAGCAGCCAGAAGCCCCGGCCCAGAACCGCGAACAGGATGATGATGACATAAAGCGCGGGCGTGCCGCCCCAGATCTCGATCAGGCGCTGAAAGATCAGGTCGGTGCGCCCGCCGAAATAGCCCTGCACCGCACCGGCGATGATGCCCAGTACGCTGGCCCCGGTCGAGACGAGCAGCGCATAAAGGATCGACAGGCGGAACCCGTAGATCACCCGCGCCAGCACGTCGCGGGCCGTGTCGTCGGTGCCCAGCCAATGGTCCCGGTCGGGGGCGGACGGGGCCGTTCCGACATTGTTGATCGTGTTATAGCGATAGGGGATCGGCGGCCACAGCGCCCAGCCCGCTTCGACAGGCTTGCCCATGTAGCTGCCGCTGGCGGCCTCTGTCCGCACGGCCTTGGGATCGTCCCAGCAATCGGGGATGCCGCCGGTGGCGATCAGGCACTGGACCGACGGATCGGTATAGACCGCCTCGGTCTTGAAATCGCCGCCAAAGGCGGTTTCGGGGTAAAAGCGATAGATCGGCGTGTAAAGGCTGCCGCGATAGCTGATCAGGATCGGCCGGTCATTGGCCAGAAGCTCGGCAAACAGCGACAGGCCGAACAGGGTCAGGAAGATCACCAGCGACCAGAAAGCCCGGCCGTTGGCGCGGAAATTGCGCCAGCGGCGCTGGTTCAGCGGCGACAGGCGCATCACCCGTCCCTCCGGCCAAAGTCGATGCGCGGATCGACCAGCATATAGGTCAGGTCCGAGACGATGCCGATCAACAGCCCCATCAAGCCAAAGGCATAAAGCGTGCCAAAGACCACAGGATAGTCCCGCGATACCACCGCCTCGAACCCCATGCGGCCAAGGCCGTCCAGGGAAAAGATGACCTCGATCAGCAGCCCGCCGCCGAACAGGACGGAAATCAGCAGGCCCGGAAAACCGGCGATGACGATCAGCATGGCATTGCGGAACACATGGCCATACAGAACCCGCTGTTCGGTCAACCCCTTGGCACGGGCGGTCATCACATACTGTTTGCCGATTTCGTCCAGAAAGCTGTTCTTGGTCAACAAAGTCAGCGTGGCAAAGCTGGAGATGGTCGAGGCGATGACCGGCAAGGCGATATGCCACAGATAATCCAGCGCCTTGGCCCAGAGGCTCAACTCCTCCCACCCGTCCGAAGTCAGGCCGCGCAGCGGGAAGATTTTCCAGTAGCTGCCGCCCGCAAAAAGGACGATCAGCAGAACCGCGAAAAGAAAGCCCGGGATCGCATAGCCGACGATGATCGCCGCCGATGTCCAGCTGTCAAAAGGCGTGCCGTCGCGCACCGCCTTGCGGATGCCCAGAGGGATCGAGATCAGATAGGCCAACAGCGTTGACCACAGGCCCAGGGTGATCGACACCGGCATTTTTTCCAGGACAAGATCAACAACCGAAATGGACCGGAACCAGCTGGTGCCAAAGTCAAAGCGCAGATAGTCGCCCATCATCTTGAAAAAGCGGACATAGGCGGGCTGGTCAAAGCCGAACTGCTTTTCCAGTTGCTTGATGAATTCCGGCGGCAGGCCACGCGCCCCGACATAGGTGCTGTCGCCGTCGCTGCCCGCGGCATCGCCGCCCTGATCGCCGCCATCCCCCCCCGATCCGGTGATCTGCTGCAGGGCGTCGCCTTCGCCCTGGATCTTGGCCAGAACCTGTTCGATCGGCCCGCCGGGCACGAACTGGATCAGGGCAAAGTTGATCAGCATGATCCCGAACAGGGTCGGAATCGTCAAAAGGATCCTGCGCAGGATATAGGCGCCCATCGGGATGTCCGCTCTTTCCCCAACCCGCCGTTGTCCGGCGTTACTTGAATGCCCCGGCGGCTTTCAGCGCCTGGGCCTTTTCATCATTGTACCACCAGAAATCCAGCTGCCCCAGCGCGAAAGGCGGCAGGGTCGCGGGATGTTCGTACATGTCATAATAGGCGACCGTATGTTTGTTCTTGTACCATTGCGGCACCCAAAACTGATAGGCGCGCAAGACGCGGTCCAGAACCTTGGCGCGCAATTGCAGGTCGGCCAGGGTTTCTGACCGCACGGTCAGGTCGATCAGCGCGTCGATGGCCGGATCGGACAGGGCCATCTGGTTCTTGCTGTCTGACGTGCCCTTGGTGCCAAAGGCCTGCTCCAGCTCGATCCCCGGCTGCAGCGACTGGCCGATGCTGGAATTCACCATGTCGAAATCATAGCTGCGGGTGCGGTCGATATATTGGGCCGTGTCGACGCGGTCCAGTTTGGCATCCACCCCCAGCGCCCGCAGATTTTCGATGAAGGGATTCACGATCCGGTCGAATGTCGGATCATATTCAAGAATGCCGACCGTCAGCAAATCGCCCTTGGCATTGCGGCGCATGCCGTCGTCGCCGACGGCCCAGCCCGCCTGATCCAGAAGAGCCGAGGCCTTGCGCAGATTCTTGCGGTCCAGCTGGGTTTCCCCGGACACCGGCGGCAGGACAGCCTCGTCGGTGGTCACGCCTTCGGGCAGCGGGTCCTTGATCTGCGACAGAACCGCCAGCTCTTCGGGCGAAGGGGTACCTTTGGCCGCCAGATCGGTATTGTCCCAGGCCGAGGTGGTGCGCGTATAAAGCCCATAGAACAGGGTCTGGTTGGCCCATTCGAAATTGAACATCAGACCGATTGCCTGCCGAACGCGCCGATCCTTGAACTTGTCCTTCTTCAGGTTGAAGACAAAGGACTGACCGCTGCCCACCGATCCGTCGGGCAATTCCTCTTTCTTGACCCATCTCTTGGTCAGGGCCGGGAAGTCATAAAGCGTCGCCCATTGTTTCGAACTGTTTTCATTGCGCCAGGTATATTCCCCGGCCTTGAACCCCTCGAAGGCCGCTGTCGGATCGGCGAAATATTCATAGCGGATACGGTCGAAATTATAGCGCCCGCGATTGATCGGCAGGTCGCGCCCCCAATAATCGTCGCGCCGCTTGTAGACGACGCGCTTGCCCGGATCGAAACTCTCCAGCGCATAGGCGCCGGACCCCAGCCAGGGCTCCATCCGCATCTTGTCCAGCCGGGCGCCGGTCTTTTCGATACTGGCCTTCGACAGGATCGACAGGCCGCCGACGAACTGGATGCGTTCGCGCGGGGTCGATGTGGCGACAAAGGTGAATTTGACATGCAGGGGGTCGATGACCTCGACCTTGTCGACCATCTGGCTGGCCAGCGCCTTATAGGATGACAGGCCCTGTTCGGCGAAAATCTTGTGCGAAAAGGCCACATCCTCGGCACTCAGCGGGCTACCGTCGGCGAAGGTGATTCCGGAATGCAGGGTAAAGATCACCCAATCCTTGCTGGCCGGATATTCGATGGTTTCGCACAAAAGGCAGTAAAGGGCGCCGACCTCTTCTGAATTGCCCTCCATCAGGCTTTCAAGACCGATGGTCGACAGGGTGGCGGCGACGCCTTCGACGGTAAAGGGGTTGAAACTGTCGAATGTCCCGGGGGCCGCAGAGGAAAACTCGCCGCCCTTCGGCGCATCGGGGTTCACATAGTCCCAATGGGCGAAATCGGCAGGATATTTTGAAGGTTCGCCAAAGGTGGTGATGGAATGGGAGATAATGGTCTGACCGGCATCCCCGGCCCAGGCCCCGCCCGCAGCCAGTCCCATCGCCGTCAGGATCGCCAGCCCGCGCAAACCACCCTTGCCCATATGCCTCTCCCTGCCGCTGGCCCGTCGGGCCTAGCTAATGCGGGCAGGCAGGCAGCTTCAAGGCGCGATTGCGTGAAAGGGGCGTGAGAAACGAAAAAGGCCGCCCATGGGCGGCCTTTGTGCGGGGCATCGCCCGGATCAGCCGCCCAGCGACTGAAGATAGGCCACCAGATTGGCGCGGTCTTCGGCCTTGGGCAGACCGGCAAAGCCCATCTTGGTGCCGGGGGCAAAGCCTTTGGGGCTGGTCAGCCACTTGTCCAGCTGGGCAGGGTCCCAGGTGCCGCCGACGGCCTTCAGCGCATCGGAATAACCAAAACCGGCGACCGAGGCGACGGCACGACCGACGACGCCGTTCAGATGCGGGCCGGTCGAGTCCGATCCGTCGACCTTGTGGCAGCTTTTGCACTTGCCAAACACCTTTTCGCCCTTGGCCGGGTCGGCCGAGGCCAGAAGGGTCGCGAAATCCGGGCCCGCCGCAGCCTCGCCACCCGTATCGCCGCCTTCGGCAGCGCCGGTGTCGATCGCATAGGCCTGCGCGACCTCTTCCTCGCCGTGCGAGGCGGGTTCGGTGCTATACAGCGACTCTGCCGCCCACTTGCCCAGAAGGAAGACCAGAAGGGCACCACAGAGCGCGCCGCCAGCCTTTGTAACCGTCATCGTGTCGAACATGTCGCGCCCCGGATTTGGCATTGGATTTGCGCGTTCTATCCGCTTCCCCCTAGGGGGATCAAGGTATAGTTAGCGCGGCCAATTGCCCTTTTTCACGGGCCGCCGCGCAGGAGTGCCAAATGTCCGGTCGTATTGCCTTTCAGGGGGAACCCGGCGCCTATTCCCATCAGGCCTGCCGGCAGGCCCGGCCGGGCATGGAAGCCGTGCCCTGCGCGACGTTCGAGGATGCGATCGAACTGTGCCGCAAGGGCGAAACCGATCTGGCCATGCTGCCCGTCGAAAACTCGACCTATGGCCGTGTGGCCGATATTCACCATCTGTTGCCCGACAGCGGCCTGCATATTGTCGACGAAGCCTTTGTGCGCGTTCACATCAACCTTTTGGCCGTGCCCGGAACGCCGCTGGGCAAGGTCGAGGCGGCGATGAGCCATACGGTGCTTCTGGGCCAATGCCGCGGCTTTCTGCGCCAGCATGGGCTGAAACCGGTGACCGGCGCCGATACGGCGGGCTCGGCGCGCCATGTCGCAGAACTGGGCGATCCGAAACTGGGGGCGCTGGCTTCGGAACTGGCGGGCGAGATTTACGGCCTGGACGTGATCGCCCGCCATATCGAGGACAAGTCGAACAACACCACCCGCTTTCTGGTGATGGCCCGCGAAGCCGACATGGCGCGCCGCGGGCCATCCGGCATGATGACCAGCTTTGTCTTTCGCGTCCGCAACATTCCGGCGGCGCTTTACAAGGCGATGGGCGGTTTTGCCACCAACGGCGTGAACATGACCAAGCTGGAAAGCTATATGGTCGACGGCATCTTTTCGGCCACGCAGTTCTATGCCGATATCGAAGGTCACCCGGACGATGCGCATGTCCGGCTGGCGCTGGAGGAGCTGGCCTATTTCACCAGCTACATGAAGGTGCTGGGCACCTATCCGGCCGATCCGATGCGGCATTAGGGTTCTGGGTGGGGGCGCTGCCCCCCCCACCGGCCTGCGACATTTCCGGACTGAAAATGCAACTGGCCCGCGTCAGTTTCCCAGCACCAGAAGGTCAGCGGCCGCCAGTGACAGCGTGACCTCCTCGCCGACCTTCGGCGGCGGGCTGGAGGAGGAGTTGAACCGGTCAAAGGCCAGCAGCGCATCGCCGATCCGCGCCCGAAGCCGGATGACCGAGCCAAGGAAATGTACGTCGGTGATCGTGCCTTTCAGGCCCGTCTCGCGCCCTTCGAACTGGCCAAGGCTGACCATTTCGGGCCGCGCCGCCAGCGTGATCCGGCCGGGCGGCACCGGGCGGTTCAGATGGATCGGCTGGCCCGCCAGCAGGACCCGGCCGGTGGCGGGATCGGCCACCTCGGCCTCGAACGTGTTCAGGGTGCCGACGAAGTTGGCGACAAAGCGCGTGGCCGGGCGGTTGTAGATATCAAAGGGCGCGCCGACCTGATCGGCGACACCCTGATGCATGACGACGACCCGGTCCGAGATCGACAGGGCTTCTTCCTGGTCATGGGTCACGAAGATCGTGGTGATGCCCAGCCGCTGCTGGATGGCGCGCATTTCCTCGCGCAGCGAAACCCGGATTTTTGCATCGAGTGCGGACAGCGGTTCGTCCAGCAGAAGGACGCGGGGGCGCGGTGCCAGCGCCCGGGCCAGGGCCACGCGCTGCTGCTGGCCGCCCGACAGCTGGAACGGATAGCGCCCGCCCAGGTCCGGCAGGCCGATCAGTTTCAGCATCTCGTCGACCCGGGCCGCCGTTTCGGACCTGTCCACCCCCGCGACCTTCAGGCCAAAGGCGACATTCTGCGCTACCGTCAGGTTGGGAAACAGCGCATAGGCCTGAAAGACCATGCCGATATTGCGCTGGTTCGGCTTCAGCCCGACCACATCCTTGCCGTCGATGCGGATCGCGCCGGATGTGGGCGTCTCGAACCCCGCAACCATGCGCAGGACCGTGGTCTTGCCGCAGCCCGATGGGCCAAGTAGCGAAACGAACTCGCCCTTGTCGATGCCAAGGCTGAAATCCTTGACGACGCGGGTTGCGCCAAAGCTTTTTTCAAGATGTTCGATGTCAAGAAAGGCCATCAGCGCGCTGCCCTTGTATGTTTGGAAAATCGGGTGACAAGCTGGATAAGGCCCATGCAGATCCAGGTGATCGCGAATGTGATCACGGATAGGGCAAAGGGCTCATACGGCTTGTTCGCGCCGATACGTTGCAGATAGGGGCCAAAGGCGGGCCGGTCCAGAAGGGCGGCCAGCGTGAATTCCCCGATGACGATGGCAAAGGTCAGAAAGGC
>CAZKJZ010000052.1:0-15234 GCA_964553145.1 uncultured Frigidibacter sp. | reverse complement strand
GCGAGTCCGGTTGAAGCGATCAGGCTTCAGCACCGTCCTCCCGGCGAACGCTTGCGCAACGCAGCGGCATTTCACGTGACCGTTGACAGGCCCCCCCCTTGTGGCCCCAAATGGGGTCAAATGCCGACCCATGTCGCCCTTGTCCGTTTGTCCCTTGCGGTGCCGCGTGGCCCCCGCCCGAACCGACCGGCTGCGGCAGTTTTCCTGTCTTTTGACGTTCATTCTGCGGCAGCAGCCCCGACCAGGGGCAAGCCTTGCCGCGTATGGCCGATCGCGGCCCAGGGGTTTTACTGAAGGAGGACAGGATGCGTTACCAGATCAGCGGACGGCAGATAGATGTGGGCGATGCTTTGCAGACCCATGTGAAGGCCGAACTGGGGGATACGTTTGAAAAATATGCCCAGCGGCCCACCGATGCGACCGTGATCTTTTCGCGCAATGCCCATGAATATCACTGCGAGGCGACGGTCCATCTGTCGACCGGCCTGACCGTTTCGGCGCGCGGCCATTCGCCCGAGGTCTATGCGGCCTTTGATGCCTGCCGTGAACGGATGGACAAGCAGGTGCGCCGCTATAAACGGCGCCTGCGCGATCATTCGCACCGCCGGGGAGGGCCGGTTGAATTTGATCAGGCGGCACTGTATGTGCTGGCCGCTGACGACGGAACAGACGAGGCGGAACCCGAAACCCTGCAGCCGATGATCATCGCCGAGACCGAGGCGAAGATCCCCACCCTGTCGGTGGGCGAGGCGGTGATGCAGATGGAACTGGCGGGGGCGGCCTTTCTGGTCTTTCGCAACGAAAAGACCGGCATGGTGAATGTGGTGTATCGCCGGGACGACAAAAACATAGGCTGGATCGACCCGGCTGCCCGCAGTAACTGATCGCGCATCGGCGCGGCGACGGAACGGAACGGATGGACCTTACGAAATTCCTGCGCCCGGGCGCGGTGCGCGTTCTTGGCCAGTCGGCCAGCAAGAAGCGTCTGTTTCTGGATCTGAGCGACATAGCCCAGTCGGTCTATGGGCTTGATCCCGTGCAGACGTTCGATGCGCTTCAGGAACGCGAGATGCTGGGGCCGACGGGTGTCGGCCGCGGCGTGGCACTGCCCCATGCCCGTTTGCATGAACTGCGCCAGGTCGCGGGGATTTTCATCCGTCTGGAACGGCCGATGGATTTTGATGCGGTCGACCGGATGCCGGTCGACCTGATCTTTGCCATTCTCGCGCCCAAGGACAGCGGCGTTGATCACCTCAAGGCCCTGGCATCGGTGTCGCGAACCCTGAGGGACGAGGCGATGCGCGCCAAGCTTCGCTCGAACAGCGACCCGGCGGCGCTGCATGCGCTGCTGACCGAACGGCGGTCCAGTCAGGCCGCGTAAGGCCCGAACCCGAACGTCAGATAGTCGCGCCCATAGGCGGCGCGGGCTGCGGCCTCGATGTCCGCGCCATAGACGGCGGCCAACCCCCTATCCGGGGGGGGGGGCGGCAGGGCTTGCATGGGCAGGTCCAGATCCGCGCAGAGCGAGGCGAGCCCCTGTTCCAGCCGATCCTCGCGCAAAACCGCGTCGGGGCTGGCAAAGGCGGCCAGCCCCTGCACCAGCGCTGTCTGACTGGCCCACAAAGGATCAGGCCGATGCGGGGTCTGGCCGCGCAGGCCGGATTTGGCAAAGGCGAGAAAGCGCAAGAACCGTTCGCGCGGATCGGTCGCCGGAGTGATCTTCAGATCGCGCAGAAGCTGCGCCTTCAGTGCGGGCAGGGCATCCTGATCAAAGATCGCCTGTGTTGCCCGCCAGGCCCGCAGCACCGGATGGCTGACCACGGTAAAGCGCCGGTGCGGAGCCCGCGCCCGCATCCAGTCGCGCAGGCTGGCCTGGGTGAAATCGCCGTCCAGACCGCCCCAAAGGGCCAGCCAGTCACGGATGCGGTCCGTCGGCCCGCCACGCAGCGGCTGAAACAGCAAGGGCGCCATCCGGGCGGCCATGAACCCACGCACGGAAGGGCCGCGCGCGGGTTCGAAATCGGGGCTGCGCAGAATATCGAACGGCTGCAACCGCGCCAGGGCCGCCGCCATCTGATCGGGGTTTGCCACCTTGTCCGCCAGGGGTTCGGGGTTTTGCGGCACGATCGACCGGGCCGGGGGCAGGCTGTCGATCTGAACCCCGAGATAGCGCGCCAGTCCGGTCAGAACCGCCCCGTCACCCAGTTCGGCGTAATCAAGATAAAAGGCGCTCTGACCCGCCGCCTGAAGACCAAGCCGCAGGGTCGACTGAAAGTCCCGCAACTCGTCCAGATAGGTGCCAAATTCGTCTTCGTTGAAGGTCGCCCTGGCGTCGCGGCGGCGGCGGTTGTCGGTCAGTTTCCATTGCCCGGTTTCGCGGGCGATTTTCAGGCTGACATAGCTTTCGGTCGGGTTGCGGGTCAGGACGATCTTGGCAATGGCCGGATCGGCTATCAGCGCGTCCTGCACGCGCGGATCATGGCCGGGAAAATAGCGAAAGCCGTTCAGTCCGGGGGCCGACATGATCCGGCTTAGCAGCTGCAGCGGATCGCGGTCGCGGTCGGCGCGCGTCAGGCCCAGATGGGTGTCGCGATTGGGATAGGCGATGAAGGCGGGGTTGAACGGCTCGCCATGCAGGGTGACGCCGGGCAGGGTCTTCAGCGTTTCTTCCAGAAAATTCGACCCGGTCCGCATGGCGGCAAAGATGACAAAGGCGGTGAAGGGCTGGCCCATGATCCTTTCCTACCTGACCAGCCGCGGCTTTTCGCGGGGCGGCCCCGGCGGGCGCCAGTCAGAGCCCGTGGGAAACTCACCGGTCAGAACCGGCTGCATCCCCTGGTTCTTGAGGTTTTGCAGGAATTGCGCAAAGCCCGACAGATCGACCAGACGCGGCGCCTCGGCCAGACTGCGTGGCGCCCGTGGATTGATCTCGTCGATGATGGTCTGAAGATGTTCCATCGGCCCTTCCAGAAATTCGGCCATGGTCCAGATGCGGACCCGCGCCTTGGTGTCCGCACTGCGCAACAGCGCCAGATGGGCGCTTTCGATGCGCTGCAATTCGGCCGCCTCGGCGCGGATCGCGGTGAAACTGTCGTTCAGCCGGTAAAGGGGCACCGCCCAGGCGCCTGTGATCACATTCACCTGTGCATGGGGATCGGCGGCGATGAAGGGGGTGATCGCCTGCGCATCACGGGGGCCGAACTGAAAACATTGCCGTTCGCCGCGCGTGTTCCAGATGAGGTCCGTCAGGAACATGCGGGGATTATAGTCGCGCAAGGCCGCACTGTCCGAAAGACCGCCGTCAAACACGCTTTCCCGGCCAGCGAATTCGACGCGCAAGGGCGCGAAGAGATGGCCATGCACCCGCCCGCCCGCCGCCTTGGCCAGCCAGCCCTCGAACCCGTCAAAAAGGTCGGAAAAGCCGTGGAACACCGAATAGGGGGCGGCGGTCTTGCCATTTTCGCGGTCGCGGGCCGGAAACCGGCTTTGCATGTAAAGACCCGCCCGACCATTGGCGCGCTGGTCGACCGCCTTGGCGAAATGGCGGTCGATCTTGCCGGGGCGGGGCTCGTCCCGGTCGGCATCCTGGTCGGGCGGGTTCAGGAACGTCTGGTAAAGCCGCCCGGCATGGGGCCAGATCTTGCGGGCGACGAAACAGTCCGACCGGCGCAAAAGCTGCAGGTGATCATCATAGAACGTATGCGGCTTGCCGTCGAAATCGAACTTCGACAGGGTCAGCGACCGGCTTTCGATGCGAATGGCATAGGCGCGGGCCAGCGTCTGGAAATAGCTTTCGTCCGGTATCCAGACGCGGGCGAAATAGCGGTCAAACTCGTCCCGCCGTGGGTCTTCCAGGATAGACAGAAGCGTGCGGCGCGTCAGGCACCACCATTGCGACCCCAGATGCGGGGTCAGGCCCGTGGGCACGCGCCGCCGAAAGCCCAGCCGTCGCTGCAGCCGGACATAGCCGTCAAACAAGCGGCGCTGATGGCGGAAGCTGAAGGGAAAGCGCAGCGTGAACCGTTCAGCCGACAGGCCGTCGACAATCCAGGGCACATCGCGCGTGGTCACGCTTTCGATGAAATCCGTATCGGGATGGGCCGCCAGATAGTCCGTAAGCTCGGCATGGGGCCTCAGGGGCAGGCATGAGCCCGAGGCAAGGAAGACATGCCCTACATCGGGGTGATCCGCCAAAAGTTGCTCGGCGGCGCCCTGGGTCGCGGCGACCAGTCCGAACATCCCCCAGTCGCAGCGCAGGCGCGGGCAAAAGCCGACCAGCGGCAGGTCGGCCAGCGCGGCCTGCATTGCCTGCACCTCGGCCTTTGGCGCACGGGCGTCGATATGGATGACGACCGGCGATCCACCATCGGCCCAGAACCGCGCCACCTGGGCCGCGCGGTCCAGTGCCGTGTGGCACAGCATGATGAACCCGACGCTCATGCCCAGCTGCCTTTCGACATCAGCCCCAGAATTTCCAGTTGCCGCCAGTTGATATAACGCTCGGTCGTCCGGCACCAGAAATCGGTGCCCGCCGGGTCGCCCGCCGCATAGGCCCGATATTCCTGTCCGCCGGCGAAATGTTCGCGGCGCCGCGTCTCTTCGCTGACCTTGTCGGAAAAACCCGACAGGAACTTCGCATGCAACAGGCAGCCCGAGGCCCATTCCCCGCCATCGGTGGCAAAGGTCTGGTTCAGGCGGCGGGGCAGCAGCATATGGGTCGAATGGACATAGGCATAGGATCGGTCCCAGCGCACCAGCGGGATCTTGTTCAGCGAGGGCGCATTCTTCGGATCGTCGGCAAAGAACATCCGCGCGCGCGGGCCGCCTTGTATCCACAGATTGCCGTAAAGGGGATTGCGCGAGATCATGTAATTGCCGCTGTCAAACCCCTGCGCCAGGTCAAAGGGATTGGCTCCCTCGGCCACCACCGCGTCACCGACCGGGCCTTTGGGATACATGTCCAGCAGCATGGCGGGAAAGGACCGCAGCCCATGTCCGTCCAGCCAGTCGGTCAGCGCACGGATCGGGCGGCTGTCGCAAAAGGGATAGACCAGGAATTCATCGGCATCGACGGTCAGCGCCCAGTGGCCCGGCGCATGGCGCCTGAGGAGCGCATTCAACCAGTCGGCCCCATAGCGCGATGCCTGATAACTGGCCCCCGTCTGCCAGAGCGAGACATCCTCCTGACCGGCCAGAAAGGCTGCGCTGCCATCCTCTGACCCGTTATCGACAATGAGGAAATGGCCGATGCCAAGCCGCCGGTAGTAGGACAGGAAATAGGGCAGCCGCGCGCGTTCATTGCGGATCGTGGCGCACAACAGCACATCGCCCGGCCGGATCGCCGCCGTCTGGTCGCGGACGGCAGTCAGTTCCCGCCCCTTGCGCAGCGCACGCACCAACAGCCGCTGGCGGCGCAGACGCAGGCGATATCTTTGCCACAGGCTCATCCGGTCCCCGCGGGCTTCTGCCCGGTCAGAAGGCTGTCAGAGACGGCTGAAGACAAGGTTAAAATGCGCCTGCCAGTCCGGCATTTTCGCCGGTGCTGGCCGCCCCTGCCTGCTATCTGCCTGACGCGCCATGGTTATTATTGCGTCCTGCCAAGCATACAGATCGCCGGGCGTCAGGTAAACCGGCCAGTCCCCCGCGACCTCTCGCGTCACGGCCAGGTCGCTGGCGATGACCGGCACACCCAGCGCCGCCGCCTCGGCCACCGGCAGGCCGAACCCTTCGGCGCGGCTGGGGGCCAACAGGGCCTGCGCGCCCTGCAAAAGGGCGCTGACCGCGCCGTCCGGCAGACCCCCGGCCACACGGACCAGCGGCAGGGCGCGGTCCAGCCGGGCGAACAGCGCTGGCGCGGCCCAGCCCCGCCGACCCAGAACCAGCAAGGCGGGCGCATGGCCCGGGGGGGGGGCGGCCCGGAACCCATCCCAGATATCCAGAAGAAGCGCATGATCCTTGCGCGGCTCGATCGTGCCCAATGCGACGAAATAGGGCCGGTCGGGCCGCAAGTCCGGCGGGACCAGATCGGGCCGGGGTGCGGCGGGGGTCACACCCAGCGGCACGACCAGCGGGTCGATCCTGTGCCCCGAAAGCCCGGCCCAGCGTTGGAGGTCACCGGCGGCGGCTGCAGAAGGCGTCAGGATCAGGTCGGCATGGGCGAATGCGGCGCGAAGGCCGTCCTTCAGCCTGTCCGACGCGCCCGGACCGGACCAGTCGGGATGATCCAGCGGGATCGTATCATGCAGCATCGCCACGATCCTCAGGCCCGGCAGGCGCTTCAGCCTGCGAAAGAGCGGCACCGACAGGTTCATATGGCCGACGGTCAGCCAGACCAGCGACCCGCCACCTGACCCCGCCGCCACTTGCCGCGCCAGCGCGGGCAGGGTCAGGCACAGATGACTCCGCGCGCGCAGCGCCGCCTCGATCGCCGGAGTCCGGCGGTTGCGGGCCAGCGCAGTGGCCAGGGGACCGGTCAGCGGCAGGCAGTGCGGGCCGTCGATCCAGCGCAAGAGGTCCGGCGCCACGCTGCCCGGGATCAGCAGCCACCCCAGCGCTGTCCGGCAGGCCAGATGCAGATTGCCGGCCCCGCGCCCGGCCAGTTCGGCCAGATAGGCCCGTTCGACCCGGTCAATGCCGGTCGGGGCCTGTGGTCCGGTCCGGGCAACCAGCCGGGTGATGTCCAGGATAAGGCGACGCGCCTCAGCGCTCATAATGTCCGGTCTGGTGCCAGCGCCAGGCGTCGGCGATCATGTCGCGCATGTTCGACCGGTCTGGCCGCCAGCCCAGATCGCGGATCGCGCGATCCGATCCGCAGACCAGCTTGACCGCATCACCGGCCCGCCGGTCGCCATAGACGATCGGCACGTCACGGTTGGTCACGGTCCGCGACTGTTCGATGACCTCGCGCACCGAAAAGCCATTGCCGGTGCCCAGGCAAAAGGTCTGCGGGCCTTTGCCTTCCTGCAGCCATTTCAGCCCCAGAACATGCGCCTCGACCAGGTCCATCACATGGACATAGTCGCGGATGCAGGTGCCGTCGGGCGTCGGATAGTCGGTGCCAAAGACGGTCAGCGCCGGGCGCTTGCCATCAATTGCGTCCAGCATCAGCGGGATCAGATGCGATTCAGGGCGGTGATGTTCGCCGACCTCGCCATCCGGGTCGGCCCCCGCGACGTTGAAGTAACGGAAGATCACCGGCCGCAGACCATGCGCATTGGCGAAATCGCCCAGCATCTGTTCGATGGCGAATTTCGACTTGCCATAGGCATTGATCGGCGCTTGCGGCGTATCCTCGTTCAGGACCACCCCGTCCTGATCGCCATAGGTCGCGCAGGTCGAGGAAAAGACAAAATCCAGGCACCCGGCGGCCACCGCCGCCTCGATCAGGGTCAGCGACGAGAGGACATTGGCCCGCCAGTAAAGGCCCGGGTCGCGCATCGCGTCGCCGACAAGCGACAAAGCGGCGAAATGCATGACGGCCACCGGCTGCCAACGGGCAAAGACCTGATCCAGACGGGCGCGGTCGGCCAGATCGCCCTGTTCGAACGGGCCAAAGCGGACGGCATCCTGCCAGCCGGTCACCAGACTGTCATAGGTCACCGGCTGATAGCCCACGCGGGCCAGGGCCTTGCAGGCGTGCGAGCCGATATAGCCCGCCCCGCCCGTGACCAGAACCGTCTGCACCACGGGCCTTACTCGGCCGCCTTGCGCGTCTGGGTCATTTCGACAAGGAACTGCTGGAATTCGTCACGCAGCTCGGCCCGTGCCAGACCAAAGGCGACGGTCGCCTGCAAGAAGCCCGCCTTGGACCCGCAGTCGAAACGCTGGCCACGGAAGCGATAGCCGTACACGTTATTGTGATCTGTGATCTGCTGGGCAATGGCGTCGGTCAGCTGAATTTCGCCCCCCGCGCCAGCCTGCTTGCGGTCCAGATGCTGCATGACCTGCGGCGACAGGATATAGCGGCCGATCACCGCCAGGTTAGACGGCGCCTCGTTCGCCTTGGGCTTTTCGACCATGCCTTTGACATGGACCAGCGACCCCATGTCATTGCCGATATCCAGCACGCCATAGGACGAGGCTTTTTCCGGCGGAACTTCCATGGCCGCAACCATGTTGCCGCCGGTTTCCTCATAGGCCTCGACCATCTGCTGCAGGCAATGCTTTTCGGCAGCGATCACATCGTCGGGCAGGATCACGGCAAAGGGTTCGTCCTCGGCGATCAGGCGGCTGGCGCACCAGACCGCGTGGCCAAGGCCCAGCGCCTTGTGCTGGCGGACATAGGCGATGGCACCCGAATCCATGTTGGTTTCGCGCAGAATGTCCAGAAGATCCTGTTTTCCCTGGGTTTCCAGCGTCGCTTCCAGATGCTGGGCATGGTCAAAATAATCTTCCAGCGCGCCCTTGCCGCGCGAGGTGACAAAGATGAACTCTTCGATCCCGGCGGCGCGGGCCTCGTCGATTGCATACTGAATCAACGGGCGGTCCACCAAAGTCATGATCTCTTTCGGGATCGACTTCGTGGCCGGAAGGAAGCGCGTCCCCATACCTGCCACAGGAAAGATCGCCTTCGTGACCTTGCGTTTCATCAGTATCACCTATCGCTATTCTGCCGTCCGCATCTTGCGGACCCGTGGACTTAGTCCTGATCTAAGCCCCTGAAGTTCACTTGAACAAGACTATGACCAACATAAGGCAGGATACCGCGCAATCAGGGGGAATTTTGCGGAAAGTCTGCCCAGTGCCGCCATGTTAGTTGACCAAACGGAAACCGGAAAGTCAGGAATACCCGAATCCGTTCGCCCTATGTGCCCGCTCCCTAGCCAATCGCCGGGAAAAGCGCCAGAGCCGCACCCAGGGGTCAGTGCGCAAGGATTTGCCGAAAAGGCCGCCCGTCTGCAGCCAGTACCCCGACCCGGTGTAATTGGCATGGTGAAAAAGCGTGGTCGGGCTGAACAGGAACAGCCGGACGATCGCACCGCCAGCCGCCAGCTGATCGGCCTTTGCCATCAGGCGCCTGCGCTGCCAGATGCGCCCTGACAGGGTGACGACCTGTCGTTTTTTCACCGGAAAACGCTGAAAAAGCAAGGTTGTAGGCGGAATTGGCGGCAGGGGCGCAAGGGTCTGGGCCATGCCGCGATCAAAGCCCGATGTCAGCGTTTCCGTCAGGCGCGCCGCCTCGGGTCCAGACAAGGACCCGGCTTTCTGCAGGCGGTCCAGCTTGGCGCCTTCATGCGCGAAAAGCCGCGCACGGGCTGCCCTGATCTCGGCCTCCGTCGCGCCGTGGCGGCGCAGGGTCACGGCGCTGCTGGTGCCGATGTCGCCCAGATCGCGTGGCAGCCGCAGCGCCGTGCGCTGTGCGCTTTCGGCCTTGGTATGCAGAACCCGCGCCTCGGGCACCAATGCGACCAGCGCGCCCTGTGCCGCAAGCCGCAGGTTCAGTTCGGTTTCATCCAGATAATAGCGCAGCGCCGGATCAAACCCGCCAAGGGCCGCCAGCACCGACCGGCGATAGGCGCAATTTACGCCCTTGATCTCGACCGCGCGGCCCGGCGTGGCGTGGTGCAGGCTGGGCGCGTTGCCGGCGGGCAGTGGCAAAGGCGCCTCGTGCAACAGCCGGTCCACAGTACCGGCCTGCCATTGCAGCGACAGGCCATTGGTGCCTGTGACAAAGCCGCCCGCTGCAGCGACTTCCGGGTCGGCAAAGGGCGCGGTCAAAAGTGACAGCCAGCGCGGTTCGGGCACGGCGTCATCGTCGATGAAGGCGACGATGTCGCCCGCCGCCGCCGCAATCCCGCAGTTGCGCGCGACCGAGATATTGGGCTGGTCAAAGGCAACCTGCTTTACGGGAAAGGCCGTGGCGACCTGCAGCCCTTCGGGGTCGGTGACGACAATCGCCTCGAAGTTCGGGTGATCCATCTGGCTGACCGCCGTCAGGCAGCGGCGCAACAGGGCAGGGCGGTGGCGAGAGATGATGACAAGGCTGACGGGCAAGGGCGCCGTCATTCCATTCCCATCTTGTGCATCATCGTCTCGATCCGCGGCACGTCCGATGGGTTGTTCAGCTCCCAGAACTCGCGCCCGCGCGCCTGAACCTCGACGCACAGGACCTGCCGCCCGCGTTCCAGAAAGCGCAGCTGTTCCAGCCCTTCCAGCCCCTCCAGCGGGCCCATGTCCCAGCCCGCATAATCCTTCAGTGCCTGGGGACGATAGGCATAGACGCCGACATGGTGAAAGACCGGCGTATGTTCGTCATCGCCGTAGGCGCGCGAGGTAAAGGGCACGACCTCTTTCGAGAAATAAAGGGCGCGGTGATCATGGCCAAAGACGGCGGTGGTGCCGCCCACGCGGCCATTGCGGCGGTCCTCCAGAAACCCGTTCAGCGCCCGCCCGTCGCAGCGCAGGACCGGGGTCGCAACCTCGGCCGCCGGATTGGCGCGCATGCCCGCAACCAGATCCTCGACGAACCAGGCCGGGGTCAGGGGCGCGTCGCCCTGCAGGTTGACGACGATGTCATGCTGCCAGCCCAGGACCGCCTGCGCCTCGGCGCAACGTTCGGTGCCGTTGCGGCAGAGTTCCGATGTCATCACCACCTCGGCGCCGAAGCCCGCGGCATGATCGCGGATGCGGTCATCGTCGGTCGCCACCACCACCCGGTCGACGCCCTTGACCTGACAGGCCGCGTCCCAGCTGCGGCGGATCAGGGTGCGCGCCTCGCCCTTGGCGCCTTTCAGCGCGACCAGAGGCTTGCCCGGATAGCGGGTCGAGGCATAGCGGGCGGGGATGACGATCAGGACAGACATCACTTCACCAACAGAACGCCGGGGGCGTAGGCGATGAAGAAGGGATTTTCGAAACCGGGCTTGCCATAGGTAAAGGGCGCATGATCGTCAAAGCGCACCATCTGGCCACCCGCGCCGCGCAAGACGGCATCGCCCGCCGCCGTATCCCATTCCATGGTCCGGCCCAGGCGGGGGTAAAGATCAGCCTCGCCCGTCGCCACCAGGCAGAATTTCAGCGACGACCCGGCGCTGGTCATGTCGGCCACCGAATAGCGGGCGATGTAATCGTCGGTCGCCTGATCGCGGTGCGACTTGGACGCCACCACCATCAGCGCGCGATTGTCGGGGGTCGAGACACCGATCGGCCTCATCTCTCCCGCGCGGTCCTTGTCGTGGGGGCCCATCTCTTCGACCGAACGGCCATCGGCCAGCGTATAGAACAGTCGCCCCTTGGCCGGCGCATAGACGACGCCGCGCAGGGGCACGCCCGCCTCGACATAGGCGATGTTCACGGTGAAATCGCCGCGCCGCTGCACGAATTCCTTGGTCCCGTCCAGGGGATCGACGATCAGAAAGGTGCTGACCGACTGGCCATGGGTCGCTGCCTGTTCCTCGGTCACCAGCGCCACGGCGGGGAAGGCCTCGGCCAGACCTTCGGCGATCACGGCGTCTGCGGCCTCGTCCGCCTCGGTCACGGGGCTGGCGTCGGACTTCACCTTCACCTCGAACCCCGGGGCGTTGTAGACCTGCATGATCCTGTCGCCCGCTTCCAGCGCCAGGCGCCGCATCACCATCGTCAGACGTTCGAAATCCACTTGATACCTCGGATCGGGAAAGATTGATCGTTCTTTTCCCAGCCCTTATGATCACTTGCTAAAGAAACGGCAAGAATTCCCGTGTTTTCTGCCCATAGGCGGCCAGGATCGGCGAACAGGCATGTTCAGGGTTCAGAAAAAGAAGCGCAACGGCTGGATTGCCGCCTATGAACTGGCGGAAACCACCTATCACATGACTGTGCGCGCGTCGGGCGGGTCGCGGGCCAATCCGCTGTTTTCGCTGGTGATGAACATTGTCACGCAGCTGTTCATGTTCATGGCGCTCTATCTCACGATGACGCTGCTGCATATGCGCCCGACGGGCCTGCGCGGTGATTTCGTCGTCTACCTTATGTCGGGGGTCATGGCCTATACGACCTATAACAAGACCATGAAGGCCGTCTATGGCGCCGAGGGTCCCCTGTCACCGATGATGCAACACGGGCCGATGAATACGATCGTGGCCATCGCGTCCGCTGCGATCAGCACCCTTTATCTGCAGGTCTTCAGCACATTGGTGATTCTGGGCGGCTATCATGTTGCAATCACGCCCGTGCATATCGACGAACCCGTCTTTGCCTTTTTCATGATGGTCGCATCCTGGATCTTCGGCATAGCGACCGGCCTTCTGGTCATGGCGATCAAGCCCTGGGCGCCAAAGCTGGCGCCGATCCTGATCATGATCGTGACGCGGATCAATGTCTTTGCCTCGGGCAAGATGATGCTGGGCAACAGCATGGCCTTCTGGCAGCTGAAACTCTTTGACTGGAACCCCTTGTTCCATTGCGTCGACCAGATGCGGGGCGCGATTTTCCTGAACTATATCCCCCGCAACACCGAGGTGCCCTATATTTTCAAGGTCTCGGCGGCGATGATCGTGCTGGGGCTGATGGGCGAATTCTTTACCCGCCGCCGGGTGTCGGCCAGCTGGTTCGCCAGATAATCCCCAGGCGGTTTGATCCGGCGCAAAGTGGTGGCCCCCGCCAAAGGCTAGGCGGACCTGGACGGGCCATTCCGGCCCGAATCACAGGAGATGAGCCATGAAATTGACCCGCCTTGCCGCGCCGCTGCTCTTTGCCCTTGTCGCCGGGGCATCCCATGCGGCCGAGGTCGAAATCCAGATGCTGAACAAGGGCGCCGATGGGGCGATGGTCTTTGAACCGGCCTTCGTCAAGGTTCAGCCTGGCGACACGGTCACGTTCGTCGCCAAGGACAAGGGCCATGATGTCGAGGCGATCAAGGAGATGCTGCCCGATGGCGCCGAACCGTTCAAAGGCAAGATGAACGAGGATCTGAGCGTGACGGTCACGGCCCCGGGCCTTTACGGCGTTAAATGCACGCCCCACTTTGCCATGGGCATGGTCGCGCTGATCCAGGTGGGGGATGCGCCGGCCAATCTGGATGCGGCCAAGGCGGTCAAACTGCCGAAAAAGGCGCAGGAACGCATGGATGCGGCCTTTGCGCAGGTGAAGTAAGGCCTGGCCGCGATCCCGCGCCGCCTATTCGGTCGGCGCGGGCGCCCCGCCTTCGAAACGGTTCGGTGCGGAATAGCCGCAAGGCGCCTCTTGCATTTCCAGATGCAGCCGGTCGCCATGATAGGGGTGGGCGCGGGCCACACCCTCGTCAAAGCTGATGCCAAGGCCGGGTTCGGTCGGCACGATGACATAGCCGTCTTCCCAGCGGATCGCATTGCGGATCAGTTTCTGGTGAAAGGCCCCGCCGGTTTCGATCGTCTCGACCATCAGCAGATTGGGGATCGAGGCGCCAAGCTGCACATTCGCCGCCCATTCGACCGGCCCGGCATAAAGGTGCGGCGCCATCTGGGCGGTAAAGACCTCTGCAATCGCGGCGATCTTCCTGGCCTCCCATATGCCGCCGACGCGCCCCAGCGCGGGTTGCAGGATGCGGGCGCCGCCGGTGCGCAGGACGGTGGCAAACTCGGCCTTGGTGCAGAACCGCTCGCCGGTGGCGACGGGAATGCGCACCGCCTTTTGCACTTCGGCAAAGTCCAGAAGATTGTCGGGCGGGATCGGTTCTTCGTACCACAGGGGGCCGTAAGGCTCGATCGCCTGGGCCATCCGCACGGCGCCCGCAATGTTGAACTGGCCGTGGGTGCCGAAGAGCAGATCGACCCGGTCACCCACCGCCGCCCGGATCGCCCGGCAAAAGGCGGCGGACCGGGTGATGTCGCTGCCCGACGGGTCATGGCCGCCGCGGATCGTATAGGGGCCGGCCGGGTCGAACTTGACGGCGGTAAAGCCCATGTCGGCAAAGCGCAGCGCGGCTTCGGCGGCCATGTCGGGGCTGGTCCAGAAGTCGGGCGCGCTTTGGCCCGGCGCGGGGTAAAGATAGGTATAGCTTCTCAGCCGTTCATTCAGCCGCCCGCCCAGCAGGGCATGGACGGGCCGCCCGCGCGCCTTGCCGATAATGTCCCAGCAGGCAATCTCCAGCCCCGAAAAGGCGCCCATCACCGTAGGATCGGGCCGCTGGGTAAAGCCCGCCGAATAAGCGCGGCGGAACATCAGTTCGACCTCTTCGGGGTTGGTCCCCTGCATGTGGCGGGTGAACACATCCTCGATCACCGCGCGCATCGCCTCTGGCCCGACGGTCGAGGCATAGCATTCGCCATAGCCGACGATACCATTGTCGGTGGTCAGTTTCGGAAAGATCCAGTAGCGCCCGCCCCAGCCGGGCGCGGGTGGGGCGACGACGAAAATCTCCAGGTCCTTCAGTTTCATCCCGGCCCCTCCACAGGTTTGCCCAAGCCTCGCGCGGCTGCGGCCCGCCCGCCCGTCCGGCTGCGACAGGGAAACGGCGCAAACGGGCCGCGGGCGTTAACCCGTCCTTAACCACGCCGGGCAAGGCTGGGCCATGCACCCGACTCAGGCCGCCTTTCACGAAGCCCCGCTGCCCCTTTTCACCGAAGGGGACGAGGCGCTGACACCTGCGGCCTTGCCCGAGGGGCGGCTGCCCTCCTATATCCGCGATCACCGGCAGCGGCTGCGGGAACGGTTCATGGCTGGCGGCGCGGCGGCGCTGCCGGACTATGAGCTTCTGGAACTGGTGCTGTTCCGCGCCATTCCAAGGCAGGATGTGAAACCGCTGGCGCGGCGGCTCTTGGACCTCTTCGGCAGTTTCAGCGCGGTTCTGTCGGCCCCCGCCCAGCGGCTGGAACAGGTGACGGGCGTCGGCCCCGCCGTGGTGCAGGAACTGAAGATTGTCGAGGCGGCGGCCCATAGGCTGGCGCGCGGCCGCGTGATGAACCGCCCGGTCCTGTCTTCGTGGGACGCGCTTCTGGACTATTGCGCCACTTCCATGGGCCACCGGCAGACCGAACAGTTCCGCATCCTCTATCTGGACCGCAAGAATGTGCTGATCGCGGACGAGGAGCAGGGGCGCGGCACGGTCGACCATGTGCCGGTCTATCCGCGCGAAGTGGTCAAGCGGGCGCTGGAACTGAATGCCTCGGCGCTGATCCTGGTGCACAACCACCCGTCAGGCGATCCGACCCCGTCCGAGGCGGACATTCTGGTGACAAACCAGATCGCCGATGCCGCCGAGGTGCTGGGGATCACGCTTCATGACCATCTGATCGTCGGCCGGTCGGCGCCGCTCAGCTTTCGCAGTCAGGGATTGCT
>CAZKJZ010000051.1:0-15399 GCA_964553145.1 uncultured Frigidibacter sp. | reverse complement strand
AAAAGCTGCAGATGCCCTTGGAAAAGGTCCGCAAGGTGATGAAGATCGCCAAGGAACCGATTTCGCTGGAAACCCCCATCGGCGACGAGGAAGACAGCCAGCTGGGCGACTTCATCGAGGACAAGAACGCCATCCTGCCCTTGGACAGCGCCATTCAGGAAAACCTGAAGGAAACCACGACCCGGGTCCTGGCCAGCCTGACCCCGCGCGAGGAACGGGTCCTGCGCATGCGCTTTGGCATCGGCATGAACACCGACCATACGCTGGAGGAGGTCGGCCAGCAGTTCAGCGTCACCCGCGAACGTATCCGCCAGATCGAGGCCAAGGCACTGCGGAAGCTGAAGCACCCAAGCCGGTCGCGGAAACTGCGGAGTTTCCTGGATCAGTAGGGGGATGCTGATGGCTTTGGCAACCTAGTCAAGGCATTCCCGGGGTTTATGCAATGAGACCAATAGCAAGTCGCACTGAAGAGCAAATTCGCGACGAATTGATCCGATCCAATGCATCGTTGCTGAGTGGTCGCTACCGTTTACTACTAGAGGCTTTGCAGTCCGATAACGTCGACATCAGGAAATCCTACATTCTAAATTGGATTCCTGAGCAGGCGGAGGATATTTATACGATTCTAGTGTCAACAACCGATATTTTAACAATTGAAGTGCCGCGTGGAGACGGGAAAGTTTTGTTTGAGAGAGGCGATCTCACGAAGTACCTAAGGGACCTTTCAAAGTTGCAGAGACAACGAGTTGCTATTGCTCTTAATCTTTTAGAAGCAGAATCTTCACCCCAGCCGTAAGTATAGCTAAATAACGGGGAGCCGGAAGCGCTGGTTTCCTGGATCAGTAAGGGGGGCGTGAACGGGGCCGGTGACGCCCGCCCCGTTACTTCTCGCCCGGATCCGTTCCGTGGCGCTTCATCAGACCGCCCTGGGCCAGGAAGAACAGGAAGAGGGCGGCAGGCAGGCCGAAGGTCTTGAAATTAACCCAGGCTGTGTCGGACTGGGTGCGCCAGATCGCCTCGTTCGCCACCGCAAGACCGGCGAAGAACAGCGTCAGGCGGCGGGTCAGGATCATCCAGCCCCGGGGGGTCAGCGGCAGGGCGCCGTCGATGGCAAGCGCAAGGTAGGATGTGCCGCGCATGAGGCCAAAGCCGAGGATGGCGGCAAAGATCAGATAGATGATCGTCGGCTTCATCTTGAAGAACCGCTCGTCGTTGAACCAGATCGACAGGCCACCAAAGGTGACGACCAGAACCAGCGTCGCAATCTGCATGACCGACAGACGCCCGGTCAGGCGGCGCAGGATCAGTGTGGACAGGATCAGAAGCGGCACGAAGATCGCCGTCGCCAGGATGAAGCCGCCATATTCGGTGCCGCCGATGGTGACGGTCCGGTCCTTGAACCAGCGGAACGCGAGGAAGAAGGCCAGAACGGGGCCGAATTCCAGTGCGGGCTTGACCCAGGGGGCGGGTTTCTGATCGGCCATGATTGGTCCTGTGGCTGGTTCGGGACCGGGGCGCTGCCCCGGACCCCGGGATATTTGGAAAGAGATGAAGGTCAGGCGGCGGTGCCCACCAGGGCGCGGGCGAAGTCTTCGGGGTCGAAGGGCGACAGGTCGTCGATCTGTTCGCCCACGCCGATCGCATGGATCGGCAGGCCGAACCGGTCGGCCAGCGCCACCAGGACGCCGCCTTTGGCGGTGCCGTCAAGTTTGGTCATGATCAGGCCGGAAACGTCTGAAATCTTGCGGAAAATCTCGACCTGGCTCAGGGCATTCTGACCGGTGGTGGCATCAAGGACCAAAAGCGTGTTGTGGGGGGCACTTGGGTCTTTCTTGCGGATGACGCGGACGATCTTGGCCAGTTCCTCCATCAGGTCCTGGCGGTTCTGCAACCGGCCCGCCGTGTCGATCAGAAGAAGGTCGGCGCCATCGGCCTCGGCCCGTGTCATGGCGTCAAAGGCCAGCGATGCGGGATCGGAGCCTTCGGGCGCGGTCAGGACCGGGACACCGGCGCGGGCGCCCCAGATCTGCAATTGTTCGACGGCGGCGGCGCGGAACGTGTCGCCCGCCGCAATCACCACCTGTTTTCCGGCGGCGCGGAACTGACTGGCCAGCTTGCCGATGGTGGTGGTCTTGCCCGAGCCATTGACCCCCACCACCAGCACCACTTGCGGGCGCCTGGGATAGATCGGCAGCGGCCGGGCGACCGGGGTCATGATGCGGGTGACCTCGGTGGCAAGGATATCCTTGATCTCGCTGACCGACAGGCGGCGCCCCATGCGGCCTTCGGCCAGGTTCGCGGCGACGCGCATCGCCGTATCGACGCCCATGTCGGACCGGATCAGCAATTCCTCCAGGCTTTCCAGCATTGCATCGTCGAGGATGCGGCGCGGCTCGTCAGCGGCCGTGCGGCCCAGAAGGCGGCCGATCAGGCCGGGCTTTGCAGCCGGAGCTTCGGCGACGGGGGCAGGGGGCGGCACTGGCGCCGCAACGGCGGGCGCGGGGGCCGGGGGCGCCTTGGGCGGTTCCGGGGCAGGTTCGGGCAGAAGGGCCGGTTCGGGCGCGGTCGGGCTGTCGGCGACGATCGCCTCCAACCCCTCGTCGAGCTTTGACGAGCTTTTGAAAAGCCGGTCCTTCAGCTTGTTGAAGAATGACATGCGGGCCTCGTGCCGGGGTTTCTTCTCACCTAGAACAGGATGGTGTTTGAAGGAAACACCATCCTGCTGTCGTTTTCAGGTGGTCGCGTGATTGATGAGGAAAACCGGTTTCCACTTTTCCTCATCACGCTCTAGTCAATTCGGTCGGGTAAGGGAAGGGGTGGGCGGGCTTGCATCCCGGGCCGTCCGGGGTGAAACTGGCCTGGTCGTGGCTGCAAGGGGCCCAAGTGCGTTTTTCCGATCTGTCCCGCCATCCTTCGCTGCGCTTTGCCGCGGCGGCGCTGGCCCCGGCGCTGGTGTTGGCGCTGGGGGCCTGTCTTGGCGGCCTTTGGGCGCTGGCAGGATGTATGCTGATGACGGCGGGGCTGTTTGCGGGCGACCGGATCGGGCGGCACCTGGGTTGGGGAAGGGCGGCGGGTGTCGCGGACCCTTGGGCGGTGCATGCGGCGCTGGCGGTGGCCGGGGGGCACTTTCTGTTGCTGATCCTGGCCATCCGGGCGCTGTCGGGCGGCGCGGGCCTGTCCTTTGGCGGCTGGTGCCTGGCCTTTCTGGGCCTGAGCCTGTGGTTCGGGCAGGTGGGCAATGCCGTGGCGCATGAGCTGATCCATGCCGGCGGGCGGGCCCCCTTTCTGACCGGCATGTGGCTTTATATCTCGCTTCTTTACGGCCATCACACATCGGCGCACCGGCTGGTGCATCACCGGTTCGTGGCCACCCCGGACGATCCGAACAGCGCAGCACTGGGCGAAGGGTTCTGGTCCTTTCTGGCCCGCGCCTGGCCGGGCGGGTTTCTGGCGGGATACGAGATGGAAAACAGCCTGCAGGCGGCCAGTGGCCAGCCAAGGCGCGGACTGCATCCCTATACCGCCTATCTGGCCGGTGGGGCGGCCTTCATCCTGTTGGCCGGGTTGATCGGCGGGGTGGCGGGGGTGCTGGTGCATCTGGCCCTGTCTGCCCATGCGCAGCTGCAGCTTTTGCTGTCGGATTATGTCCAGCATTACGGGTTGCAGCGGGCCAGGACAGGGCCGGACAGCTATGAACCCTTTGGCGCCGAACACAGCTGGGACGCGCCCGACGCTTTGTCGGGGCTGATGATGATGAATGCGCCGCGTCATGCCGACCATCATGCCCATCCGGGGCGCGGCTTTACCGAACTGACCCTGTCGCCGGGCGGGCGGGCGCCCTTGCTGCCGGCCTCGCTGCCGGTGATGGCGACGGTGGCGCTGCTGCCGCGCCTGTGGCGGCGGATCATGGACCGGCGGGTTCTGGCGCTGCGGGAGCAGGGGCAAGGGCAGGGGCAGGCCTAGCTGCTCTCGGCCCAGCCTTCGATCTTGCGATAGATGGTCGAGGGCGCCACGTCCAGCAGACGTGCGGCGCGGGTGATCGAGCCGCTTTGGCGGATGGTTTCTTCGATCACCAGCCGTTCGACCAGCGCCAGCGGCAGGCCTGCAAGGGCGGCGACGGCGGCATCGCGGCTGGGCGGCGGCGGCGCATCACCGCGCGGGGTCAGGGCCGGGGGCAGCATGTCCATCGTCACTTCGGCCCCGTCGTTCAGGACGGCAATGCCGCGCAGGACATTGGCCAGTTCGCGCACATTGCCCGGCCAGTCATGGGCCAGGAACTGGGCGGCAACCTCGTCGGAGAGGCCGGCAAAACTGCGCCCCTCCTCGTGCGACAACTGCTGCAGGATCGTTTCGGCCAACAGCAGAATGTCCTGGCCCCGGTCGCGCAGCGGCGGCAAGGGGATGGGCAGCACATGCAGCCGGTAGTAGAGATCGCGGCGGAAACGGCCCTGCGCGACATCGCCCTGCGGATCGGCGCAAGAGACGATCAGCCGCGGCCGACCGCCCGTGGCATCCGCAGGATCAAGCGCATGCATCAGCCGGGCCTGAAGGGCGCTGTCGAGTGTGCAGATATTCTTCAAAAACAAGGTGCCGCCATGGGCCTCGGCCAGCAGTCCGCCCGCCGTGCCGCCATCAGAGGCGTCGCCCAGAAGCTCGGCCTCGATCCGGCCCGCGCGGGGCAGGCCGCAGTCGAAGGTCACAAAGGGCATCGCCGCCCGATCCGACAGGTCATGGATGGTGCGGGCCGCCAGCGACTTGCCGGACCCGTCCTCGCCGCTCAGGAAAACCGGTGCGGGTGATCCGGCCGCAGAACGCAGCATGGCGTAAAGGCGCAGCATCGGCGCGGAGCGGCCGACAAAGGCGCCCGGGGCGCTGTCCCCCTGCGGGGGTGAATTGGCATGTTCGGTCATTTGGTTCGCCTGAAAAAAGGCGCGCGGCGCGGCATGGATTGAACAAACGGAAGTTGCGTGGTGCCCCGGTTTTACGCCGCAAAGGGGCCCTTCGCCAATTTGTCTGATTCGCCATGTCCTTTCGATAGCAACCTTGGCGTGTGACGCGGCGTCAATTTCGCAGGCAAATTTCCGTGCCGAACCATGGTTTGCGCGTGGGTGGTGCTGGCCGCTATGGGTGGTCGCCAGGCCAAAAGCCGGTCATCAGCGGCCAGCCGACCCCGGGCTGGGCGGTCGTCCGTCCGGTTCACCCTGCCTGCGGTTGATCCCTATTCGGGATAGGTCGCCTTGCAATAGGCCACCTGTTTTTCGGCGGCCTTGGCCAGGGCGGCGCGGCGCTGTTCCAGACCCTGCAGCTTGCGTTCCTCGGTCTGCGGGTCGATGGCGACGGGGCGCTGCACGGTCTGATCGACCGGCTCCCAGCACATCTGCGACCGCAATTGCCCGTTCGCATCCTTGAACTGGTCGCAGATGTTCCATTCCCAGTCGGTGCGGGTTTCGGTCTGATAGCCATAGCCGCGCGACAGCGTCGCGCGCGTATCGGCGATCAGCCTGTCCAGCGTGCGGATTTCCTTGGTCGAGCGGTTGATACATTGCTGCTGCGGCGTGGCGCAGGCTGACAGCAGCGCCAGAGGCAGGCAGACGACGAAAGCATGTACGCGGGGCATGGGGCACCCATCCTGGTTACGATGGCGGCAGGATAGTCCCGCGCCGTGCTTCTCTCAAGCCCGCATGACGGGTAAAGGGGGAAGGCCAAAGGAAAGGATGTCACATGGACCTCTTCTGCCGCATTGACCCCAGCACCACCGAACCGGAAATGTCGCGCCCCGCCGCCGACCGGCTGATTGCGGGCGATCCGGTGCACCGCACCTGGACGATCGAGGAACGCGGCGGGCTTTACTGCGGCATCTGGGAATCGACGCCGGGCCACTGGCGGATTTCCTATGACGAATGGGAATATTGCCGCATCCTGACGGGTCGTTCGGTGATCACCGAGGACGGAGGCGGTCAGCACAGTCTGGGGCCGGGCGACAGTTTCATCCTGCGCCCCGGCTTTCGCGGGACATGGGAGGTGGTCGAGACGGTGCGGAAGGACTTTGTGATCCTGCTGTAGCCGTCCGGCAAGGCGCGCGGGCGCGCCCTGCCGGGGCAGATCGCTCAGCTTTCGGGGGCTGCCGGAACCTCGCCCGAGGCAGTCGCTGGCATGACCGGCGCGCCGGCATTGATGCCGATCACCGGCACATATTTCGGCCAGGGCGTCTGACCCGTCCGGATCAGCGCCTGCACATCCTCGGGCAGCGAGGACATTGGCACCATATAGCCGATGTCATTCTCGACCAGCTCTTCCTCCAGCGAGGCGGATTCGCCCGCCGAGCGGACATGGACATAGGTGCCAAGATCCACATGGTCGAACAGATCCATCGCATCCTGGTTGAAAAGCCGGATGCAGCCCGCCGAAGTGGCGCGGCCGATGGTCGAGGCATTGTTGGTGCCATGGATGCGGTAATGCGAATCCTTGCCGCCGCGATAAAGATAAAGCGCACGCGCCCCCAGGGGATTGTCCAGCCCGCCCGGCAGGCCCGCGGCATAGGGGCCGTAAAGGTCGGGTTCTGAACGGATCATGTTGGCCGTGGGCTGCCAGCGCGGCCAGACTTCCTTGCGCTGAATGCTGGCGTCGCCGGAAAAGCCCTTGCCCTCGCGCCCGACGGCGATGCCATAGCGGATGGCGGTGCCGCCCTCCTGCACGTGATAAAGGACCCTTGCATAGGGATCGACGACGATCGTGCCGGGGGCATCGGGGCCGGTATAGGCCACTTCGGTGCGGCGGTTGCGGTCGTTCAGATAGCCGGCCTCGACGGCGGGCACGTCAACACCATTGTCGGCGATGGCGTCATAGCGCGGATCGTTCGGCGGCGTCTGCGAGACATTGGGCTTGCCGCCGCAGGCCGCCAGGGCGGCAACCAGCATCAGCACGGCGGATAGGCGAAGGGCAGAGGGCGGGATCATTGGCAGCATCCTGCGAGAATCGGAAAAAGGGAACAGCCCGGCAAACCGGGCGACCCTGCCTGAGTGACAGAAGTTTGACCTGCGTCAAGTCCCGCGCCGTGAAAAGCCCGGCCTGCGGGGACGGGCTGCAACAGGCACCTGTCCCGCAATGAGTGTCGCGGTAGGGTCCACCGCCACTGCTCTGGCCTGGTGTCGTCTTCCCGGACCGATCAGGGGACCTGCCTGTGGCAGGTCACCCGGTCCGTTGGCCGGAGGCGCAAGCCGCAGGCCAAGGGGTTCTCCGTGCAGCCGGACGATTGGGCGAGGGGTGCTCCCGCCCCGGTGGGGGCGAATGCCCCCGCCGCCCGGGGGGCGGGGGCAGCCCTCGCGGCTGGAGCCGCAAGGGCAGTTCATCACACAGCGCTCGCGGCGCCCGGGTCGCCTGCCCCGGGCTTTGGCGGGCAGGGTGAGCCACTCGAACCCTTCAAACATCACCCTACCACATTGAACTCCGGCCCATAGGGATAGGCGGTGATGTCGATATGACCCTCCTCGGTGATGACCAGAATGTCATGCTCGCGGTAGCCCCCGGCGCCGGGCTGGCCTTCGGGGATGGTCAGCATCGGTTCCATCGAAATCACCATACCGGGTTCCAGCACCGTGTCGATATCCTCGCGCAGTTCCAGCCCTGCCTCGCGCCCGTAATAGTGGCTGAGGACGCCGAAGGAATGGCCATAGCCAAAGGTCCGGTATTGCAGCAATTGGCGTTCGGTCAGGAAGTCATTGATCTTTGCCGTCACCTCGGCGCAGGAGGCGCCGGGTTTCAGAAGGCTTATCCCATAGTCATGGGCGGCCACGTTTGCCTGCCAGATGGCCAGGCTGGCCGGGTCGACCTCGCCCACGAACAGGGTCCGTTCCAGCGCTGTGTAATAGCCCGAGATCATCGGAAAGCAGTTCAGCGACAGGATGTCGCCGCGTTGCAACTGTCGCGCGGTGACCGGGTTATGGGCGCCGTCGGTGTTGATGCCGGACTGAAACCAGACCCAGGTGTCGCGATATTCGGCGTCGGGAAAGCGGCGGGCGATTTCCAGTTCCATCGCATCGCGGCCCGCCATGGCCACGTCGATTTCCCTCGCCCCTTCGCGTACCGCCTCGCGGATCGCATAGCCGCCCACATCGGCGACATTGGCGCCATGGGTGATCAGCGCAATCTCGGCGGGCGACTTCATCATCCGTTGCAGCATGGTCGCGGGCGCGATGTCGATCCGGCTGGCGGGCGACAGGAAGGCATCCAGCTTTTGCGATTGCATCAACGTCAGATGATCGGCCTCGTATCCGATCACCCGGCCCGGCCCGGTGACGGACAGGATCGTCCGCCAGTAATTGTCGCGCTGCCAGTCGGTATAGGTGATATTGTCGCCATGGCAGCGCCGCCAGGGCTGGCCCGCGTCGATCCCGGCGCTGATCGTCACCGACTGGCCCGCGGTGACCACCAGTGCATAGGGCCGGCCAAAGGCGCAGTACAGAAAGCCCGAGTAATAGGCGATATTGTGCATCGAGGTCAGGACCGCCACCTCGACCCCGCGGTCGGTCATGATCCGGCGCAGACCGGCCAGGCGCGCCTCGTATTCGCCCGGCGCGAAGGGCAGGGTGCGGTCCCCCTGATGGAAGCGGTAATTCTGCGGGCGTTCTGTCATCTCAGACCTCATGTGCTGGGGTCCGGTTCTGTGGCGGGACCCCGAAAGGTCCCGGCGTACAGGACAGGGCGGGCCATCAGGTCCGCAAGCGGTGGGGCGGGGCGCCCCTGCGACGACGCCATCGTCACGGGCTCGTCCCCAGAATGCCGCCGGTCGGCCCGGCTGGCAAGGGGTCAGGGCCGTGTCACCGTGACAAGCGTCACTTCGGGGGGCTGCAGCAGGCGCAGGGGCAGGCCGGAACAGCCGACGCCGCCCGACACGATCAGATGCCGCCCGCCTTCGCGCACATGGCCCCAGACATAGCGCGTGCCGTAGAGAGAGGGCACGACCGGTCGCCAGCCCAGAAGGTTCACCTGCCCGCCATGGGTATGGCCGCTGATCTGCAGAAAGGCGCGGGCGTCGCCATCGGCGAAATAGTCGGGCTCATGCGCCATCAGGATGGCGGGCGCGCCGGGCGGCACATCAGCAAAGGCCTGATCGGGGCGGTGGTAACCCAGGCGCGGGCGGCCCTGGATCGGGCGCTGGCTGTCCATCCCCACCAGCCAGAAGGCACTGCCCCGGTGGTCCAGCCGGACCGCGCCGTTGCGCAGCAAAGGCAGGCCCGCCCGGTCCAGCGCGCCGATCATGGCGCAGTCGGTAAAGCGGTTGGCACGGGCCATGGCACAATCGAACCAGTCGTGATTGCCCAGAACCGCGTAGACACCCAGGGGCGCCGTCAGCGGGCGCAGGCAGTCCGCGATTTCGTCGGCGGGCAGGGCGCGGGCGGGCAGTTTGCGGTCGGCGATGAAATCGCCCGGCAAGAGGATCAGATCGGCGCCCAGCCCGTTCACCTGCGCCACGATCCGCCGCAAACGCGCCGCGCCCAGCCAGGGGCGGGCGGCGTGGATATCCGACAGGATGGCGATGGTCAGTGCCTCGCCCTGCCAGTCGCTGTGCGACACATGATGACGGACGACGCGCGGACGCGGGAAGATTGACAGGACCACCATGCTCTCCGTCCACGGGGCCACACCCCGGGCCCGGCGCGCCGCTTTTCCCATGGGTTGCGGGGCGGGGCCAGTGGGAATTTCTCGCCCGGACAATCAGGGCAGCGATGCCCCGTCGTCAGTGCAGATGGCGGGCGCGGTGCGTGCCGGTTGTGCGCGAGTAATGGCGCGGCGGGGTCAGATGCACGTCGGCCAGCGCGCCGTCGATGGCGCTTTCGACCTTTTTGACCAGGGTGCTGCCGGCCTTGTCGCCGGGCAGCGCATTGGTCACCAGTCCGGCCGGGTCGCTGACCGGGCGGGGCAGGCGGGCACCGAAAAACTCCTCCAGCAGCGAGACAAGGCGCGGCTCTTCGATCCCCTGCGCCTCGGCCCAGTCCAGCGCGCTGCGGGTCATCGCCGAGGTGGCGGCGGCCAGGCAATCCTGCAGGACTTTCGCCGCCATGGCGGTGCCGAAGCCCCCCATCCGCGTCACCGAATGACCAAGCAGGGCGAAGAGCGGCTGCGCCCGGTCCAGGGCCGGGCCATCACCGCCCAGAAGGAACGAGGGCTGGCCGGTTTCGATCTGGCGCGGCGCGCCGATATAGGGGGCGTCGACCAGCGCGATATCCGCAGGCACGCGGGCGCGCAGCGCACGGGTATAGCGGGGCGACAGGGTCGCGCAAAGGATGATCAGCCGGACCCAGCCCTGGCGGGCGAACTGGTCAAGGTCAAAAAGCAGCGCCTCGCATTCCTCGATGTCGCGGGGCATCAGGAACAGCACCTCCGGCCCGTCGCCCTGGGGGCCAAGCCGCCCGGTCTGCGCCCCGACCGGCCGCACGTCCTGGCCCGCCTGGCGCAGGCGGTGCAGAAAGCTGGCGGCGGCGGGTGAGGTGCCGGAAAATCCGATGAAATCGTCGCTCAATGAACTATCTTCTCGTCTTTGACGAACATGTTGGCCCAGGCGCGGTCGATCAGATCGGGGGTCATCTGGTAGGGAATCCCCTCGAAATTGCAGATGGCGATCATCTGGTCGATCAGGAAGACCGGCTGGTAATTGGCATATTCATTGTGGATGGTCGGGTATTTTATCTTCAGAAGGTGCAACAATGCCTGTTCATTTATCGGTATTTTCTTCTTTTTGGCAACAAGCGCAAAGATCTTCAGGAAGTTTTCCTGATCCGGCCCGTCGATCTTGATCTTGAAGAAGATCCGGCGCAGCGCGGCCTTGTCGAAGATCTGGTTGGGGTGGAAGTTGGTGGAAAAGATCACCAGCGTATCGAAGGGCACTTCGAACTTTTCGCCCGACTGCAGCGCCAGAATGTCGCGCGATTCTTCCAGCGGCACGATCCAGCGGTTGACGATCTTTTGCGGCGGCTCGGCCTGGCGGCCAAGGTCGTCGATGATGAAGACGCCACCCGTGGCCTTGAGCTGCAGGGACGCCGTATAGGTCTTGGCGTTCGGGTTATAGGTCAGGTCCAGCATGTCCAGCGACAGTTCGCCCCCGGTGATCACCGTCGGGCGTTCGCACAGGACATAGCGCGTATCGAACCGGCCAGAGGAACGGCGCAGGCTGGTCGGGTCCTCCTCGAATGACTGCGCCGCAGAATGGACGATCGGGTCATAGACGGTGATGACCTGACCGGCATATTCGATGGCGCGCGGGATAAAGATCTTGTCGCCCAAAGCATCGCGGATACCGTTTGAGATCGAGGATTTCCCGTTGCCGGGCGGGCCATACATCAGGATCGACCGGCCCGAGCCGACCGCAGGGCCAAGCTGGTCCAGCAGGTCGCCGGGCAGGATCAGATGGCCCATGGCGCTGGTCAATTGCTGGCGGGTCATCTGGATATTGCGGATCGACTGGCGCTTGACCTGTTCGCGGTACATGTCCAGCGGCACCGGCATGGCGCCGTAATATTCCGACTGGGCCAGCGCATCCAGCGCGCGGGCTTTGCCGGCGTCGGTCAGCTGATAGCCCATCTCGCCGCCGGAATTGGCATGCAGCGTTCCGGTCGCTTCCAGCAGGCGCTGGCCGCGGGCCATGTCGATCAGTTCCTGGGTCAGCATGTTCGGCAGGGCGATCTGGCGGGCGATTTCGGTGACCATGTCGATATTCATGCGGAAGATGGTCTTCAGCAGGATGTCACGCATCATCACCGGGTTCAGACCGGTTTCGGCCAGCGTCCGGGGCGGAACCGGCGCCTGTACGGTTGTGACCTGAATATTCATCGCGCACCCCTATGCCGCGGCACCCCCGCAGGCCCGGCGCATCAGGGGATCGGTCCCGATGCGCAAAAGTCATTTCAATGGCCAGAGTGGCGGTCTATTGTGGCCAAAAAAGGGAAGCTTAGGCAGGAAATTGGGGCATGAAACTGGGTGAGACGCAGCGGCTTTTGGCCGTGATGTTTTTTGTCGTTCTGGCGCTGGGCGGGTTACCGTTTCTGAAGGGCGGCTTCTATCTGGGCAAGCACGAGGGCGATGCGCTGCATCTGGCCGAGATCGTCTTGCGGATGGCCGATGGCCAATGGCCGCATCTCGATTTCATGACGCCGATCGGCATTCTGGCGATGGCGCCGATCGCGCTTTTCGTCCATCTGGGCTGGGGGATCGGGCATGCGATCTTTCTGGCGCAGCTGATGGTGGCGCTGATCCTGTTCCTGCCCACGCTTTACACGGTCCGCAGCCGCATCGGCGGCTGGCCGGGTGTGGCCTATGCGGCCTATGTGATGATCCTTTGCCTGGCCCTTGTGCATGGCGAAACAGAACAAAGCGTGTCGATTTCCATGCACTACAATCGCTGGGCCTGGGCGATCGCCTATGTGATTGTGCCTTTGGCCCTGCTGCCCCCGCGCGAGGGCGCGCCAAGGGGCTGGCTGGAGGGCGGGCTGATCGGGCTGGGGCTGGCGGCGCTGGTGCTGATCAAGGTCACCTATTTCGTGTCACTGGCCCCCGCGATCCTGATCGCGCTGATCGCCCGGCGCTGGTGGGGCGTTGCCCTTTGGGCCGCCCTGGCCGGGCTGGTGGCGGCGGGTGTGATGACGGCGCTCGGGGGCGTCGGCTTCTGGCTGGCCTATCTGCACGATCTGGCGACGGTGTCCGGGTCCGAGGTGCGCGCGGCGCCGGGCATGGATTTTCCGTCGGTCGCTGCGGCCCCAACGCACGTGGGCGCCAGCTTCGCGCTGCTGGCCGCCGTCATTTTCCTGCGGCAGGCGGGGCGGATGGCCGAAGGGCTGGCGCTGATGGTTCTGGTGCCCGGCCTGATCTTCATCACCTACCAGAATTTCGGCAATGACCCCCAGTGGCTTGTGATGTTGGCGGTGTTTGCGCTGGTGTTGCGCCCGGCCGCCGGAACCGTCAACGGCCGGGGCTGGGACCTGCGGCAGGGGCTGACCTATGCGGGGTTTGCCGCCTGTGCCTTTGCCCTGCCGTCGCTGATCAATCTGGCCTACAGCCCGCTGCGCCATCAATTCATGGCGACCAAGAATTTCGTGCCGCTTTTGCCCGGCCGCCCCGACCATGCCGATTTACTGGCCGACCATAAGCGGCTGTACAGCGTGATCACCACGGCGCAGGGCGACGGGCCCGGTGCCCCTTTTGCCGCCTATTATGACCGGGCGGACCATCCGAAACAGGCGGTCCTGAACGGCGAAAAGCTGCCCTATTGCGAACAATTGGGCGGGCTGATCGCCTGGTTCGACTATGTGACCAAGGACCTGACCCAGGCAGGCTATGCGGGCAAGGGGCTGATCACCGCCGACTTTTATGCCAGCTACTGGCTCTTTGGTGATTTCCGCCCGGTCAAGGGCGCCGCGCCCTGGTATTATGGCGGGCTGTCAGGGATCGAGGATGCAGATTACATCGTCGTGCCGACCTGCCCGATCGGCGACACGATTCGCCGCCTGATGCTGGACGAGATCAAGGAGAAGGGGATCAGCGTGACCGAGGTGCGGCGCACCCCGGTCTATATCCTGCTTCAGCCGATGAGATAGCGCACCAGCCCCGGAAAGGCCATCAGCGCCAGATAGGCCAGAAAGGCGCCGACCAGCGCCAGGCCCATGGGAAAGTCCTTGCGTTGCCAGGACACCCAGTCGGGGGTAGCGCGGCGGACGGCGGGAATGGTGCGCAGCAGGCGGTGGCTGAAAAAGGCGGCCAGCAGGAAGGCAGCCAGAAGCATGAAGATAATGGCCGTATCGGCAACGCGCACATAAAGCGCCGCCGCCGCCGCGAACTTGGCGTCACCGGCGCCGACATGGGCGATGTTGTTAAGGATGATCCCGACCACCAGGATCACCGCCAGATTGACCCAGCGCCACAGCCAGTTTTCAAGGGGCAGCATCGCCGCCCCGGCAATCAGGAAGATCGCCACCAGCGCCAGCACTGCATAGTTGGGGATTTTCATGGTCTTCAGGTCGGACCAGGCCACCCAGGCGCAGACCGGCAGGGTCAGCAGCAGAAAGACCTGATAAATCCGGTCGGCGGTCATCTCGAACAGCATGGGTCAGCCCTTCTTCACATTGGCATCCAGCGTCTTCAGCGCGCGGTCGGCCTCTTCGAAATATTGCGGGCTGGTGTCGACCGCGTCTTGCAGCAGTGTGCGGCCGGTATCGACATCGCCATGTTTGATCGCGGCCAGTGCGGCGGTGTAAAGCAGCTGCGCCCGTTCGGCCTGGGTCATTGGCACGATCGGCATGTCATATTTGCGCTGGGCGGCACGGGCCAGGACCAGATTGTTCTTGGTGGTGAAGACGCTGCTGTCATATTTCAGCGCCTGTCCGAACAGCTTTTCGGCCCCCGGAAAGTCGCCGCGCGTCAGTTTGGAGTAACCCCAGTTGTTCAGCAGGCCAGCAGGTTTGGTCGTCAGGCCAAGGGCTGTTTCATAGAAACTGTCGGCCTTTTTCCAGTTCTTCTTGCTGTCGGCAACCATCGCCTCGAACCGGTAGCGTTCATAGGTCTCGTGGGTGGGCGGCACCGTGTTCAGCTCGGCCTCGGCGCCTTTCCAGTCATTGTTGCGGATCAGGGCGCCGGCAAGGGCCACGTGATCCTCGTTCGTGCCTTCGGCGCTATAGGCGACTTCGCGCCAGATGCCGATGGCTTCGGCGGGTTTGTCGGCCTTGACCAGCGCCTTGGCCAGCCCGCGTTTCAGATCGATCCGCGTCGGATTGGCCTGTGACGCCTTGGCGAAATAGGCCACGGCCTCGTTCGGGTCGGCGGTGGTCAGCATCAGGTCCGACAGGTTGGTTTCGTCGATGACGTTCAGTTCCTTCAGCGCCTTGTCGGCCTTGGCGCCGGGGCTTTGCCCGCAGGCGGACAGCGCGAACACCCCTGCGATGCAGAGGGACTTCAGGATAGGGTGGCGCATGTTCTGCGTCCTTTTCTGCTCTTGCCTCAGTGATTGGTGAGCAGCAGATACTGACCGTTCCCGCGTCTCACCAGCGCTAGCGGTTCTTCCTTGGGCGCATCATAGGTAGGATTGTCCAGCTTGGCGAGCGCCCGGCGCAGATTCTTGCGAATCTCGTCCGAATGGCCACTGTCCAGGGCAAAGGCGGTCTTGAAGGTGCGGCTGGCCTCGCCGTACTTGCCCTGTTCCATCAGGACGACGCCCAGGTTGTTCCAGGCAGGAACAAAGGTCTGGTCGGTGTCGATCGCATCGCGCAACAGCTGTTCGGCCTGCCCCAGGCGGCCAAGCTTGAGGTCCGCGGACCCGATGGCCGACAGGACATCGACGCTGGCGCCATGGTCGGCCGCCGCCCGGTAATAGGCCTTCAACGCCAGCTCATATTCCCCGGCGGCCATCAGCCGGTG
>CAZKJZ010000050.1:0-15441 GCA_964553145.1 uncultured Frigidibacter sp. | reverse complement strand
AAAGGCCCCGCTGCAGAAAGGGCGACCGGTCGATCAGGATCGCGGTCAGCACGGCCGATCCGCAGCCGATCAGATAGCCCGCCAGCGCGCCCTTCATGATCGTCTGACGAAAATCGTCCCACAGGGTCGGAACCGACCCGCTCAGCGCCGCCCAGATGGCCGAGGGCGCGGGCAGGATGACGGCGGGGATGTCAAACAACCGCACGGACACCTCCCACAGCGCCAGAAGTGTCAGGCCGAAAATCGCCGGTACGACGTGGGGCGCGTAACGCCAGCGTGAGCCGGCCAGCCAGGCATTCAGCGCCCAAAGGCCGAGCCAGATCAGCAGGACAACTGTCACGGCACCCTCAAACACATATTGGCTAAGCGCGACACAAACGATCGCGAAACCCCACCAGGTCATCGGCGCGGTGCGCGGCTTTTCCAGGCTGTCCGTCCGGCTCATCCCGCCATCCCCATTCGCCGCAGCATCCGCCGCTCGATCATCCCCACCACCATCACCAGCCCCGCCGCCAGGATCGCCGCCGCAAAAAGCGTGGCCCATATCTGCACCGTCTGCCCGTAATAGGACCCCTGCAACAGCCGCGCCCCCAGCCCTGCCGTTGACCCGGCGGGCAGTTCGCCAACAATCGCACCGACCAGCGACGCCGCCACCGACACTTTCAGCGAGGCGAAAAGATAGGGGACCGAGGCGGGCAGCCTCAGCTTCCAGAAGGTCTGCGCCCGGCTGGCATGATAGGTGGTCAGCTGATCCAGCTGCATCTGGTCGGGGCTGCGCAACCCCTTCACCATCCCCACCACCACCGGAAAGAACGACAGGTAAGCCGAGATGATCGCCTTGGGCACCAGCCCCGTGACGCCAAGCGACGCCAGAACCACGATCACCATCGGCGCGATGGCCAGGATCGGAATGGTCTGGCTGGCAATCGCCCAGGGCATGACCGACAGATCCATCGCCCGGCTGTGGACGATGCCCACCGCCAGCAGGATGCCAAGGCCCGTCCCGATCAAAAACCCGACCATCGTCGCCGACAGGGTCACCCAGCCGTGATAGATCAGGCTTTTCTTCGATGTCACCGCCTGCCCCGCGACCCCGTCCCACAGGCCCTTCGCCACCTGATGCGGCGCAGGCAGCACCGGACGGTCCTGCACCATCGTATCGCGGACCATATCCCCAAACGCCACTGACACCCCCGCCCGCGCCGCCTGATCATAGGTCCAGGCCGCATTCAGCCAGACCGAGGCGCCGTACCACAGGGCGACGATGGCCATCAGAACGGTCAGGATCGGAAGCACCGCCCTCATGCCACCCCGCCTTTCATTGTGGTCCAAATATCCTCGGGGGGAGCCCCGGACAGGGTCCGGGGCCGGGGGGCAGACAGCCCCCCGCCCGGCACCTCCACAGGGTCCACGGCCCTAAACCTCATCGCCATGCCCCGCCCTGAGGCCCTCGCGCACCCGGTGCGCGATCTCGATAAACGCCCGGCTGTCGCGGATATCCAGCGGCCTCTCCCTTGGCAGGGGACTGTCGATCACGTCGGTGATCCGCCCGGGACGGGGCGACATGACCACAATCTTCGTGGACAGATACACCGCCTCGGGGATCGAATGGGTGACGAAACCGATGGTCTTTCCGGTCCGCGCCCAGAGCTTCAGCAACTCCTCGTTCAGCCGGTCGCGGACGATCTCGTCCAGCGCGCCAAAGGGCTCGTCCATCAGCAGGATGTCGGCGTCAAACGCCAGCGCGCGGGCGATGGACGCCCGCTGCTGCATCCCCCCCGACAATTGCCAGGGGAATTTCTTGCCAAAGCCCGCCAGTTCGACCAGCCCCAGAACCGCCTCGACCCGCCGCTCCTGCTCGGCCCGGTCAAACCCCATGATCTCCAAAGGCAGCCGGATATTCCCCGCGATCGTCCGCCAGGGATACAGCCCCGCCGCCTGAAAGACATAGCCATAGGCCCGCTTCCTACGCGCCTCGTCCGGGGTCATGCCGTTCACCGTCAGCATCCCGCTTGTGGGCGTCTCAAGCGCCGCGATGCAGCGCAGAAGCGTGGTCTTGCCGCAACCCGAGGGGCCGATGAAACTGACGAACTCGCCCTTGCCGACGGACAGGTTCACGTCCTTCAGCGCATGAACCGCCCCGTCCGACGTGTCGAACGTCAGGTTCAGAGATTGGGCGGAAATCACGGGGGCGGTGGCGTTGATCATGTCTTTCATTCGTCATCCCACCCGGCATTGGCGCCCGTGGGGCGCGCACCATAGAAGCGCATCGATACGAACATGCCTACCAGCAAGGGAATATAAGAAGTTGCCGCCAACATAGACATCATGCTTTCCAGGATGCCCGGCAAAACAATGGGATCATCGGGCCCACGTGGTCGATTGTGGGGCAGATGCATGTCGATATATTTGGTCGCCGCGACCCATACCAAGCCAATCAGGAAGGCCGCCAAAACCGCTATTGTGTCGCTGCGCCACCGCATCCAGAGTCCGAAGCCCCAGATGCCAAACCAGACCGGCGCGCCGACAAGCGCGGCCAACGGAACTCCAATCGTCAGGCCAATCGCTGCGAAGGGCAGCCCGATGAAAAGGCCGAGCGGGCCAGCAGCGCCGAACGCGACCACAGCGGCTGATATCGCCGCCGTAACCGTGACCATCTGCAGATAAGTCTTCACGCCATAGCCGTTGTCCGCTGTCGGCACCCTTACACCCCCGTCGCCGGAATGCCCGACCGCACCACAGGCCGGGGTGCGGTCAGGTCCTTCCAGGCGCTCAGCGCCCGGTTGACCGCTGTATGCGGCTCGCGTTTCACGAACTGGCCATGGCCTTCGCGCGTCTCGACCTTGCCGTCATTCACCGCGACCTGCCCGCGTGTCAGCGTATAGCGCGGCAGGCCCTTGACCCTTTTGCCTTCGAACACGTTGTAATCAATCGCCGACTGCTGGGTCGCCGCTGAAATCACCTTTTCCTTCTCGGGATCCCAGACCACCAGATCGGCGTCCGCCCCCACCATCACCGCCCCTTTCTGCGGATAGCAGTTCAGGATCTTGGCGATATTGGTCGAGGTGACGGCGACAAATTCGTTCATCGTGATCCGCCCGGTGTTCACCCCATGGGTCCAGAGCATCGGCATCCGGTCCTCCAGCCCCCCCGTCCCGTTCGGGATCTTGGTGAAATCGCCCAGGCCGAACCGTTTCTGGTCGGTGGTGAAACTGCAATGATCGGTCGCCACCACCGACAGGCTGCCGCTTGCAAGCCCCGCCCACAGGCTGTCCTGATGCGCCTTGGACCGAAAGGGGGGCGACATGACCCGCCGCGCGGCATGGTCCCAGTCGGAGTGGAAATATTCGCTTTCGTCCAGCGTCAGATGCTGGATCAGGGGTTCGCCCCAGACGCGCTTGCCTTGCATCCGCGCCCGGCGGATCGCCTCGTGCGCATCCTCGCAACTGGTGTGAACGACATAAAGCGGCACGCCCGCCATGTCGGCGATCATGATGGCGCGGTTTGTCGCCTCGCCCTCGACCTGCGGCGGGCGGGAATAGGCGTGGGCCTCGGGCCCCCGGTTGCCCTCGGCCAAAAGCCGCGCCGACAGTTCCGCCACCACATCGCCGTTTTCGGCATGAACAAGGGCAATGGCCCCCAGATCGGCGCAGCGGCGGAAGGACGCGAACAGCTCGTCATCATTCACCATCAGAGCGCCCTTGTAGGCCATGAAATGCTTGAAGGTGGTGATGCCATGGTCCTGAACCACGGTCTTCATATCCTCAAAGACCCGCTCGCCCCACCAGGTCACCGCCATGTGAAAGGAATAGTCGCAAGTCGCCCGCCCCGACTTGTTGTGCCACATCGAAAGCCCGTCGATCAGCCCCTGCCCCGGCGCGGGCAGGACGAAATCAACCAGCATCGTCGTGCCGCCCGACAGCGCCGCCCGCGTGCCGCTTTCGAAATCATCCTTGGAATAGGTGCCCATGAAGGGCATTTCGAGATGGGTATGCGGGTCGATCCCGCCGGGCATGACATAGCAGCCGGTGGCGTCAAGCGTGCGGTCGCCCGTGAGGCCTTGGCCGATCCCGGTGATCCTGCCGCCTTCGATCCTGACGTCCGCCCTGTAGGTCAGGTCGGCGGTGACGATGGTGCCGTTACGGATGATGGTGGACATGAGGGTTCCTCCATTAATTATCTGTTGTTGAAGTCGCCTACTGCGTTATCCCAGTCGCGTTCCACACGCTTCGCCTCTGAAATCGCATCGTTTCTTTCTGTTTCCAAGCAGCCACATAGTCCCTTATCTCATTCAAATAGCTAATATAATCGTCCTGGAAGCGATCCATGTCATCGTAGTCGGCGGAGTATCCGCTCGGTACATCCGGCTTTCTTGGGCGGTCACAAGAGTAGCTTTGCGCGGCGGCTGGAACCGCGGCCATCGCGAGAAGAATAGACAGGTGCACCGACCTCATTCCTCAGCTCCCATCATCCCGCCCGCACCTCATTACACACCCCCGTCCCGGGCTTGACCCGGGACCTCCCGGGCCACCATTGCACGGGCTCAGGACGAGGCCCCGGGTCAAGCCCGGGGCGGGTTTTGGTGGCGCGCCCGGCATTAGGTTTGTTTAGAACGGAATATGCGCTGTCATATCCTGCCAGTCCGGATTCCGCTCGGCGATCAGCGCATTCTTCCATGCCCGCGGCCAGCGTTTGAGGCTGCGTTCCCGTCGCAGACTTTCCGCGAAATCCTCGTGGCATTCGAACCAGACCAGCGTCCTGATCTTGTACTTCGCCGTATGGACCGACAGGCCCGCACGATGCGCCTCGACCCGGTGGGCAAGGTTTGCCGTCCGCCCGACATAGATCGCGCCGCCGGGACGCGAGGCCATGATATAGACAAACTGCGCCATGCGCCGACGATGGGACGAAGGGGTTAACGGATGGTGAACCGCGCCTGGGGCGTGATCCGGGAGCCCGCCCCGGACGTGATCCGGGGCCTCGCGGGTCACCGTCGCATGGGTTGAGGCGGAGGCCCCGGATCAGGTCCGGGGCGCGACTTATGTGAGCGGCCCGTGCGGGCATTTGCCCCATCGTTCCCTTACGCCCCCGCTCTACTCCGCTCACTTGCAAACCCCGTCCCGGGCTTGCCCCGGGACCTCTCTGGTCACCATCGCGCGGGTTGCTATCGAGGCCCCGGGTCAGGCCCGGGGCGGGTGCTTTCTCTACCCTCACCCCGCCACCCCCGCCGTCTCGACGACCGCATGGAACAGAACATCCGCGCCCCGTGCCGCCCACGCCTCGCAAATGCTTTCGGCCTCGTTATGCGACAGCCCGTCCACACAGGGGCACATGATCATCACCGTCGGCGCCACACGATTGATCCAGCAGGCGTCGTGACCGGCGCCCGAGACGATGTCCATGTGGCTCAGGCCCAGCTTTTCGGCCGCGCCCCGCACCCGGCCGACCAGCACCGGGTCAAAGGTGACCGGGTCGAAATGGCCCACGGCCTCGATGGCGCATCCCAGCCCCAGCTCGCGCGCCACGGCATGGGCGGCGCGTTCCACCTCGGCCCGCATCATGTCCAGCTTGGCCTGTTCGGGGCTGCGGATATCGACGGTAAAGATCACCTGCCCCGGCAGCACATTGCGGCTGTTCGGTGCCACCTTGATCTGGCCGACGCCGCCCACGGCATTGGGCTGATGCGCCATGGCAATCTGCTGAACCCGTTCCAGTATCCGCCCCAGCCCAAGGCTGGCGTTCACCCGCATGGCCATCGGGGTCGAGCCGGTATGGGCCTCGCGTCCGGTCAGCGTGATCTCCAGCCACCACAGGCCCTGGCCATGGGTGACGACACCGATATCCTTGCCTTCGGCCTCCAGGATCGGGCCCTGTTCGATGTGATATTCGAACATTGCATGCATCTTGCGGGCGCCGACCTGTTCGTCGCCGACCCAGCCGATGCGGGCCAGTTCCTCGCCGAACAGCTTGCCGTCCATATCCTTGCGCGATTTGGCATAATCCTCGGCATGGATGCCCGCAAAGACGCCCGAGGCCAGCATCGCGGGGGCGAACCGCGCGCCCTCCTCGTTCGTCCAGTTGGTCACCACGACCGGATGGCGGGTGCGCAGGCCAAGGTCGTTCATCGTGCGAATGACCTCCAGCCCCGCCAGAACGCCCAGGACCCCGTCGAACTTGCCGCCCGTGGGCTGGGTGTCGAGATGGCTGCCGATATAGACCGGCAGCGCCGCAGGGTCGGTCCCGGCCCGGGTGGCAAACATGTTGCCCATCGTATCGACGCCCATGGTCAGCCCCGCCGCCTGGCACCAGCGCTGGAAAAGGTGGCGCCCCTCGCTGTCGGCGTCGGTCAGGGTCTGGCGGTTGTTGCCGCCGGCAATGCCGGGGCCGATTTTCGCCATCTCCATCAGACTGTCCCACAGGCGCGCGGAATTGATGCGGATATTGGCACCCGGTGCGGTCATGTCCTTACTCCCCGTCGCGGCCCCCGGGGTCTTGATGCCCCTTGCAGCGACTCGATAGCTGACCATATGGTCAGGTAAAGACGACCATAAGCTGACCAGTTGGTCAACACGTTTCACGACACCGGAACGGGGGGCCGATGAGCGAGCCGGAACGCCTGTCCAAACGCAACGCGATCCGCCTGGAAAACGAGCAGCGGATTTTGACCGCCGCCGAAAAGGTCTTTGCCGAGGCCGGGTTCGGCGGCGCCACCATGCAGCTTATTGCCGATGTCGCGGGTCTGCCCAAGGCCAACCTGCACTATTACTTTGCCACCAAGGAAGAGCTTTACCGCAAGGTCGTCAGCCAGATTTTCGAAATCTGGCTGCATGCGGCGGATGTGTTCGACGGGGCCGAGGGGCCGGTTCAGGCCTTTTCCGCCTATATCGACGCCAAGATGGAAATCTCGCGCCGTCATCCCGACGGGTCCAAGGTCTGGGCGTCCGAGGTGATGCATGGCGCGCCGGTGATCCAGGATTATCTGGAAACGACGCTGCGCGACTGGACCGCGGGCCGCGCCGCGCTGATCCAGCGCTGGATCGACGAGGGGCGCATGGCCCCGGTCGACCCCCGCCATCTGCTCTATATGCTCTGGGCCACGACCCAGCATTATGCCGACTTCGGCCACCAGATCGAAACCCTGAACGGCGGCAAGGCCCTGAGCGAGAGGCAATGGCGCGAGGCGAAGGACAGCGTGAAGGGGATCATCCTGCGCGGGATCGGGGTGGGGTAAGGGCGCTATGACCTGCCCAACAGCGCGATCTTGCCCAGCCAGTCTTCGCGCTGATTGAAAAAGTCCATCACCACCAGTTCGCTGGCGGTTTCGACGAAGACCACGATATGCCCGCCGATCTGCGCATAACGCATGTCTTCGGCCAGATCAGAGGACAGAAGGAAACGGCAACTGCGGCTGGGCACCAGCCCTTTGGCAAGGCTGATACAACGATCCAGCACCTCTTTATTATAAATGTCCGCCTGACGCGGACCAAAGGCATCAGCCGTCCAGCGCGCAATTCCGGCCAAACTGTCTTCGGCCTGGTCGGTGAAATGCAGGCGCTTCAATATCCCGCCTCGGCCTTGCCCTTTGCAAAGGCCCGCGCAATCACCTCCTCTGGCGTCCCTTCGGCAAATTGCCGGTTGCGGACCTGATCCAGACCATGCTCCAGCCGCGCCCGCAAGGCCGCCAGTTCCTCTTCCTCGCGTTCGAGCTCGGCCAGGCCCCGGCGCATCACCTCGCTGGCATTCTGATAGCGGCCCGAGGCGACCATTTCGTCGATGAAGGCGGATTGGCGGTCGGTCAGAACGACATTGCGGGTGGGCATGGGATCCTCGCCATGAAAGCATTGGCATTTTATGCCATATCGCCCCTGCCCCGCCAAGCCTTGATTGACAAGGCCCGCGCTTCCGGCGGAATGTCGGCCAACCCAATGACAGGACCCAGCCGATGAGTGATGCCCCGACCGCCCCGACCCTTCGCAAGGCCAAACGCCGGGGGCTGAACAAGCTGAGCGGTGTGCGCAACATTCTGGTGACGATCCGCAGGCTGTGGCTGACCCGGGTCTGGGGGATGGATATCGACCCGACGGCGCAGTTTTCGCTGTCGGCGATCTTTGACAAGACCTTTCCACCGGGTGTCCATGTCGGGCCCCAATCCTATGTCGCCTTTGAATCCCGCATCCTGACCCATGACCGCACGCGCGGCCTTTACCTGCATACGCGGATCGGGCGGAACTGTTTCATCGGTGGCCGGTCGCTGATCCTGCCGGGGGTCGAGATTGGCGACGGCTCGGTCGTAGGCGCGGGCTCGGTCGTGACCAAGTCGGTGCCGCCGGGGTCGGTGGTGGCGGGCAATCCGGCGCGCATCCTGCGGTCGGGCATTTCGGTCGGCCCTTACGGCCGGTTCACCGACGCCGATGCCACCGAAAGCCGTCTGGCCGAGGAGGGGCTGGCGTGACGCCGGACGAGATCACGCGCGAGGCTGCCACCCTGGCCCTGCCGCGCTTTGACGAAGCCCTGGCCCTGCGGCTGGGGCGGATCCTGACCGACATGGGCCTAGAGGCGCATCTGCCCATCGTCATCGACATCCGCACCGCGAACCGCACGCTCTTTCACGCTGCCCTGCCCGGATCTCAGCCACTGAACGACCTGTGGGCACGGCGGAAGTCAAACACGGCGCTGCTGTTTCAGGCGGCCTCGTTCCTGATCGGCCAGCAGAACAGGGCGACGGGGGAAAGCCTGGCGATCCACGGCCTGTCCGAGGCGGATTATGCCGACCATGGCGGGGCGGTGCCGATTGTCGTGGCAGGCACGGGCATGGCGGCGGTCGTCACCATATCCGGTCTGCCGCAGGCCGAGGATCATGCGCTGGCGGTCCGGGGCCTAAGGGCGTTGCTGGCGGGTCTCTGACCGCCACTTCAGCTCGACCTCGATAAAGCTGATCGGCGCGTCGCCCGGTCCGAAAGGCCGGGGGAAAAGCGCAGAAAGACGAAACGGGGGCCAGATGGCCCCCGCTTCCTTTGCGCAAATGCGGCGCGTTACATGCCCGCGGCGCGGGCCATGGTCCGGCGGTCCTGCAGTTCCTCGGCCACCAGGAAGGCCAGTTCCAAGGACTGGCTGGCATTCAGGCGCGGGTCGCAGGCGGTGTGGTAGCGGTCCGACAGGTCCTCGTCGGTCACGGCGCGGACGCCGCCGGTGCATTCGGTCACATCCTTGCCGGTCATCTCGAAGTGCACGCCGCCGGGGATGGTGCCTTCGGCCTTGTGGATGGCAAAGAATTCGCGGACCTCGCGCAGAACGCTGTCGAAGGGCCGGGTCTTGTAGCCGGACGCGGCCTTGATCGTATTGCCGTGCATGGGATCGCAGGTCCAGACGACATTGGCCCCTTCCTCCTGCACGGCGCGGATCAGGCGCGGCAGGTTGTCGCCGACCTTGCCCGCGCCGAAGCGCGCGATCAGCGTCAGGCGACCGGCCTCGTTTTCCGGGTTCAGCTTGCGCATCAGCACCTTCAGCTCGTCCGCCGTCAGGGTCGGGCCGCATTTCATGCCGATCGGGTTCTGCACCCCACGGCAGAATTCGACATGCGCCCCGTCGGGCTGACGGGTGCGGTCGCCGATCCATATCATATGGCCCGATCCCGCCACCGGCAGGCCGGTGGTCGAATCGATCCGGGCCAGCGCCTCTTCATACTCCAGCAGCAGTGCCTCGTGGCTGGTATAGAAGTCGACCGCCGACAGTTCATGTGCGGTTTCCGAGGTGACGCCGGCGGCGGCCATGAAATCCATCGCATCCTGAATACGGCCCGCGACCTCGGAATAGCGGCGCGCGTCGCCTTCGTCGACAAAGCCGGAAATCCAGCTTTGCACGCGGTGAATGTCGGCATAGCCGCCGGAAGAAAAGGCGCGCAAGAGGTTCAGGCTGGCCGCTGCCTGTGTATAGGCCTGCAGCATCCGCGACGGATCGGGCACCCGCGCGGCGGCGGTAAAGTCAAACCCGTTGATGATGTCGCCCCGGTAGGACGGCAGTTCCACCCCGCCCAGAACCTCGGTCGCGGCCGAACGCGGCTTGGCGAACTGGCCGGCCATGCGGCCGAGCTTGATCACCGGAACCTTGGCGCCCCAGGTCAGCACGATCGCCATCTGCAGGATGACCTTGAACGTGTCGCGGATATTGTCGGCGGAAAATTCGGCAAAGCTTTCGGCGCAGTCGCCACCCTGCAACAGGAAGGCGCGGCCAGCCGCCGCTTCGCCCAAGGCCCGTTTCAGCTTGCGCACCTCGCCCGCGAACACCAGGGGCGGCATCTTGGCCAGCGTCCCCTCGACCGCGTTCAGCGCCGCCTGATCGGGATAGTCGGGCATCTGTACCCGCGGCTTTGCGCGCCAGTCGGATTTGGTCCAGCCCTTGGTCATCTCAGTCTCCCGAAGCTTTAGCGATAACAGCGCATGTTTATAGCCAGCCGCCCGAAATCATGCAAACCGGTTCCTGTCAACTGCCTCTTGCAGGCGGAATGAATTAGTGCTTCTGTGCATAAAACGACAAAAATGGGTCGCATTATGCAGTTGGTGGTCGGTCGGGGAAAACGGGACGGGGACGCAAAGGACCGCACGCGGCGGATCATCTTCCTGCTCTTGCACCGGTTCACCATGATGTCCTTTGCGGGCGCGATCGAACCCTTGCGGCTGGCCAACCGGGTTCTGAACCGCAAGGCCTACAGCTGGATCCTTGCGGGCGAGAACGGCCATGAGGTGGCCTGTTCGAACGGCGCGCTCTTCCGGCTGGACATGGGGCTGGACGAGGTCGAGCGCGAGGATACGATCCTGGTCTGCGGCGGCCTTGACGTGCAGGAGGCTACGACCAAGCCGATCCTGAACTGGCTGCGGCGCGAGGCGCGGCGCGGCGCCACCGTCGCGGGCATCTGCACCGGCGCCTATACGATGGCCAAGGCCGGGCTTCTGGACGGCAAACGCGCCACCATCCATTGGGAAAACCAGGACAGTTTTCTGGAAGAGTTCGAAGAGGTCAAACTGACCAAGTCGGTCTTTGTCGTCGATGGCAACCGCATGACCACGGCGGGGGGAACGGCCTCGCTGGATCTGATGCTGAAGATCGTGGCGCAAGACCATGGCGAGGATGTCGCCAATTCGGTGGCCGACCAGCTGATCTATAGTTCGATCCGGACCGATCAGGACACCCAGCGCCTGTCGGTGCCGACCCGGATCGGGGTTCGCCACCCCAAGCTGAGCCAGGTCATCCAGATCATGGAGGCCAATATCGAGGAACCGATCAGCCCGGCGACCCTGGCCGACGATGTCGGCATGTCGACCCGCCAGCTGGAACGGCTGTTCCGCCGCTATCTGAACCGCAGCCCCAAGCGCTATTACATGGAGTTGCGCCTGCAAAAGGCCCGCAACCTGTTGATGCAAACCGATATGAGCGTGATCAACGTCGCCCTGGCCTGCGGCTTTGCCAGCCCCTCGCACTTTTCAAAATGCTACCGCGCGCATTATCAGACGACACCCTACCGCGAGCGGGGGACATTGGGCAAACCGGGGCCGTCGCGCCTGTCGATCTGACGCCCGCTACGTGGCGGCAGGAGGCGGACGATCCTCTTTGCATTTGATCAATCCCGGAATAGTGTCGGCGCAGGACAATGTTCCGACATGGGAGTGAACAAATGAAAAAACTTCTTGCCGCCACGGCGGCGGGTGCGCTTTTGGCCGGTGCGGCGGGCGCAGAGGATATCAAGATCGGTATCATCACCGGCTTTACCGGCCCGATCGAATCCATGGCCGGCCCGATTGGCGCGGGCTCTGAACTGGCGATTGCCGAGGTCAATGCGTCCGGTCTGCTGCTGGACGGGTCGCAGGTGACGGCGCTGCGCGGCGATGACACCTGCGCCGATGCCGCTGCAGCGACGGCTGCGGCAGAAAAACTGGTCACCTCGGACCATGTCTCGGGGATTCTTGGCGGCAGCTGTTCGGGCGTGACGGCCGCCATTCTGGCGAATGTCGCGGTGCCGAACGGGGTGGTGATGATTTCGCCTTCGGCCACCTCGCCCGGCCTGACGACGGCGGACGACAAGGACCTGTTCTTCCGTACCGCGCCCTCGGACGCCCGTCAGGGCGAGGTTGCGGCCGACATTCTGGCCGAGCGCGGCTTCAAATCGGCGGCGCTGACCTATTCCAACAGCGACTATGGCAAGGGCCTGGCCGAGGCGATCCAGAGGGCGTTCGAGGCCAAGGGCGGCAAGATCACCGCATCCATCGCGCACGAGGACGGCAAGGCCGACTATTCGGCCGAGGTTGCCTCGCTGGCGGCGGCGGGCGGCGACGTGCTGATCGTCGCGGGCTATGCGGATCAGGGCGGCGGCGGTGTCATCCGCGCGGCGCTGGATACCGGCGCCTTCTCGACCTTTGCGATGACCGACGGGATGATCAGCGACGCGCTGACCAAGAACATCCCCGAAGGTCTGAACGGCTCGTTCGGGACCAAGCCCGGCACCGACAGCCCCGGCGGCGACATGTTCGCCAAGGCGGTGAACGGCGCCTTTGACTCCAAGGCGATCTTCGCACCGGAATCCTATGATGCAGCGGCGCTGATGCTTCTGGCCATGGCGGCGGCGAAATCGTCCAAACCGGCCGACTATGGTCCGAAGATCATGGATCTGGCCAATGCACCGGGCGAAAAGATCTTCCCGGGCGAGCTGAAAAAGGCGCTGGAGATCATCAACGGCGGCGGCGATATCGATTATGTCGGCGCTTCGGCCGTGGAAATGGTCGGGCCCGGCGAGGCATCGGGCAGCTATGCCGAGATGGAAGTCAAGGACAATGCGCTGGGCGTTGTGAAGTACCACTGACCCAAAGGGGCGGCCCGCCCGCGCGGACGGGCCGCCCCGATAGTCACGCGACCGCCGTGCGCAGCAGCGCCGGGACCGGGCGGAGGGATCAGGCGGCACTGGGGGGCACATGATCACAGTCGAGAACCTGCACAAGCATTTTGGCGGGTTTCGCGCCGTCGATGGCGCGTCGGTCGAGATTGCCAAAGGGTCGATCACCGGGTTGATTGGCCCCAATGGCGCAGGAAAATCCACGCTTTTCAACGTGATCGCCGGTGTTTATCACCCGACCTCCGGCCGGGTTCTGATGGATGGCGAGGAGATTACCGGCCTTGCCCCGCATCAGCTTTTTCACAAGGGGCTGCTGCGCACCTTTCAGATCGCCCATGAATTTTCATCCATGACGGTCCGGGAAAACCTGATGATGGTGCCCGCAGGCCAGTCAGGCGAAACCCTGTGGAACAGCTGGTTTCAGCGCGCGCGCATCCGGGATGAAGAGCGAACCCTGATGAAGAAGGCCGACGATGTCCTTGATTTCCTGACGATTTCCCATCTGGCCGGCGAAAAGGCCGGGAACCTGTCGGGCGGGCAGAAGAAGCTTTTGGAACTGGGCCGCACCATGATGGTCGATGCCAAGATCGTCTTTCTGGACGAGGTCGGCGCCGGGGTGAACCGCACCCTTCTGAACACGATCGGCGATGCGATCGTCAGGCTGAACCGCGAACGCGGCTATACGTTCTGCGTGATCGAGCATGACATGGATTTCATCGGCCGCCTCTGTGATCCGGTCATCGTCATGGCCGAAGGCAAGGTGCTGGCCAAAGGGTCGGCAGGCAGCATCATGAAGAACGAGGCGGTGATCGAGGCCTATCTGGGCCGCGGGTTGAAGAACAAGGTGAAGGCGGGGGCATGAGGATGGTGGCCGGTCGCATCTGTCGGGCGGCGGAAGCCTCCGGCGGGGATATTTGGGAACTGATGAAGGGAAAAGGGGCATGAGCGAACCTTTCCTGATCGGTGCCAACATGACCGGCGGTTATGGGGCTGCGGATATTCTGCATGACTGCACGCTGGCGGTCGACAAGGGCCAGATCGCGGTGATCGTCGGGCCGAATGGTGCCGGCAAGTCGACGGCGATGAAGGCGGTCTTCGGCATGCTGACCCTGCGCGGCGGCCATGTGCGGCTGGCGGGCGAGGATATCACCGCACTGTCACCGCAAGAGCGGGTCAGGAAGGGCATGGGCTTTGTGCCGCAGTTGAACAACGTCTTTCCGACCCTGTCGGTCGAGGAGAATCTGGAAATGGGCGCCTTTGTCCGCCGGGACGACATGCGCCAGACCATGGAGCAGGTCTTTCACCTGTTCCCGATCCTGCGTGACAAGCGCCGTCAGGCGGCGGGCGAATTATCGGGCGGCCAGCGCCAGCAGGTGGCGGTGGGCCGGGCGCTGATGACCGGACCCAGCGTCCTGATGCTGGACGAACCGACGGCGGGCGTGTCGCCCATCGTCATGGACGAGCTGTTCGACCGGATCATCGAAGTGGCGCGCACCGGCATTTCCATCCTGATGGTCGAACAGAATGCCCGCCAGGCGCTGGAGATCGCCGACCGCGGCTATGTTCTGGTGCAGGGCGCCAACCGGTTCACCGACACGGGTGCGGCCCTGATGGCCGACCCCGAGGTGCGGCGGACGTTTTTGGGGGGCTGAGGGGATGGACCTACGTGCAACTCGCCTTTGTCTGCCCATTCTCATGACTGTCGCCGCGTCGGCAGACGCGGGTGACAAAGAGCTGCTTTGTGGCACAGACCTGCAATGTATCGACGGGGTCTGCAGCAAGCCCGAGAACAAGGCGCGCCGGTTGGTGATCGTCATCACTGCCGGCCGACGTCGAGACCGGATCGAGCTTGGAACTTACGATTCTGTGTTCACGTCGAAAGCCGTGTTCGACGTCGCCAAGCATCATCAGGACCCTGCCACCGGCGACGATCTTTATGTCTGGGAAACGGAGGGAGGCAAACCGGCCAGTCTTCGGATAGCGACAGCGTCACCCTCGACGCCGACTACAATGCCTTCCGATGATGCGTTTCAGCAGCGGGCCTTTGCCTACGAGCGCCAGGTCAGCATTGACGGAAGAAAGGCACAGGCAAAGTCATCGGGATATTGCTTTGATCCGACCAATGTGACGCTGGGATGGTCGCTTGTTCCTGGCATCATCTACTCGGACGAAGAGAAAAGGTATTATTCGCTTCCGGCCAATCGAAAAGGCCTTATTGCACATTGCACTGACAAGACCTCCGGCGAGGATTTCTGGCTTCACACTGACTCGGACGGCTTGGCTTGTTTTAACCCGAGCGGATCAGATGCGTTGACCTGCTTTGTTCGAACGAAGACTCCTTCCGGAGAACGCTTCACATTTGACGGCGGGTCCGGGGAGCACATCGATATTGATCGGAACGGGCATTTCGAATCAGCATCAATGATTCCGGCCACTTCCGAGCCGATTACCGAGGGCACCTGCGACATTGGCCCGGCCTTTGCAGGAGGAAACTGAGTGGACCTTTTGAACGCGCTTGTCGCATTTCTGAATTTCGTGGTGATCCCGGCCAGCGCCTATGG
>CAZKJZ010000049.1:0-15972 GCA_964553145.1 uncultured Frigidibacter sp. | reverse complement strand
CCCATGCCGCTGGTCAATATCGACACCGACATGATCATCCCCAAGCAGTTCCTGAAGACCATCAAGCGGTCGGGGCTGGGGGCGAACCTGTTTGACGAGATGCGCTTTACCCAGGACGGGCAGGAAATTCCGGGCTTTGTCCTGAACCAGCCAGCCTATCGCACGGCTGAAATCATCGTGGCGGGCGACAATTTCGGTTGCGGCTCGTCGCGCGAACACGCGCCCTGGGCGCTTTTGGATTTCGGCATCCGCTCGGTCATCTCGACCTCGTTCGCCGATATCTTCTACAACAACTGCTTCAAGAACGGCATCCTGCCGGTCGTCCTGCCGCAAGAGGCGGTCGACCATCTGATGGCTGATGCGCAAAAGGGCGCCAATGCCCGCATCAGCATCGACCTGCCCGCCCAGACGGTCAGCGCCTCGGACGGGCAGCAGTTCCGATTCGAGATTGATCCGTTCAAGAAACACTGTCTGTTGAACGGTTTGGACGATATTGGCCTGTCGTTGGAAAAAGTGGCGTCGATCGACAGCTTCGAAAAGACGCTGGCACAATCGCGTCCTTGGGTCTGATCCCGGCCAAACCACCATATGTTGGGCCGCCCCTTGGGGCGGCCTTTTTCCTGCCTTAGTTTGGGCGGATTTTGGCTGCCAATTTGATGCGGTGAGGCACCAGTTTCACCACAAAAAGGCCCGCTTAGCGCTTTCTATCTGAGCCAATGGTTGCCTGGGGGAACGAATATGGGCAAAACTGTGGCAAGAATAAGGCAGGCCGCCACAATCGGGCGGTCGGCAGTGGAACAGGTCCGCGGCATCGTATCGCGACCGGCCGGGTTGAGGGCATAGGCAGTGGTTTCGCAACTGACAGGCGCATTCGTGCGCGGCATTCTGGTGATGATCCTCATCGCCGTGCCGTCGCTGATGCTGCCGGGCATCAGCAGTGACACCAGCCAGATCGTGGCGCTTGTGGCTTTGTTCGCCGCCGCCCTGACCTTTTTCGAATATGCCTCGGTCTATCCCGGACTGGTCGAGTTCCGCGATGCGCCGCCCTTCAACCGGCTGCGCTATCTGTCCCTGCTGGCCACGGTCGTGCTTTTGTCCTCGATCGCGCGGGGGCAGGATGATCCTTCGACGCTGGCCAGTTTCGTCAATGCGGTGGGGGTCAAGCTGGGGGCGGCGATCGATGTGCCCTATAGCCCCGTGCGGCTGGTTCTTCTGATGCTGCCCGACGGAACGGACGCCACCCATCTGGCGCTGGTCAGGACTGCGGCGGGGATCAGCTATATGATCTCGCTTCTGACGCTGGTGATTTTTGTTCTGGTGATGCGGGTGCTGGGCTGGCCGAACAGCATGGTGACGTTCAATGTCTGGGTGAACCTGCCGACCTTCGACCCGACAACCGGCGGCGATGTGGTCGAGCGTCTGAATCGCGATGCGCGGTTCAATATCGCGCTGGGCTTCCTTCTGCCCTTCATCATTCCGGCGATGGTCAAGATGGCCTCGACCAGCTTTTCGCCGATCACGCTGGAAAGCCCGCATACTTTGATCTGGACCATGGCCGCCTGGGCCTTTCTGCCCGCCAGCCTCTTCATGCGCGGCGTGGCCATGGGCCGCATCGCCGGCATGATCGCCGAAAAACGCCGCCAGATGACCCAGGCCGAACGGGGCGAGCTGCAGCCCGCCTGACCTGGCCACCTTGCCACCACCGGCGGCTGGCCCTACCTTTGTCGGGGACAAGCGGAGCGGGCGATGCTGCGGGACAAGCGCATTCTGTTGATCATCGGTGGCGGTATCGCCGCCTATAAGGCGCTGGACCTGATCCGGCGGCTCGGCGAACGGGGCGCAACGGTGACGCCGGTCCTGACCCGCGCGGCCGAGGAATTCGTGACGCCTTTGTCGGTCGGCGCCCTGGCGGGGGTCAGGGCCCACCGCCATCTTTTCGACCTGACGGACGAGGCCGAGATGGGCCATATCGAACTGTCGCGCGCCGCCGATCTGGTGGTTGTGGCGCCTGCGACGGCGGATCTGATGGCGAAAATGGCGGGGGGGCATGCCGACGATCTGGCCTCGACCCTGCTTCTAGCCACCGACAAGCCTGTGCTGATCGCGCCCGCGATGAATGTGCGGATGTGGCTGCATCCGGCGACGCAGCGTAATATCGCCCAACTGCATGCCGACGGGGTCCTGTTTGCCGGTCCGAATGAAGGCGACATGGCCTGCGGCGAATATGGGCCGGGCCGCATGGCCGAACCGTTGGAGATTGTCGAGGCGGTGGCCCGCGCGCTGGGCGAAGGGCCGTTGCAGGGCAGGCATGTCATCGTCACCTCCGGCCCCACACATGAACCGATCGACCCGGTGCGCTATATCGCCAACCGGTCTTCGGGTGCGCAGGGCACCGCGCTGGCAATCGCACTGCGCGATCTGGGCGCGCGGGTCACGTTCGTGACTGGCCCGGCCAGCGTGCCCCCCCCGGCGGGGGTGCATGTCGTGCCGGTCGAGACCGCCCGGCAGATGCTGGCCGCGGTCGAGGAGGCGCTGCCTGCCGATGCCGCAGTCTTTGCCGCCGCCGTCGCCGACTGGCGGGTCGCCAATGCCAGCGGATCGAAGCTGAAGAAGGATGGCACGGGCAAGGCCCCGGCGCTGGAGTTCGCTGAAAATCCCGACATTCTGGCCGCCGTGTCGCGCATGGGTGCCGGGCGCCCGGGGCTGGTGGTCGGCTTTGCCGCCGAAACCGACGATGTGTTGGCCCATGCCAGCGCGAAAAGGGCCCGCAAGGGCTGCGACTGGATCGTCGCCAATGATGTGCGCCCCGCCACCGGCATCATGGGCGGGACCGAGAATGCGGTGACGCTGATCACGGGCGACGGGGCCGAGGACTGGCCGCGCCTGCCCAAGGACGAGGTGGCGCGGCGGCTGGCCCAGCGCATCGCCCTGGCCTTGCGCTGATGGCGGGTGCGGAAGCCTCCGGCGGGGATATTTGGACCACAATGAAAGGGCAGCCATGGTGCCGGTGATCCGGGTTCTGCGCGAGGATTGGGCCGACCCTGCCGTGCCGCTGCCTGCCTATGAAACGGCAGGGGCCGCCGGCGCGGATGTGCGCGCGAACCTGCCCGACGATCAGCGCGCGGCGGGCGTCACCCTGCAGCCGATGGAACGGCGGGTGGTGCCGACCGGCCTTAGGGTCGAAATTCCCCATGGTTATGAGATCCAGATTCGTCCCCGGTCGGGGCTGGCGCTGAAACATGGGATTTCACTGCCAAACACGCCCGGCACCATCGACAGCGATTATCGCGGGCCGCTGGGGGTGCTGCTGATCAACCTTGGGGCCGAGCCGTTCATGATTGGTCATGGCGACCGGATCGCGCAGCTGATCGTGGCGCCGGTGGTGCAGGCGGGGTTCGCGCTGGTGGACCGGCTGGGCGATACGGCACGCGGCGCGGGTGGCTTCGGCTCGACGGGGCGGTCATGATCATTGTCGTCCTTGGCGCGGCCTGGCTGGCCTGGGCATTGATCCTGCGTCTGCGGTCGCGTCAGGTCTGGTTGGGCCTTCTGGCTCTGGATCTGGGGGCCATTGCCACCCATCTGGCCCTGCCCGCAGGCACTGGTCTGGTCCGCGCGGTGGGCGGCGACATGCGCGCATGGGCGCTGCCCCTTCTGATCGCTTGCGTGGTTCTGGCCTATCGGCGGGCGCTGGTCTGGGCGCGCGCTCGGGCGCGCCCGGTCGAGGCGCCGCCGCAGCCCGTCTTTGGTGCGGCCGAGATCGACCGCTATGCCCGCCATATCGTCCTGCGCGAAATCGGCGGGCCGGGGCAAAGGCGGCTGAAACAGGCGCGGGTGCTGGTGGTCGGTGCGGGGGGACTGGGCTCGCCCGCGCTTTTGTATCTGGCGGCGGCGGGGGTGGGACGGATCACGCTGATGGATGACGATCATGTCGCTTTGTCGAACCTGCAGCGCCAGATCATCCATAGCGAGGCGCGGCTGGGTCAGGGCAAGGCGGCCTCTGCCGCCGCCGCGATGCGGGGCCTGAACCCGCATGTCGATGTGGAGCCGATTGCGCGGCGGTTCGGTCAGGGCGATGCGGCGCTGGTTGCAGACCATGATCTGGTTCTGGACGGGTCGGACAATTTCGACACGCGCTATCTGGTCAACCGCCTGTGCGTGGCGGCGGAAAGGCCGCTGATCTCGGCGGCAATCACCCAGTGGGAAGGGCAGATCAGCCTTTATCACCCTGCCGCAGGCGGCCCCTGCTATCAGTGCCTGTTCCCCGAACGCCCCGCCCCCGGCCTGGCCCCGTCCTGCGCCGAGGCGGGGGTGGTCGCACCCCTGCCCGGCGTCCTCGGCGCGATGATGGCGCTGGAGGCGGTGAAACATCTGACCGGAGCCGGGGCGACCCTGCGCGGTGCCCTTCTGATCTATGACGGGCTTTGGGGCGAAACCCGCCGGATCACCGCCCAGCGGCGCCCCGACTGCCCGGTCTGCGGTGGCGTTAACCCTTCTTAAACGCCTGCCCCATATTCCGTTAACCATCTGAAGGAGTGGCAGATGGTATCGCGGACCTACACGGTCGCTTTCGAAGGGGTCGAGGCGCGGATTGTCGAGGTGCAATGCGCCGTGGCACCGGGCATGCCCGCCTTTCAGGTGGTCGGCCTGCCCGACAAGGCGGTCAGCGAGGCGCGCGACCGGGTGCGGGCCGCCCTGACGGCGCTGTCGGTCGCGCTCCCGTCGAAGCGGATCACGGTGAACCTGTCGCCGGCCGACCTGCCCAAGGAAGGATCGCATTTCGACCTGCCGATCGCGCTTGCCCTTCTGGCCGCCATCGACATGCTGCCGGGGGAAGAGGTCGAAGGGGTGGTGGCGCTGGGCGAATTGTCGCTGGACGGGCGGCTGGTGCCGGTCATGGGCGCCCTGCCCGCCGCCATGGCCGCGGCGGCCGAGGAAAAGGCGCTGGTCTGCCCCCGCGCCTCGGGGCCAGAGGCGGCCTGGGTTGGCGCAACGCCGGTTTTTGCCGCGGGAACTCTGGCCGATGTGCTGCGCCACTTTACAGGCCAGTCGCCCCTGATCCCCGCCCGCCCCGGCGAGGTGATGCGGGCCGAAGGCGGGCGCGACCTGCGCGATGTCAAGGGTCAGGAACGCGCCAAACGGGCGCTGGAAATCGCGGCGGCCGGGCGCCACCATCTGTTGATGGTCGGCACACCGGGGTCGGGCAAGTCGATGCTGGCCGCCCGGATGCCCGGCATCCTGCCGCCTCTGACCCCGGTCGAGGCGCTGGAAACCTCGATGATCCATTCGCTGTCGGGCCTTTTGGACGAAGGCGGCATCAGCCGCGCGCGCCCCTTCCGCGAGCCGCATCACACGGCATCCATGGCCGCCATCGTCGGCGGCGGGCGCGGCGCCAAACCGGGCGAGATCAGCCTGGCCCACAACGGCGTCCTGTTCTTGGACGAATTTCCCGAATTTCCCCGTGCGGTTCTGGAAACCCTGCGCCAGCCGATCGAGACGGGCGAAGTGGTGGTGGCCCGCGCCAACGCCCATATCCGCTATCCCTGCCGGTTCCTGCTGGTCGCGGCGGCCAACCCCTGCAAATGCGGTTTCCTGACCGACCCGGCGCGCGCCTGCGGCAAGGCGCCCCTGTGCGGCGACGATTACCTGGGCCGTATTTCCGGCCCGCTGATGGACCGGATCGACCTCAGGGTCGAGGTTCCGCCCGTGGCCTATACCGACCTTGACCTGCCCGAAAGCGGCGAAGGGTCGGCCAGGGTCGCCGAACGGGTGGCCGATGCCCGGGCGCGGCAGACGCGACGGTTCGACGGCCATGCGACGGCGCGGGTCAATGCCGATGCCGAAGGCCAGTTGCTGGAGGAGGTTGCCAGCCCGGATGCCGAGGGGCGCGATCTTCTGGCGCGGGTTGCCGAACGGTTCGGCCTGTCGGCGCGGGGCTATCACCGGGTGCTGCGGGTGGCGCGCACCATCGCCGATCTGGCCGGGTCAGATGCCGTCCGCAAGCCGCATGTGGCCGAGGCCGTCAGCTTTCGCCTCAGCCAGGTCGCGCAAGGCTAGGGGGGATCAGGCGCGCTTCGCCTCGATCACCTCCCAGATTTTCGCGGCGGTGTTGGTGCCGTCGAACCGCTCCAGCTCTTGTATGCCGGTGGGCGAGGTGACGTTGATTTCGGTCAGCCAGTCGCCGATCACGTCGATGCCGACGAAAATCTGGCCCTTGTCGCGCAGGGTCGGGCCGATGGCGGCGCAGATCTCCAGATCGCGCGGGGTCAGGCCCACCTTTTCCGGCCGCCCGCCGACATGCATGTTCGACCGTGTTTCGCCCTCGGCCGGAACGCGGTTGATGGCGCCGACCGGCTCGCCATCGACCAGAATGATGCGCTTGTCGCCCTTGGTCACTGCGGGCACATATTTCTGCGCGATCAGCGGCTCGCGGTTGATGCCGGTAAAGAGCTCGTGCAGCGAGGCGAGATTGCGGTCATTCGGGTCCAGCCGGAACACGCCGGCGCCGCCATTGCCGTACAGCGGCTTCAAGATGATGTCGCCGTGACGATGTTTGAAATCGCGGATCGTCGCCAGATCGCGGGCGATCAGCGTGGGCGGGGTCAGGTCGGGGAAGTTCAGTACCAGCAGCTTTTCGGGCGAGTTTCTGACCCAGAACGGATCATTCACCACCAAAGTTTTCGGATGGATCATGTCCAGAAGATGGGTGGTGGTGATATAGCCCATGTCAAAGGGCGGGTCCTGCCGCAGCCAGACCACATCCCAGTCGGCCAGATCGACCTCACATTCGGGCCCCAGGGTGAAATGGTTGCCCTTCTCGCGCCGCAGCTCCAGCGGCCAACCGCGCGCCACGACCCGGCCTTCGCGATAGGCCAGCCGGTCGGGTGTGTAATAGAACAGCCGATGCCCGCGCGCCTGCGCCTCCAGCGCGATGCGAAAGGTCGAATCACCGTCGATATTGATGGTGCCGATCGGGTCCATCTGGATGGCGACGTTCAGGCTCATGGCAGGGCTCCGTTCAGACAGCCCTGTCTAGATGGCAGCGGCGCGGGGCCGATGCAATGACCCTCAGAACCCTATGGCATTTTCGACAATGTCGATGCAGCCCCGCCCGTCGACCAGCGCCACGTCGAACCGCACTTCGGTATCTTGCCCCGCAGGTTCGCCGCCGATGAATTCAGAGGCGGTATTCCAGATGCGCCCCATCTGTGCCGCCGACAGCCGTTCGGCCGCCTGCGCAAAACTGTCGGCTTTTTTGACTTCGACAAAGACGATGGCCGGGCCCTGACGCATCACCAGATCAATCTCGCCCGACCGGCCGCGCCAGCGCCGGGCCGCGATCGTCAGCCCGGCGGACTGATAGCGACGCGCCACCTGATCCTCGGCGGCCAGACCGGCGTGATAAGAGACAAGCCCGCTCATTCCCGGTCCAGTTCCAGTGCCATCTGATAGGTATCGCGCTTTGACAATCCGTAGGTTTCCGCAACCATTGCCGCCGCTTCCTTCATCTTCATCTGTGCCAGCGCGGCCCGCAGTGCCGCCCGTATGTCATCCGCGCTGACCGCCCGGTCCTTTTCCCGGTCAACCAGCACCACCAATTCACCCTTCACCGTACGGTCCGCGAACGCCGCCGCCAGATCACCAAGCGGCCCGCGCACCACTTCTTCAAACTTCTTGGTCAGTTCCCGGCACACCGCCCCCGACCGATTCGCCCCGTACTGTGCCACAAGGTCGGCCAACAGGTCGTTAATGCGACCCGGTGCCTCGTAAAATATCAGCGTCGCCGGTATGCGTGTGAACTCCTCCAGCCAGGTCAGGCGGGCGGCGCGGCTGGCGGGTGGAAAGCCTGCGAACAGGAACCGGTCCGACGGCAGGCCCGACACGGTCAGCGCCATGATCGCCGCCGACGGGCCGGGGGCCGCCGTCACCAGATGGCCAGCCCCGATCGCGGCGCGGCCCAGCTGGTAGCCGGGGTCCGCAACCAGCGGGGTTCCGGCCTCGGACGCATAGGCAACGACCTTGCCCTCGGCCAGGGCCGCCATCACCCTGGCCCGCACCTCTGCACCGCTGTGATCGTGATAGGACCAGAGCGGCCGCCCCCCAAGGGCGATCCCGTGGATATCCATCAGATGGCGCAGGGTGCGCGTATCCTCGGCCACCAGAACATCGGCGGCGGACAAGAGATCCAGCGCCCGGAGCGTGATATCGCGCGCGGCCCCGATGGGGGTCGAGATGAAATAAAGCCCTGGCGCGGGCTTTGCGCTGGCCCCGCTCATTTCCGCGCGCCCATCGTCGGCCTCCTGCTCATCCGTTTACTTCCGTGCCCGAACCGCATACCGTCCAAGGCCAAGTCATGCCAGCGACCGGATGAGGATGTGCCATGTTCCCTGTTCTGAGTAGCCGCCGCAAGGCACTGAAACTTGCGGGCGGGGCGATGGCTGCGCTGTGGCTTTCGGCCTGCGAACCTGTCGCGACCGGGTCGCAGGGGCCGTCCTTTGACCCCGGCGCGCCGGTGCAGGTGGCGCTGCTGCTGCCCACCGGCAGCGGCAATGCGGGCGATGATGTCTTGGCCCGCCATCTGAAGCAGGCGGCCGATCTGGCCATCGCCGACCTGGGCGGCAGCGTCAAGATCGACCTCCGTGTCTATAGTGCCGGGGCGGATGCCGCGCAGGCGGCGCGCGTGGCCACCCAGGCGGCGGACGAAGGTGCCGTGATCCTCTTGGGTCCGGTCTTTGGCGATTCGGCCAATGCGGCGGGTCTGGCGGTACGCGGGCGGGGGCTGAATGTCCTCTCCTTCTCGAACAACACCGATATCGCGGGCGGCAATGTCTTTGTTCTGGGCACCACCTTCCAGAATACAGCGGGTCGGCTGGCGTCCTTCGCCGGGCGGCAGGGCAAGGGCAAGATCCTGATCGCCCATGAACAGACGCCGCAGGGCGATCTTGGCAAGCGCGCGATCGAGGCGGCGGTGCGCGGTTCGGGCGCGCAGATCGTGGGCGCTGTTCCTTACGAATTCTCCGGCCCCGGCGTCACGGCCGCCGTGCCGATCATCGCCTCGACCGCACGGGCTACGGGGGCGACATCGCTGTTTTTGACGGCGGACAGCGCCGGGGCTTTGCCGCTGCTGGGGCAACTTCTGCCGGAATCGGGCCTGTCGGGCACGGCGATCCAATATGCGGGCCTGACGCGATGGGACGTGCCCTCGGCCACGCTGGCCATTCCGGGCATTCAGGGCGGCTGGTTTGCACTGCCTGACCCCGCGCTCGCCGCCCAGTTCCAGGCCCGCTATTCTGCGGCTTATGGCGAAGCACCGCATCCGATCGCAGGCCTTGCCTATGACGGGATCGCCGCCATCGGCGCGCTGGTCAAATCGGGCCGCCGCGACCCGTTCTCGGCCGCCGCCCTGACCCAGGGCGCGGGCTTTGCCGGTGTCACCGGCGTCTTCCGGCTGCGCCCTGACGGCACCAACCAGCGCGGGCTGGCCATCGCTCAGGTCACCAACGGCCAGTACACAATCATCGACCCCGCCCCCAGGAGCTTTGGTGGCGCCGGATTCTGACAGGCACAGGCAAGCCCGGGCGGCAGTCAGCGCGGCGGGGCCCTTCGACCATCCGGTTCTGGATGCCGAACGGTTCGCGGCGGGACTTGCCGCGCAGGTGGCGGCGGCAGCAGACCCGCGCGAGCGGCGCCAGATCATCGTTCAGGCGCTGGCCGCCGCGCGGCGCGAGGCTGGTGAACGGATCGAAGCCACCTTTGACACCCAGCCGCGCGTTGCCCGCGAAACCGTCCGCGCCCGTGCCCGGCTGGCCGACGCCATCATTGCCGTGGCCTTCCGGCTGGCGTCAGGCACCCTGCATCCTTTGGCCAATCCGACCGATGGCGAACGGTTGGCCGTTCTGGCCGTCGGCGGCTATGGAAGGATGGAGCTGGCGCCGTTTTCCGACATCGACCTTCTGTTCCTGACGCCCTGGAAGATCACGCCCTGGGCCGAAAGCGTCATTGAATCGATGCTTTACATCCTGTGGGACCTGAAGCTGAAGGTCGGCCATTCCAGCCGGACGGTCAAAGACTGCCTGCGCCTGGGGCGCGAGGATATCACCATCCGCACCGCCCTTCTGGAACATCGTTATCTGACCGGCGATGTGGCGCTGGCGGCCGAGCTGCGCCACAAGCTGCGCCACGATCTTTTTCGTACCACCGGGCGCGAGTTCATCGAGGCCAAGCTGGACGAACGTGCCGAACGCCACCGCCGCCAAGGCGGCCAGCGCTATATGCTGGAACCCAACGTCAAAGAGGGCAAGGGCGGCCTGCGCGACCTGCAGACGCTCTATTGGATCGCCAAATATATCCATGGCGTGGGCGAGGCCGCGGATCTGGTCGAGGAAGGCGTCTTTCGCCCCGAGGAATATCGCAAGTTCGCCGAGGCCGAGGATTTCCTGTGGGCCGTGCGCTGCCACATGCACCGGATCGCCGGGCGCGCCGCCGAAAAGCTGGCCTTTGACCTGCAGGTCGAAGTGGCGGCGCGCATGGGCTACCGCGATGCAGGCGGCAGGCGCGCGGTCGAACATTTCATGCAGGATTATTTCCGCCATGCGACCCATGTGGGCGAGGTGACGCGCGTGTTCCTGACCGCTATGGAGGCGCGGCATCTGAAACGCGAAGCCTCGCTGGCCGGACTTTTGCGGCGGCGGCGCAAGACACCGGCGGGCTACCGGATCGACCGGGGGCGGCTGACCGTGGCCGATCCCGCTGCCTTTGTCCGTGACAAGCTGAACCTGTTGCGGATTTTCGAAGAGGCGCTGCGATCCGGCGTTCTGATCCACCCCGATGCGATGCGGCTGGTGACGGCGAACCTGGGTCTGATCGACACCGAGATGCGCGAAGACCCCGAGGCGATCCGCATCTTCCTTGACCTTCTCTTGCGCCACGGCAACCCCGAGCGGGCCTTGCGCCGGATGAACGAGCTGGGGGTTCTGGCGGCCTTCCTGCCGGAATTCGAACCGATCGTGGCGATGATGCAGTTCAACGTCTATCACCATTATACGGTCGACGAACATACGATCCAGACCATCTCGATCCTGGCGCAGATCGAACGCGGCGAGCTGATCGAGGAACTGCCGCTGTCCTCGTCGATCCTGAACGAAGGGGTGAACCGCAAGGTTCTCTATGTCGCGCTTCTGTTGCACGATATCGGCAAGGGCCGCCCCGAGGATCATTCGATCCTGGGCGCCATCATCGCCCGCCGGGTTGCCACCCGCTTTGGCCTGACCGCGGACGAGGTCGATACGGTCGAATGGCTGGTGCGCTATCACCTGTTCATGTCCGACATGGCGCAAAAGCGCGACATCGGCGACCCGCGTACGGTCCGCGATTTTGCCAAGGTGGTCAAAACCCGCAAGCGGCTGGATCTGCTGACCGTTCTGACCGTCTGCGACATTCGCGGTGTCGGCCCGAACACCTGGAACAACTGGAAGGCCATGCTGCTACGCCGCCTGCATGCCGATACGGCGGTGGCACTGCAGGACGGGCTGGAAAATCTGAACCGCGAAAACCGCACCGACGAGGCCAAGCGCGCCCTGCGCGAGGCGCTGGGCGACTGGGACAGCCGCGACCTTCGCCGCGAAACCGCGCGGCATTATGACCCCTACTGGCAGGGCCTGTCGACCGAGGCGCAGCTGATCTTTGCCCGGCTTTTGAAGGACATCCCCAAGGACGAGATCCGGTTCGACATCGAACCCGACCATGACCGCGACGCGACCCGCGCCTGTTTTGCGCTGGATGATCACCCCGGCATCTTCTCGCGTTTGTCGGGCGCGCTGGCCCTGTCGGGGGCCAATGTCGTCGATGCGCGCACCTATACGTCCAAGGACGGCTATGCGACTGCCGTTTTCTGGGTGCAGGACAGCGATGGCCGCCCCTATGACCCGGCCCGCATTCCCCGCCTGAAACAGACGATCGACCGGATTCTGAAGGGCGAGGTCGTGGCCCGGGACGCGCTGAAGGAACGTGACAAGATCAAGAAAAGCCAGCGCGAGTTCCGCTTTCCGACCCATATCACCTTCGACAACGAAGGGTCCGACATCTATACGATCATCGAGGTCGATACCCGCGACCGCCCGGCGCTCCTCTATGATCTGACACGGACGCTGGCGGCCAACAATATCTATATCGCCAGCGCCGTGATCGCGACCTATGGGGCGCAGGTGGTCGATTCCTTTTACGTCAAGGACATGTTCGGCTTGAAACTGCACAACAAGCTGAAGCAGGAAACGCTGGAACGGAAATTGCGCATGGCAATCGCCGAAGGGGCGGAACGGGCAGCCAGCTGATGAAACCAATACGACTTGTGAAAGGTTTCCTGACCGTCGGGGCCTGGACGCTTTTGTCCCGCGTTGCGGGCTTTGCGCGCGACGTGCAGATCGCCAGCTACCTGGGCACCGGCCCGGTGGCCGAGGCATTCATGGTCGCCTTTTCCCTGCCGAACATGTTCCGCCGTTTTTTCGCCGAAGGCGCGTTCAACACGGCCTTTGTGCCGATGTTTTCCAAGAAGCTGGAAAGCGGCGACGATGCACGGCGCTTTGCCGAAGAGGCCTTTACCGGGCTGGCGCTGGTGGTGGCACTCTTTTCGCTGGTGGCGATGGTCGGCATGCGCTGGCTGGTCCTGGCCATGGCGGGCGGCTTTGCCAGTGACGAACGGCTGGGGTTGGCCATCACCTATGGCAATATCTGCTTTCCCTATATCTTCTTCATCTCGCTGACCGCGCTGGTGTCGGGCCTTCTGAATGCGGGCGGGCGGTTCACGGCGGCGGCGGCGGCGCCGGTCCTTCTGAACCTGATCTTTCTGGCCGTCATGGCCTATGCCCATCATGCGGGCTGGGACATGGGGCTGGCCCTGGCCTGGTCGACGCCACTGACCGGCGTGGCCCAGCTGGCGCTGGTCTGGATCGCCGCCTGGCGCATGGGCTATCCGCTTTATTTCCGCCGCCCCCGGTTCACGCCCGACCTCAAGCGGCTTCTGACCATCGCGTTGCCCTCGGTGCTGGCGGGCGGGGTGGTGCAGGTGAACCTTCTGGTCGGCCGTCAGGTCGGCAGCTATTTCGACGGGGCCATTGCCTGGCTGAACTATGCCGACCGGCTCTATCAGCTGCCGCTGGGTACGGTTGGCATTGCCATCGGCATCGTCCTTCTGCCCGACCTGTCGCGGCGGCTGAAGGCCGGGGATATCGATGGCAGCCGCCACCAGTTTTCCCGCGCGACCGAATTTGCCCTGTTCCTGACCGTGCCCGCCGCCGTTGCGCTGATGGTCATCGCCGTGCCGCTGATCTCGGTCCTTTATGAACGCGGGGCATTCACGGCGGCGGACCGCTGGCCCACCGCCCTGACCCTGGCCGTCTATGGCGCGGGCCTGCCGGGGTTCGTGCTGCAAAAGGTGCTACAGCCCCTTTATTTCGCGCGCGAGGATACGCGTACCCCCTTCACCTATGCGGTCTGGTCGATGATCGCCAATGCCGCGATCGCCATCGGCCTTGCACCGTTCATCGGCTTTGTCGCGGCGGCGCTGGCGACGACTTTGTCGGGCTGGATCATGACCGCGCAGCTCTGGTGGGGCTGCCGCCATATGGGGGACGCCGCCCGCATGGACGACCGGCTGAAGGCCCGCCTGCCGCGGATCATCCTTGCCTCGGCCCTGATGGGCCTCTTTCTGTGGGGCATGGCCACGCTTCTGGCCGATCAGCTTCAACCGCAGGGCCACCGCTACCTCGCTTTGGCTGCCCTGTGCCTGTCAGGACTGGCCGCCTATGGCATGGCCGCCCTCCTGACCGGCGCCATCCGCCCCGCCGACCTGCGGTCGGGTCTGGGGCGGGGTTAACGGTCCGGACCGGCACTCTTCCTTCCCGGACCGATCAGGGGGCGTTCCAGTGGAACGTCACCCGGTCCGTTGGCCGGAGCGCAAGCGCAGGCCAAGGGGCCATCCCCAGAACCGGACGATTGGGCGTGGACAGTGCCCGCCCAGGTGGGCGCGAATGCGCCCGCCGCCCGGTGGGCGGGCGCTGTCCACGCGGCTATCGCCACGTGGACGGTTCTGCGCGAGCGGGTCGCGGCGCCCGAGGCGACGGCCTCGGGCTTTGGAAAGCGAGTGGTAGGAACCTGCCTGCCCCTACCGCCCCGCCAGCCGGAACAGGGTCGAGGCCAGCCATCCCAGCGCCGCCGCCAGCGCCAGCGACAGAAGGCCATAAAGCGCCGCGTGATCCTGTGACAGGCGGAACAGCCAGCGTTCCAGTCCGACCTTGCGCACAAAGATCGTCTGACTGTAGTCGCTGATCACCGCCCGGTCGCGCAGAAGGTAAAAGCGCACCTTATAGGGCCCCTCGACCAGATTGGCGGGCAGGGTGATATCGGTGCGAAACAAGGTATCGTCCTTCAGCGACACCGACCCTTCGGCCAGCCGATAGACATCCGCCCCCTGCCGCAGCCGGATCAGCGCCTGCGGAAAGCTGCCCGGGTCCTGCACATTCTGCGGCGCCCCCACCGACCGGATCGCGCGGGGGATGGAAATCGCCTGCCGCAGGTCCTCGGTGTCCGAGATGATCCGGCTGAAGGGGCCGGTCGTCGCCACCGCGTAAAAGCTGGGCGCCGCATCGACCACGACCTGTTCGGTATTGATCCAAAGACCAAAGACCCGCGACTTGCGCCGCACCTGCGCCTCGGCAGAGGGGCCCTCGAGCGTGATGATCACATCGAGGGGCTTGCCCGCCGGAACCGGCTCTTCCCGCCGCACCGCGCCATAGATCAGAATGTCGGACCCGCGGAAGTCTGCCGTGATCTCGACCTGATGCTGGCTGAGGCCCGCCACCACCTCTTCCCGCGCATGGGTGGGGCCGACGCCCAGCGCGCCGATCAGCAGGGCAAGGGGGATCAGGTGCCGCCGCATCAGCCGTGTCCCGCTGCCGCGATCGAGAAAAGCTCGTCCGGCCGGATCAGCAGCCCCCAGGCCAGCCGCAGACTGACCGACAGAACCAGAAGGGCCAGCAGAACCCGCAGTTGTTCCGCCTTCAGCCGCCCCGCCAGCCGCGCCCCCACCTGCGCGCCGATAACCCCGCCCAGGATCAGCATCAGCGCCAAAAGCATGTCGACCGAATGGTTGGTCAGCGCATGCATGAAGGTGGTGAAGGCCGTGACAAAGATCGTCTGGAACAGCGATGTGCCGACGACGACCTTGGTCGGCATCCCCAGAATGTAGATCATCGCGGGCACCATCAGGAACCCGCCACCGACCCCCATGATCGCCGCCAGAATGCCGACAGAGAAGCCGACCATCAGTGGCGGGATCAGACTGATATAAAGGCCCGAGGTGCGGAACTTGACCTTCAGCGGCAGGCGGTGAACCCAGTTGTGCTGATGGCGCTTGATCGTGCCAGGGCGGCCCGACCGCATCAGCGCCCGCAGGCTTTCCTGCAGCATCATCAACCCGACGAACCCCAGAAACAGCACATAGCAAAGCTGCACCGTCAGATCGATCTGCCCCATCCGCGACAAAAGGTTGAACAGCCAGATGCCGACCGCCGATCCGCTCATGCCCCCGGCCAGCAGCACCAGCCCCATGCGCAGATCGACCGTCTTGCGCTTCAGGTGCGCCAGCACCCCGGACACGGACGAGGCAACAACCTGATTGGCGCCCGTCGCCACCGCCACCGTCGGCGGCACGCCGATGAAGAACAGCAAGGGTGTGATCAGAAACCCGCCGCCGACACCGAACATGCCCGACAGCATGCCGACGATCCCCCCGAGCCCGAAAAGCACGAAGGCATTCACGGATACCTCGGCGATGGGCAGGTAAATCTGCATCGAAGTCCAGGGGCGGGTGGTGAAACCTACCTTCTCATGCGCGCTGCCGGGCGACCTGTCAAAGGCCCAAACGACATTTTACCCACCGAAAGGGTCAAGGTGCCCGAACTGCGGCAAAGTGGATTCACC
>CAZKJZ010000048.1:0-16338 GCA_964553145.1 uncultured Frigidibacter sp. | reverse complement strand
GAATGTGCCATAGAACCCGGCCTTGTCGGCGCCGCAGTCCTTGGTCTGCAGCACCTGCAGGGGTGACCGTCGGCCGCATCGCGCCTTATGATCCCTGCGCCCGGAAGTTCAGCCGAAAGGTTGCACCGGTTTCCCCCGGCACCAACAGGATATCGGCCCGGTGGGCCTGCAGCAATGTCCGCACGACAGTCAGCCCCATACCCGTGCCACCCTGATCGCGTCGCGTGGAAAAGAACGGGTCAAAGATACGCGGTGCATTGCCCGCCGATATGCCGCGCCCGTCGTCGCCGACATGAAGATCACACCCCTGCCCGCCTTGATCGACACTGACCCGCAGGGTTCGCGCCCCATGATCAGCGGCATTCTGCGCCAACTGATGCAGGGCCATCGCCAGGCCATCGGCGGCAATCGGAATGGCGACCCGGTCGCCCTTGACGTCAAAGGTCAGGGTCGGATGGGCGGCGACAAGGCCAGGCAGAATATCCGCCAGACAGGACTGCCCCAGATAGCGCACCTCGCGCGCGCGCGCGGCGGCACGCAAAGCGGCAAGCTGCGCCTCCATCTGCTGGCGGGCACTGTCGATCTGCGCCAGCAGATGGCGGTCCGTATCGGGCAAGGTCCCACCATCCTCGATCAGTTCCACCGCTGCCCGGATCGCCGAGACAGGCGTCTTCAGCTCGTGGGTCACATGGTCGGTAAAGGCGCGGATCGTCGCCTCACGGTCACTCAGCGCTTCGGCCATGGCGATGACCTGCCGGGCGGTGACATGCAGTTCGCGCGTGCCGAAATGACGGGGCGGCGGCGGCGGAGCGGCCTGTTCTTGCGCCTTTGCATATTGTTCGAGCGCCCGGATCGGCCGCAGCAGCAGGCGGATCATCAGCCAGCCCAGCACGATTGTGGCCGCCGTTATCGCCGCGCCAAGCGCCAGGGCCGCTGTGCGAAAGCCGATGGCGGGACCAAGATAGCGCAGCGCCACCAGCCCGGCCAGTGAGAGGGCCAGCGTCCCCGCCAGCCCGCCGCCCAGCACCAGCGCCAGTGACGGGCGCCAGCGGCGGTTCATGGCGCAACCCCCAGCCTGATCCCCTGACCATGCCGCGTCTCGATCATCTGGCCACCTCCCGCCGCCGCCAGCTTACGGCGCAGGTTGCGCAAATGACTGTCCAGCGTCCGGTCCGACACCGCACTTTGCGCCCCCCACAAAGCCGCGATCAGAACCCCGCGCGGCACCAGCCGCCCTGGCTGCTCCATCAGCCGGGCCAACAGACGGAACTCAGTCGCAGTCATATCCAGCGCCGTGCCATTAAGTCGGCAGGTCCGCGCCGCCGTGTCCAGCGCCAGCCCCCCCGCAGTCAGCGCGGGCGCCGCCACCGGCCCCGCCGTCCGCTTCAGGATCGCCTTGACCCGCGCCACCAGTTCGCGCGGGCTGAAGGGCTTGGTCACATAGTCATCCGCGCCGATCTCCAGCCCCAGCACGCGGTCAATCTCGTCGTCGCGGGCGGTCAGGAACAGGATCGGCACCTCTGATCGGGCGCGGATGCGGCGGCATACGTCGAACCCGTCCATTTCCGGCAGGCCTATATCCAGCACGATCAGGTCCGGCGCTGCCCGCGCCGCCTGGGTCAGGGCGGACTGGCCATCGGCGGCGGTCGTGACCGTATGGCCCGCCCGTTCCAGCGCCAGCCTGACCAGATCGCGCAGGCGCGGATCGTCGTCGACGATCAGTATCTTCATTGCGGGTACCCGGCGGCGAACACACCCCGAACCTTACGGGCCACACGCCAGCTGCGGAACCCCCATTCGCGCCAGCCTGCTGTCCGCGGAACCCCAAGCGCCGGGCAGCGCCAGATATCGTCGGCCGTTACTTCTGTGACCCGGGCCACGGCCAGCCGCTGATAGACCGCCCCAGACGCCATCGGCCCCAGATCGCAGACATAGACCAGGTCAGCCCCCGCCTGCGTCAGGTTCCGGGCCGCGATGATTCCGGCGAAATTGACAAAGCTGCAGGCGTAAAGCGTCCCCGCCCCCAGAACAGCCCAGCGCAAGGCCAGCCAGCCCATGCCATGCCCGCGCACCGATTGCCAGCCGATCAGCATCAGACCCGCCGCCACCAGCCCCATCCAGATCAGCGCATAGACCCGCAGATAGGTCAGCCCATAGGCGCCGATATAAAGGTCAAGCCGCAGGGCCGCCGCCCCGCACAGAATGATATTCTGCAAAAGCCACAGTAGAAGCAGGGGCCGGATTAGCCGGTGTTCGTGCAAAAAGGGCCGCGCAGCCAGTGCGAAGGCCCCGGCCAGGATCGCAGTCGCCAGCAAAGGATAGGCGCCCCGGTGGGCATATTCGGCATGACCCATCCCCGGCGGCAGCGCCGCCCCCCCGATCAGGATCGCGGCATCGGTGCCCATCTGTACACCGATCATCGCGTTGAATAGAACAAGCGCCCGCAGAACCGAGCGGGCGTTGATCCCCGGCACACGCAGCTGCAGGGCCGGTTGCGGCGCGGGACCAAGCGGCAGATCGGTGGCCAGGAACGGCGTCACGATAAGCGCCATGCCTGCCCAGAACATCACACGCTCGACCATCTGCCACAGGTCCAGCCGGACAGACACAAGCCGCGCCAGAACCGGGTTTGCATCCATCAACAAGGCGGCAAAGACCAGCCCCCCGCCCACAGGAATGGCCCAGTCCCGTAGCCAGAGACCGGGCCCCAGCACCGGCAGGACCCGCCGCAAACGGCGCGGGCGCAGAAGTCCAAGCCATGCCAAGGGCAGGCGGTGCAAAACCACCGGGATGCCAAGGGCAATCCGCACCATCCCGGCATCGGCATGATTCAATCGGATCAGGGCCGCCGTCAGCCCCGCCACCAGAAAGGCCAGCGACAGGGGCTGAACATAGTCAATGACCGGCGCCGCGCCAATCAGAACCATCGCGACTGGCGCCAGCAGAGTGCGGTGCGGATGACGAGCGGCGCCTGCGGCCAGCAGGATCGCCAGCGCAAAAACCGCCAGTGACAGACCCGGTGCATGGCGCCAGAACAACAGATCGGCCAATGCGACCAGCAAGAGAACCCGAGCCACGCGGGAGGCAGGGCCTTCCTCGGCGGCACCAACCGGCGACTGTCCCACTGGCGGGTCATCCGCCCCCAGCCACCATCCGTCATGCACGATTGATTGCGGGACGCCGCGTGTCGTGAAGATGTCCATCATTCCAAATGCTCCTGTCAGTCAGCGATCACCGCCAGACTGACAGAAGGCCCGTGCAGACCCTTCGGGGCAGATGTGCAGATCCTGTGCAGATGACCCGCGCCGAGGGGAACCTCAGACCGAGACCGAGGCCCGCAACTCGTCCCGCGACAGCGCGTCCTTGCGGCCCGACAGGGCCACGGTTCCGCGCTTGAAGACATAAAGATGGTCGGCCAGCCCATAGGCAAAGTCGAAATATTGCTCGACCAGCACGATGGCCATGTCGCCCCTGTCCTTCAGATAGGTGATGACCCGGCCGATCTGCTGGATGATGTTGGGCTGAATCCCCTCGGTCGGTTCGTCCAACAGCAGGACCTTGGGCCGCATCAGCATCGCGCGGGCGATGGCCAGTTGCTGTTGCTGACCACCCGAGAGATCACCGCCACGGCGGCGGGCCATGTCCTTCAGCACCGGGAAAAGGTCATAAATCTCGTCCGGTACGCGGTGATCAGCCTTTGGCAGAACCGCAAAGGCGGTTTCCAGATTTTCCCGCACCGTCAGCAGGGGAAAGATCATCCGCCCCTGCGGCACCACCGCCAGCCCGCGCGCCGCCATATCCTGCGGCGACAGGCGCGGCAGGTCCTGCCCCGCCAGCCGGACCTGGCCGCCGGACCGGGGATGGGTGCCCGCCAGCGCCTTCAGAAAAGAGGTCTTGCCCACGCCATTGGTGCCAAGGATGCAGGTCACCTCGCCCGCTTGCGCTCTGAAATCTATGCCATGCAGAATTTGCGATCCGCCGTAATGCAGCGTCAGCCCCTTGGTCTCCAGCATCATCCCCGCCCCAGATAAACGTCGATCACCGCCGGGTTTCTGGTCACGTGATCCAGCGACCCTTCGGCCAGAACCGACCCTTCGTGCAGCACCGTGACCCGGCAGTCCAGACGGCGCACGAACTCCATGTCATGCTCGACCACCACCACCGCGCGGGTCCTGGCGATATCGACCAGCATCTCGGTCGTGCGCTCGCGTTCGGCCAGGGTCATGCCGGCGGCAGGTTCATCGACCAACAAAAGCAACGGTTCCTGCGCCAACAGCATGGCGATCTCCAGCCATTGCTTTTGGCCATGCGACAGTTCGCCCGCCTTGCGCGCCAGCTGCCCCGCCAGCCCGACCTGCCCCGCCAGATCAAGCGCCCGCGCCCGAACCTCGGGGGTCACGCGGAACAAAAGCGCCGCCAGTGCCCCCCGCGCCGAGCGGATCGCCAGCGTCAGGTTTTCGGCCACCGTCTGGTCTTCGAACACGGTCGGGCGCTGGAACTTGCGGCCGATGCCCATGCGGGCGATCGCCGCCTCGTTCATCCCCAGAAGCGACCGGCCCTTTGGCCCCCAGATGACCGTCCCGCTGTCGGGCCGGGTCTTGCCGGTGACGATATCCATGAAGGTGGTCTTGCCCGCGCCGTTCGGCCCGATCACGGCGCGCAATTCGGCCGGTCCGATGGAAAAGGACAGGTTGTTGATCGCCTTGAACCCGTCAAAGGCAACCGAAACGCCCGACACTTCCAACAAAGCCGTCATTCCACCGCCTCGCTTTCCTGCAGCGCGCCCTGATCGGGGCCAAGCGGCGCCCCCTTGCGGTCGGGCGTATGCAACCCACCAAGCCGGTCGAACAGGCCGCCGATCCCCTTGGGCGCCGTCAGCGTGACCACGACGAACGACAGACCCAGAAGCACCTGCCACCAGTCCACCCAGTCGATCCGGTAAAAGCCCAGATCAATCGCGGGCGCCCGCCCGCCGGTGAACCAGCTGGACAAAAGCGAGACAAAGGCCGCGCCGATCACCGACCCATAAAGCCGCCCGCGCCCGCCGATCGCCACCCAGACCGCCAGATAGATCGAGGCGATGGGCGCCAGTTCCGCGGGGTTGATGATGCCCGCCTGCGGGTAATAAAGCGCGCCCGCCAGCCCAGAGATCACCGCTGTCGCGGCAAAGACAAAGAGCTTGTACCCCTCGACCGGATAGCCCAGGAACCGCACCCGCGCCTCGTCATCCCTGATGGCGCGCAGGACCGACCCGAACTTGCCGCTGGTGGCCCAGGTCAACAGGACATAACCACAGCCCAGGGCCAGGGCCGACGCCCAGAAGAAGGCCAAGGATACCCTATCCTGCGAACTGGCCGCCATCCCCGGCAGGTTCTGCAACCCCGAAAGGCCGTTGTTGCCGCGCAGCCCGCTATCATTCTGAAAAAGGTACAGCGACAGGGCCAGCGTCATCGCCTGAGTCAGGATCGACAGATAGACGCCGGTCACACGGGACCGGAACGCCAGCCAGCCAAAGACCAGCGCCAAAAGCCCCGGCACCAGCACGACCAGCGCGAGCTGCAGCGGCAGCGAATGGGCAAAGGACCAGATCAGCGGCATGTCCGACGACCCGACCACGCCGAAAATCTGGGTGGCGACGCCCTGCGTCACCTCCTCGGCCGTCGGTGGAATGGGCGAGGTGACCAGCGACTGGACAACGATTTCCTCGGTCCGCGCATACATCAGCCACTGGCCGATCATATAGCCGCCAATGGCGAAAAAGGCCATGTGACCCAAGGACAGGATGCCGGTATAGCCCCAGACGACATCCATCGCCAATGCGGCCAGACACAGGCACAGGGTCTTGCCCAGCGTCTTGACGAACGAGGTCGACATCAGGCCCGCGCCAAGGTCTGGCGACAGCGCCGTCACCGCCACGGCCAGGGTGGCCAACGCCAGAAGGAACCACAGGGTCGCGCGCCCCATCACGCGCGGGCCGGTCCGGGGGAAAGCGTCCGTATTCATCTCAGTCTCCTGCCGCCCGGCCCTTCAGCGCGACAATGCCGCGTGGGCGCACCTGAATGAAAAGGATGATAAATAGGATCATCCAGGTCTGCGCGGCCAGCGTGTTCGACGGGTTCAGCCATTCAATGGCCTTCTGCAGCCCGCCGATCATGCCCGCACCCGCCAGCGCCCCCCAGATATTGCCGACCCCGCCCACGACCACAGTCATGAAGGACTGGACGATATAGTCCGTCCCTAGCTCCGAGGTGACCTTGGCATAAAGCCCGATCGCGACGCCCGCGACCCCGGCGATGCCAGAACCCAGACCAAAGGTCAGCATGGCGATCCGGTCCGGGTTGATGCCCATCGATGCGGCCATGGCGCGGTTCTGGGTCACGGCCCGCACCTCCAGCCCCAGTCGGGTCCGCTTCATCAACCACAGGAAAAAGGTCAGGAAGATCAGCGCCAGCACAAAGATCGCGATGCGGATATAACTGATCGCAACCACGTCATTGATGACAAGCGCCCCGTCCAGCCAGCCCGGCGCCGTCAGGGGCCGGGCCTGCGTGCCGAACATGTTCTTCAGGATCTGCTGGATGGCGATCGAGATGCCGAAGGTCGCCAGCAGGGTCTCGAGCGGACGCTTGTAAAGATGCCGGATCACCAGCCGTTCCATCACCACACCGGCGATGAAGGTCACGGCAAAGGCCAGGGGAAAGGCGACGGCGAGGCTGGCGGTATAGTTCGGCACGAACTGCTGCACGACATAGCCGGTATAGGCGCCCAGCGTGATGAATTCGCCATGCGCCATGTTGATCACGCCCATGACGCCAAAGGTGATGGCCAGTCCGATGGCCGCCAGAAAATAGATGGCCGCCAGGGACAGGGCATCCAGCGTCAGGTCCGCGGCCGTCATCGCCCCCACCTTGGTGCCGATGCGCGCCAGGGCCTTGGCCGCTGCCCCCGTCACCGCCGCATCGGGTTCGGCATAAAGGTCAAAGAACTGATGATCCGCGACCGCCTGCGCCACTTCGGCATCGGTCGCGGCGGGGGGGACCTTGCCCGCCGCCTCTAGCGCATTATAGGCACGGTCGCGGGCGGCGGGGTCCGCAAGGTCGGAGACCGGCACGCCGCCCACCTGACCGCCCTCCAGACTGGCCGCCAGATTGGCCACCAGCGCCGCGCGCTGATCGGCCAGCGTCAGGCGCGCGGGCGCCAGCCCGGCATCGACCAGAATGTCATAGGCTTCGGCCTGGGTCACATCCTTGCCCGGCACCAGCCGCCGGGCCAGATTGGTGCCTGCGGGCGGATTACCGGCAAAAGCCGCGCGGGTTGTAGCGACCAGAGGGTTCAGCGCCCCGCGCAGGTCCAGCCCCAGATCGGCGCCGAAACTGTCGATCGCCGCGACCCGCGCCGCACTGCCCGGATCGAACCGCAGGGTCAACAGCCGCTCCAGCCGTTCTTTCTGCGCCTTCAGCCCCGCATCCGCCTCGGTCACGATCGCCGCACGCAATGGGGCCAGGCTTTCGGAATTCGGCGCACTGGCAATCGACGCCAGCGCCGCCGCCCGTTTGGCCGAATCAGGGTCCGACAGGGTGAACTGCACAAGGGCCGAGGCGATCAGCCCCCTGACCCCGGCGTTTGGCTTCAATTCGGCAATGTCAGCCTTGTCCGCCACACCCGCATCCGCGCCGCCAAGGTCGGTCAGGGCATAACCGGCCCCGTCCCGCTTCAGCAGGAACAGGGTCTTGTCGGACTTGCGCAGCCCCAGCCTTTTGTCGCCCCAGGCTTCCAGAAACGCGGCGGCCATCGGGTCGTGGGTGGCGACCAAAGCGTCGATCACCGGCCCGATCGTCTGGCGCGAGGGCTTTTCGATGGCGGCCTGCCGGGCGGCCACCGCCTGTGCCAATGTATCGGCAGCACAGGGCAGGGCCAGCGCGCACAGCGCGGCAAAGGCAAGGATCAGGCGGTGCATAGATTATTCCTGCAAGACATGACACGGGGGCCGGCAACCCGGCCCCCGCAGGAAACGACGCTCAGTAGTTCGAGGTCAGCTGAACGCAGGTCTTGGTGTCCTTGTTGTACATCCCGCATTTCAGGTCTTTCCAGTCGGCTTCCAGCACCGCCGATTCCGGCAGGAAGTCGGTCCAGGCGTCGCCCGGCACCGGATCGGTCTGGCTGATGATGTCGAACTGCCCGTCCGCCCGGATCTCGCCGATCAGCACCGGCTTGGTCAGGTGATGGTTCGGCAGCATTTCGGCCATACCGCCGGTCAGGTTCGGGAATTTCTGGCCGATCATCGCATCCGACACCGGATCGACATCGGTCGTGCCCGCCGCCGTCACCGCATTCACCCACATGTTGAAGCCGATATAATGGGCTTCCATCGGGTCGTTGGTCGTGCGCTTGTCGTTCTTGATATAGGCGTGCCAGGCGTCGATGAAGGCCTTGTTTTCCGGGGTGTCGGCGCTTTCGAAATAGTTCCAGGCGGCCAGGTGGCCGACAAGGTTCGTCGTATCCAGGCCCGACAGTTCCTCTTCACCCACCGAAAAGGCGACAACCGGCAGCTTGTCTGCGGTCACGCCTGCAGCCGCCAGCTCCTTGTAAAAGCCGATGTTCGCATCGCCGTTGATGGTCGAGATGACGCCCACCTTCTTGCCGTCGGCGCCAAGCGCCACAACGTCAGCCACGATCTTGGACCAGTCGGAATGGCCAAAGGGCGTGTAGTTGACGAAGATATCTTCCTTGGCGATGCCCTTTTGCTGCAGATAGGCTTCCAGAATGTTGTTCGTGGTGCGCGGATAGACATAGTCGGTGCCGAGCAGAGCGAATTTCTCGATCCCAAGTTCGTTCAGGTAATAGTCCACCGCCGGGATCGCCTGCTGGTTCGGTGCCGCGCCGGTGTAGAAGACGTTCTTGGACGATTCCTCGCCCTCGTACTGAACCGGATAGAAGAGAAGGCCGTTCAACTCCTCGATCACCGGCAGAACCGATTTGCGGCTGACGCTTGTCCAGCAGCCGAACATGACGGCGACCTTGTCGACGGTCAGCAACTCGCGCGCCTTTTCGGCAAAAAGCGGCCAGTCGGATGCCGGGTCGACCACGACCGCTTCCAGCTTTTTGCCAAGAACACCGCCCTTGGCGTTCTGCGCCTCGATCAGCATCAGCATCGTGTCTTTCAGCGTGGTTTCCGAAATCGCCATCGTACCGGACAGCGAATGCAGGATGCCGATCTTGATCGTGTCGCCTTCGGCAAAGGCCATCTTCGGCAGGACAAGGGCCGCAGCCCCGCTGGCAAGAAGCGAACGTCTGGTCAGTTTCATGTCTGTTTTCCCATCTGTCGGCGGGCCTTTCTGGCTATGCGGCCCGCGCCACCCTGGCTGTTGTTCCCTCGCCCCCGTTCGGTCCGATCGGATGCGGCCCGGACCGGCAGGGTCCAAAGGCAGCGTCAGAAGGGTCGCGCCCGCGCCGGGCATCAACGGCAGAGGGATCATGACGGGTGAAAATTCGGCAGTTGCGCGGAACCGCCCACAAAACAGGCGCCGCTTTGATGCCGCATCGCAGAAATTGGGCGCTTGGGAAATGAAAGGCACCGAAAGCGCCGGTTTTCTGCGGGATCAGGTCGCGAATCGTCGCTGGGCGGACGGGTTTCCCACCGGCCGCTGCCCAACGACAGGGCATGGCCTCTCTGTCTCCTTTGGTCGGCGCCAGACTGAAACCGCCCTGAAATTGGGCAATCGGTACATGATTTCAGCAAATGCCCCTGATACGCCGACAAGATGGCGGGCAAGGTGGCGGGCAGACCTGCAGGCGGCCCATCGCCGGGTAATGTGCCGCCCAAGGGGTGACCATGATTCACGGCAATCTGCCACAGCCACATGCAGGGGCGCTGCAACGCGCCATGGGCCGGGCCGAGGTTGCCTTTGGCCTCTCTGCTGGCGTGACACGGCTGGCCGACCTGGCGCAGACCGGATCGGCGCGCGTGCTTTTGCCCCGCGTGGCAGGCGACCGGCCCGAGGCGGTGTTCCTGAACACATCCGGCGGCCTGACATCGGGCGACCAGATCAGCTTTGCCATGCATCTGGGCGACGGCGCCCGCCTGAGTGCCACCACCCAGACCGCCGAGCGTGCCTATCTGGCGCGCGGCCCGGCGGCACGGATGACAGTCACAGCCGATGTAGGCGCGAATGCCGAACTAGATTGGCTGCCGCAGGAAACCATTCTGTTCGAGGACAGCCATCTGGACCGCACAACCCAGATCGACCTTGCCCCCGGCGCCCGCTGCCTGATGCTGGAACTGGTCATCCTGGGCCGCCGCGCCATGGGCGAAGACCCGCGCCGCGCCCGCCTGACCGACCGCCGTCTTGTGACGGTTGCAGGCCGGCCGCTCTGGGCCGAAAACCTGCGCCTTGACCCGGCCGCGCTGGCCATGGCCGGAACCCCCGCCCTGCTGGGCCCCGGCACCGCCTTTGCCACGCTGGCCCTGTGCGGCCCGGGGGCCGAGGGCGCGGCAGACGCGCTGCGTCTTTTGCCCGCGCCGGATTGCCTTCGCGTCGGGGTTTCGGGCTGGAACGGCCGGACCCTGCTGCGCACGACCGGCCCCGACCCCTGGGTCATGAAACTTTACCTTGGGCGCGCCATCGCCCGCCTGACCAACCGGCCCCTGCCCAGAGTCTGGCAGATGACGAACGGAGACCGATCATGAACCTGACCCCCCGCGAAAAGGAAAAGCTGCTGGTGTCGCTTGCCGCGATGGTCGCGCGCGGGCGGCTGGCGCGCGGGGTGAAACTGAACCACCCCGAAGCCATCGCCCTGATCACCGATTTCGTGGTCGAAGGCGCCCGCGACGGCCGGTCGGTCGCCGACCTGATGCAGGCAGGCGCCCATGTGATCCGCGCCGAGCAATGCATGGAGGGCGTGCCCGCCATGATCGACACGGTGCAGGTCGAAGCCACCTTTCCCGACGGCACCAAACTGGTGACCGTCCACCACCCGATCCGATAGGAGCCATGATGAAACGCCTGTCCTTTGCCGCCCTTCTGGCCCCTACCGCCGCCCTGGCGCACCCGGGCGATCACCGGCATGTCGGTCTGTTCCACTTTGTAACCCAACCCGACCATCTGGCCATGATCGCCCTTGCTAGCGCTTTTGCCGCCCTTGGCTGGGCGCTGTGGGTGCGGCGATGATCCCCGGCGAGATCCTGACCGCGCCGGGCGAGATCGAGCTGAACGCCGGCGCCCCCGTCACCACCCTGATGGTCGCCAACACCGGCGACCGGCCCGTGCAGGTCGGCAGCCATTACCATTTCGCCGAAACCAACCCCGGCCTGTCGTTCGACCGCGCCGCCGCCCGCGGCCAGCGGCTGGACATCCCGGCCGGAACCGCCGTCCGGTTCGAACCGGGCCAGTCGCGCGAAGTGCGGCTGGTGCCCCTGTCCGGCGCCCGCCGGGTCATCGGCTTCAATGCGCAGGTGATGGGAGAGTTGTAAGGAATCGCATCTCTCCTTACATTAAGACCAGTAAGGAGATTGCAAGGGTAAGGACATGAGCCATTTCGCCAAGATCACCAGCAAGGGGCAGACGACCATCCCCGCCGAAATCCGCGCCCTACTGGGTGTCGGGCCGGGCGACCGGCTGGAATATGACCTGCGTCCCGACGGCAGGGTCGAAATTCGCAAGGCCCCTCATCCGCTGGAAGGGCTGCGAGGCCTGATCAAAGTGGATCGTCCGATCAGCACCGAGGAAATCGTCCGCTGGGTCCGCGAGATGCGGGACGGAACCGGGTGGCTCGATGATCGGGATTGATACCAACATCCTGATAAGATGGCTGATCGACGATCCGGCCGCGCCCGGACAGGCCGACCGCGCCCGCGAGTTGATCGAGCAGCTTGACGAACCGGCCATGGTCGCGATTCCGGTCATTGCCGAAACGGTCTGGCTTGCCCGGCGAACCTTTCGGCTTGGCAAGACGGAAATCATCCGCTTGGTCGAGGTCATGCTGGCCTCACCCAGCCTGATCGTGGCCGAGCGAGCATCAGTCGAACAGGCGCTAGAGCAATTTCGTGTCGGCAATATCGACCTGACGGACCACCTGATCGCCGCCCTGAACCGCGCCTCCGGATGCAAGACCACCCTGACCTTTGACCGCGCCGCCGCCCGCAACCCCGCCTTCACCCTTTTGACCTGACCGACCGCCTGGAAAGGATCGCCGATGTCCACCCGCATTGCCCGCGCTGACTATGCCGCCATGTATGGCCCCACGACCGGCGACCGGGTCCGGCTGGGCGACACCGACCTGATCATCGAGGTTGAACGCGACCTGACCACCTATGGCGAGGAGGTGAAGTTCGGCGGCGGCAAGGTGATCCGCGACGGGATGGGGCAAAGCCAGATCGCCCGGGCGGGCGGTGCTGTCGATACGGTCATCACCAACGCGCTGATCCTGGACCATACCGGCATCTACAAGGCCGACGTCGGCCTGCGCGGCGGGCTGATCCATGCCATCGGCAAGGCCGGCAATCCCGACACCCAGCCCGGCGTCACCATCATCATCGGCCCGGGAACCGAGGTGATCGCCGGCGAAGGCCGCATCCTGACGGCGGGCGGCATGGATGCCCATATCCATTTCATCGCACCCGGCCAGATCGACGATGCGCTGCACTCCGGCATCACCACCATGCTGGGCGGCGGCACCGGCCCCGCGCATGGCACGCTGGCGACAACCTGCACGCCCGGCCCCTGGCACATGGCGCGGATGCTGCAATCGCTGGACGCTTTCCCGATCAACTTCGGCCTTTCCGGCAAGGGCAACGCCAGCCAGCCCGAGGCGCTGGAGGAGATGATCCATGCCGGGGCCTGCGCGCTCAAACTGCACGAAGACTGGGGCACCACCCCCGCCGCCATCGACTGCTGCCTGTCGGTCGCCGATGACATGGATGTGCAGGTGATGATCCACACCGACACGCTGAATGAATCCGGCTTTGTCGAAAACACGCTCGCCGCCATCAAGGGCCGCACGATCCACGCCTTTCACACCGAAGGCGCGGGCGGCGGCCATGCCCCCGACATCATCAAGGTCGTCAGCCAGCCGAACGTCATCCCCTCGTCCACCAACCCGACGATGCCCTATACGGTGAACACGATCGAGGAACATCTCGACATGCTGATGGTCTGCCACCATCTGGACCGGTCCATCCCCGAAGACGTGGCCTTTGCCGAAAGCCGCATCCGGCGCGAGACGATCGCGGCCGAGGATATCCTTCATGACATGGGCGCCTTTTCCATCATCTCGTCCGACAGCCAGGCCATGGGACGGGTGGGCGAGGTCGTGACCCGCACCTGGCAGACCGCCCACAAGATGAGGCAGCAGCGCGGACGGCTGGCCGAGGAACAGGGCGACAATGACAATATCCGCGCCCGCCGCTATGTGGCCAAATACACGATCAACCCGGCACTGGCCCACGGCATGAGCCGCCACATCGGTTCGGTAGAGGTCGGCAAGCGCGCCGATCTGGTCCTGTGGTCGCCCGCCTTTTTCGGCGCCAAGCCGGAAATGGTTCTGGTCGGCGGCAGCATCGCCATGGCGCAGATGGGCGACACCAACGCCTCGATCCCCACGCCGCAACCGGTCCTGTCACGGCCGATGTTCGGCGCCTTTGGCGGGGCCATCGGCGCGGGGGCGGTGCATTTTGTGTCACAGGCCGCCGAGGCGAACGGCATCGGCGCAACCCTTGGCCTGCGCAAGGCAACCGTCGCCGTCACCGGCACCCGCAGCGTGACCAAGGCCGACATGCGCCTGAACAGCGCCATGCCGCAGATCGAGGTTCACCCCGAAACCTACGAGGTCCGCGCCGATGGCGAACTGCTGACCTGCGCCCCCGCAACCGTGCTGCCGCTGGCGCAGCGGTATTTCCTGTATTGATACTGACATGCCCTTCCCCCTTCCCGCCCGCACCCACCTGCCCCATGGTCAATGGTCCGGCCCCGCCGCCGCGACCGTGACGCTGGACTATGACGCCCGGTTCCTGCGCCGCAAACGGCTGATGACCGACGGGGGCGACCCGGTGCTGGTCGATCTGGCCGCGACCATCAGCCTGAACCCGGGCGATGCGCTGGAAACCGACGATGGCCAGCGTATCGCCGTGCAGGCAGCCCCCGAACCCGTGGTGCGGGTGACGGGCGCCAACCTGCCTCGCCTCGCCTGGCACATCGGCAACCGCCATACCCCGTGCGAGGTGGCCACCGATCACCTGATCATCCGCCGCGACCATGTGCTGGAGGCGATGCTGACCCAACTTGGCGCCGCCCTTGTGCCAACCCTGCAACCCTTCCGCCCCGAAGGCGGCGCCTATGGCCATGGCCGCACCCTGGGCCATGATCACGGGCCGCATGGCTTTCCCCATGCCCATGGCTGACCCGTCCGCCGATCGCGCGACCTTTGCCCCTGGCGCCTCCCCTCCCCCTTGTGGGGAGGGGATGGGGGTGGGGGGCGCCCCGGATCAGCCTGCAAGCCCCCCTCCCCATCCCTCCCCACAACGGGGAGGGAGCCGCCCGTCCGCAGGCGGCACACTGTCCGATCCCGCACTGGACCGCCTCCGCCTGACGCAGATCCTTTCCCCCGCCTTCCCCATCGGCAGCTTTGCCCACAGCCAGGGGCTGGAACTGGCGATGGCGGCAGGTTGGGTCGCGACCGGCGCCGACCTGCAAAGCTGGATCGCCGCCATCCTGACCCATGGCGCGGGCCATTCGGATGCGGTCTTTCTGTCGCTGGCGCGGCGGGCGGGGGCCGACATGGCCCACCTCTCCGCCCTTTACGACGCCCTTCTGCCCTCGGCCGAGCGGGGGATCGAGGCGGCCGAACTCGGGCGCGGCTTTCAGACACTGACCGCAGATGCGGGCGCAGTCCCCTTGCCCTACATCCTTGCCCTTGGTCGGGAGACGGCTGGCCTGGCCCTGCCGGAACCCGAAATCATCGGCCTGTTCCTTCAGTCCATTGCCACACAACTCATCTCTGCTGCCGTCCGCTTTCTGCCGCTGGGTCAGGCCGAAGGCCAGCGTATCCTGCAGGCACTGGCGCCAACCATCGCCGCCACCGCCCAGGCCACCAGCCATGCAACCGAGGACGACCTTTTGACCTTCACTCCCGGCACCGATATTGCCTCCATGGCGCACGAAACGCTTGAGACAAGGATTTTCCGCACATGACACGCGCGGTTCACCCGCCATGCCCACGCGCCCCGGCCCTGAGCCGGGGCCTCATCGGCCAGCAGCACCGCCAGTGGGCAAAGAGGCCCCGGATCAGGTCCGGGGCGTGCGACGTGGGACGGCTGGCATGACATCCCCGAACGGCCCCCTGCGCGTCGGGATCGGCGGCCCGGTGGGTGCGGGCAAGACAACGCTGACCGCCGAACTTTGCCGCGCGCTGGCCCATCGGCTGTCGATGGCCGTGATCACCAATGACATCTATACGCGCGAGGATGCCGAGTTTCTGATGCGCGCGCAGGTCCTGCCCCTGGACCGTATCCGCGGTGTCGAAACCGGCGGCTGCCCCCATACGGCCATCCGCGAGGATGCGTCGATCAACCTGGCCGCTGTCGCCGACCTGACGGCGGCACACCCCGATCTGGACCTGATCCTGATCGAATCCGGGGGCGACAATCTGGCGGCAACCTTTTCACCCGAACTGGCCGACGTGACGATTTATGTGATCGACACTGCCGCCGGTCAGGACATTCCGCGCAAAAGGGGACCGGGCCTGACCCGGTCCGACATACTGGTGGTGAACAAGACCGACCTTGCCCCCCATGTCGGTGTCGATCTGGACCTCTTGCGCGCCGACGCGGGCCGGGCGCGGGGGGTGAAACCCTTTGTCCTGACCGACCTGCGCCGTGGCGCGGGCATTGCGCAGGTGGTCGACCTGCTGGTCGATCTGGGCGGGCTGACCCCGCGCGACCAGCTGCCATAACCCGCAGAAGAAGCGCTTTCTTCCTCTGCGGGTGCGCGGTCAGGCAACTGCCGCGACTTGGCGAAGGATCGCCTCGAACCCGGCGCCTGCGCCTTCGGGGCCATCCTGCGTGCGCCAGGCCACAAGACCGTCCGGGCGCACCAGCGCCGCGCCGGACGAGCCGGTACCAAAGGCGGTCGAAAAGGCAACGTCTCCGACGATCTGCACATCCTGGCCAACGACCACGACTTTCAGCGGCAGGCCAAGCCTGGCCGCGGCACCTTTGGCCAATGCCCTCCAGCCGGGAGCCTCGGTGATCAGCGTGAAACTTTCCGGAAAAAGGTCGATGCTGGATATGACCTTGCCTTGCCGCTCGACCGGCAGATGCGGGGCGCGCACGCCGGGTTGGCCGGC
>CAZKJZ010000047.1:0-16807 GCA_964553145.1 uncultured Frigidibacter sp. | reverse complement strand
GGCGGACAATCCGCGCGCCGGTGTAAAGGACGGCGCGCTGGCCGTGCCGGAGCGGCTGAACAAACCCCACCCCGTCATCGCGACCTGGATCGATGTCCGCAGAGGCGAGCGGGAGGCCTCGCGACACCGGCCCTGGGGCAGCGGCCGCGCCACCGTTCCGGATTTCTCGGACGCGGATCACCGGCGCCACCGGATCCTGAATGTCCTCTTCCGGGCGCTGGAGGCCAGCGACCATACTGTCAGCGAGGCGCGGCATGGAGGTCTCGAGGTCAAGCTCGGTGGCAAGCCGGTGTCGTTCCGGCTGCGCGAAAAGCTGAAGCAGATACAGCGCCCGCTGACCGATGACGAAAAGCGCTGGGGTTACCATGCGAAGAAGGGCTATCGCACGGAAACCGTCGGCAGCGGCTTCCTGATCTTCGAGATCCAGTCCCGGCTGCCGGGCCAGCTGAAATCCAGCTGGCTCGAAACTGATACTAGGCGGATGGAAGAGATGGTCGGCGAAATCCTCGCCACCATGCAGGCGGCGGCACCGCTGCTGGAGGCCGAGCGCCTGGCAGAAGAGGAGTGCGAGGCTCGCCGGCGCGAGGAGGAGGCCCGGCGCCGGGAGGCGGAACGGCAGCGCAAGATCGCGGACAATCGCCTGCGCCGGTTCGGCCAGCTGGCCGATCAGTGGGACAATATCGGCCGGCTGCGCGCGTTCCTCGCCGAGGTGAAGGCCCTTCCACATGATCCCGACACCCGGATCGAGGGGCGCAGCCTGGCCGACTGGATTGCCTGGCTGGAGGCCCGGATCAAGGCCGGCGACCCGCTGCACGCCGGGACGGCGGCGATTTTCAAGGACCTTGCCGCTGTCACGGAATGGTGGCGGGATATGTAACTGTCGGCGACCCGGAATCGGCCGTCAGGCCGCCCTGGAGCATCGGCAGTGACCGCACCCCGGCCTCGCCGGCAGGCATGCGTCGTGCCCGACCAGCCGGGCCTCAGCCGCCCTCTGGCGGCCGATGGCGCAGGCTCTCGGTTGGCAGGCCCATTCGTTCGAGCCGGGCGATGAGGTCTTCCCGCTTTTGGCGCCTGGCATCGGCTTTGGCCTCAACGGCGGGCTGGACCTCCAGCATGATGGTAATGGCCTTGAGGAGCGCCGGCACATCGCCCTTCAGCCCCTTGCGGCAGAGCGCCAGATAGGCGGCCTCCAGTCCGGCGAGGGAGACGGGCTTGCCGTCCGGGGTCCGGGCCGTCACCGGCTCAGACAGGATCGCGGCGGCTGCCTTCAGATGGTCGGCGCGGGTTTTTGGGCGACCTTTCGGGTTGCCCGACTGGCCCTTCTGCCAGCGACTGGCCTCGGGCGGCTTGCCATAGCCGATATCGTAGTCGTCAGACATCACCGTCACCATCTTCGATGACCTTCACCCCCATGCGGCGGAAACCCTCCAGAACACGCCGCTTGATTGCCCCGGGCTCGACGGGCCGATCCTCGGCATTGCCGCCGGCCTCGGCCAGGATCCGGCGCTGCAGGCCCAGCGCGCGGCGGTCGCCGGCCAGCGCCAGCTCCCGCAATCGGCGGATCAGCGCCTCGCGGATCGGCATCGGCTCGTCACGGCCCTGCAGCTTGACCTTGCGGTCCAGAACCAGGGTGAGATGGGTCCAGAGGTCGTCCTGCTTGCGGGGCCGCCCGCGCGGGTTGCCAGACTTGCCTTTGGTGAAGCGATGCTGTGCCGGCGGGCTGGCAAAGCCCACCGGGCGATCGGCCGGATCCCTCATTCGGCGGCCTCCGGCGCGGCGGCGGCTTCGGTGGCGCGGGCCTCGGCGACAGCGTCGAACAGCTCGCCCATGGCCACCAGCACCGGCTCGACGCCGGTCAGCGCCGCGTAGCGCCGGCAGATCACGTCGCAGTAGATCGGGTCGAGTTCCACCAGCCGGGCCACACGGCCGGTGCGCTCGGCCGCGATCAGCGTGGTGCCCGAGCCGCCGAAGCCGTCGAGCACGATCTCGCCGCGCCGGGTGACATCCTTGATCGCATCGGCGACCAGTGCCACCGGCTTCACCGTCGGATGCAGCGCCAGGTCCTTCTGGTTGGCGCCGAAGCTGTTCACGCCCGGATAGTCCCAGACATTGGTGCGGTAGCGGCCGGTTTCGCCGAGGCCGAAGGTGTTGACATGCGGCGCGGTGCCGACCTTCCAGACATAGATCAGCTCATGGCGGGAACGGTAGAAGGTGCCCATGCCGCCATTGGTCTTGGCCCAGACCACGAGGTTCTTCAACTCGCTGTAGACCTTTTCACCCGCGGCCTGCAGTTCGGCCATGTGGCGCCAGTCCATGCAGGTGAAGTGGATCGCGCCATCGAGGCTGACCGCCGCCATGGCGCCTAGCGAGGCTTCGAGGAAGGCGGTGAAGGCCGCGGCATCCATTTCGCCCGAGGCCATGGCGAACTCGCGGTGCTTGACCGTGCCCGAGCCGCAGACATGGCCGTCGATCTTCACATTGTAAGGCGGGTCGGTGAACACCGCCCGGGCCCGATCAGCGCCCATCAGCGCGGCATAGGTCGCCGGATCCCGCGCATCGCCGCAGATCAGCCGGTGCGGCCCGAGGCACCAGACATCGCCAGCCTGGGTCACCGCCGGCCCGGGCTCATGCGCTGGAACCTCATCGGCCGGATCGGCGGCGTCTTCGCCCGTGCTGTCGTCGAGCAGCAGATCGAGTTCGGCGGTCTCGAAGCCGGTGATCTCCAGCTCGAAGTCGAGATCCATTTCGGCAAGGGCCTGGAATTCGATTTTCAGGATCTCGCGATCCCAGCCCGCGAGTTCCGCCAGGCGGTTGTCGGCGATGACATAGACGCGCCGCTCGGCCGGGGTCAGATGACCGAGCGCAATGGTCGGCACCTCGGCCAGGCCAAGCTGCCTGGCCGCCGCCACACGGCCATGGCCGGCAACGATGCCACCGTCCGCGTCCACCAGCACCGGATTGGTAAATCCGAACTGGCGGATCGAGGCCGCGATCTGCGCGATCTGCCTCTCGCTATGGGTGCGGGCGTTGCCCGCGTAAGGAACAAGGTCACCCGTCTTGCGATAGGTGATCTTCAGCCGGGTGCTTTCCGGCAGGGTCTGGGGCAGCGCCCCGGTCGTGATATTCGCCATGTTAGGGCCTTTCGGTTTCGCGCTGCCGGCTCGCCGTGACAGGGACCACAATGCCCCTGCGGGTAAACCAGTCAGCGCTGTTGCAGGAAGAGGCCGGACCGCTCAGGTCCCTGCGAAGGGCCGGTTCCCCGGCACAAGATCGGCAGGCCCCCCACCGATCACTTCGCGTTGTTCAGTCCAGGCCGTGCAAACAGCCTGGCTCCGGCGTCTCAGGCCCGCGCCTTGGCCGACCTGCGATCGGCCTGATCGGCGGCGGTTTCCAGCAAAGCCGTCAGCACCATTGCGTGTCGCGCCTCGATCCGGAACGCGCGGTGATCGAGACCGGCACAATGGAAGAAGCGCGCCATGGACTGGGCATAGGTCTTGCGCTCTGACAGGGTCAGGCCGTCATAGGCAATCGCCGGAATGTCGTCGAGATCGAGCTGGTTTGCCGCCGCGACCATGCCATGCCCGGCGATGATATCGCCGTCCCGGTCCAGAAGCACCGGGGTGCAGACCCCGATCGCAATGAGCCCTTCGACAAGGCGCGCCACGTGCTTCGGTTTACAGCGCTTCGGCGCCGGCAGTTTGCTGGTCAGCTCGCGCGGATCGACGCGGAAGAGCTTGTCGCGCAGCTCCCGCGCGACCAGAGAGGTTTCGAGATCGAGACGTCCTTCAGCCATGGATATTCCTTTCCATCATCTGGCAATCGCGCCAGCGGCGCGACAGGTCAGGCTGCAGGCCCGGGGGCCCTGCAGCGGTTCAGCTGATGTATGGGAGGCCAGACCAACACCGGTCCTGCTGCGAAGGGCCGGTTTCCCGGCGCATGAGAGGATGACCTCCGATCCGTCTCGCTTCGCTGTCGTGTTCCGGGTTTTCAAGCCCGACGCCTCTCAGTTGGACATGCCATCCCGATGTGGCAAGCCCTTTTTGACGCGATGTATAAATGGCTTATAGGGAATCTGCAGTCCGGGCCGGATTTCGGGGGTCCGGAGGCCCGGGAAGCTGGTTATTGCGACCACAACCGGCCCTGTGAGTCGTCAGGCCGCGCCAGAGTCCTGCGCGTCAAGCAGCGCGCCGACCGGCACACCCAGCGCCACCGCCAGCTTGTCGACCACGGTGATCGTCGGATTGCGCGCGCCGCGCTCCAGATCGCTGATATAGGTCCGGTGCAGCCCCGCCTGATGCGCGAACTCCTCCTGCGACCAGCCCTTCGACTGGCGCAGCCGGCGCATGTTGAGGCTCAGGCGGGCACGGATCTCCATGCCGCCCAAAGGCCCGTCCTGTCGTCGATCCGTCTACAGACGATCCGTGACATTCGCGCTTGACCCCAGCCCCCGCGCAAGCGTTGGTCATGTCACTGATCGACGACATATGGAGGCGGGAAGTGTCAGGTACAGATACGCGGGACCATCACGATGAGGGGCTGGGCGGAAACAAGTTGGCCAATCCGGTCGAGCGGCTGGCTGATTACGTCGAGGCAATCGGGCTGGTCCCCGCCGAGGACACCGAGGCCTATCGCTATGCCTCGCTGCCGCTTTGCGTGATCGATGCCGTCTTCTCGATCGGCGTCAAATACGAAACCACCGAAGCCACGGTCGGTCGGGTCTGCGACCGGCTTGGCTGGCCGCGACTGGCCGCCTCGCGAGCCCGACGCGGTGCGGGTCCGCAGGGTCTCACCGACCTGCTGGGCGCGCACGCGGGCCTGACAGCGGAAGAGGTTGCCGAACAGATCTACGGCAACCGGCAGCGGACCTCGACCAAGTCCGGCATCCTGAAGGCGGAAGCGGTGCGGCTCTTCGCCCAAGCGCTGCGGACTGCCGGGATCGACAGCTTTGCCGACATCACCCCGGATCGCATGGAGCTGGCCGAGGCCCTGGTGCTCGGCCTGCCCGGTCAAGGCAGCGGCATCGCCTTCGACTATTTCCGCATGCTCGCCGGCGATGACAGCTTCATCAAGCCCGACCGCATGGTGCTGCGCTTCGTGGCCACAGCACTCGATCTGCCGGCAGAACCCAATCCGCGCCTGTCCTCCGTCCTGGTGAGACTGGCGGCCCGGGAACTGGCCCGCCGCGGCCACGACTGGACGCCCCGCACGCTCGACTATGCGATCTGGGTCCGGCAGCGCGGAGCCGAAGGGTAACGCCGGAAGAAAAGAGGGCGGCCCGCGACCGGAACGACTGGACTTCCACGCCCCGGCAAGCGGTCCTGACCCCGGTCGGGCGTGGAGGCGACTTGAGGTGCACGAGATCGAGGTCCAGGAACTCTTCGCGCGGCTGACCAGCCAGTTCGAGGACGCCGCCGCCCTCGCCGCCGAAGGGCAGCGCCCAGGGCTCACGCCGGAGGTCGCCGTCTGGCTGCTGAGGGATATCAGGGGTATCTTCGACGGCGCGGCGCGCGACATGGCGCAGATCGAACGGCAGTTGAAGGCTTGAGTTGTGTGTTGGACCGAAGGCGCAGATACCCTTCGGCCCTAATCTGCCCTTCACATGCACCTGCACGCCGCGCCGGCCTGACCGCAAGAGCGGCCACTGACGTCTTTCAGCAGCGTCAGCGCAGTCAAGGTCGAACCGTCGCGCGATGAATGAGCTAATCCCACTGTAGCCTCCGCAGAGTTTTCTCAAACCATTGCCGAGGATTACCTTCTCCGTAGCGATTTACAGCCTGTTGTGATGGATGTCCGGAGATGCAAAACGAGACGCCGGGATGGGTGGGCACCAGCAGTCGAATGGCTCTCAATGGGCCGCTGTCTTTTGCTTGGCGAGCCAAATGAGCATCGGTAACAGATCGCCCCAAACCAATGACGAATCTTGCTGCAACAAACTGCAACTGATTGGTCAACCGAAGAAGATTGTCATCCGACTCAATCTCGGACATCCGAGGCATGGACCGCCCGTGTTCCGCCAACCACTTTGCGTCGGCATGAGAATTCATTAGGGTGTAGTCATCAAGATTGGCCGACAGGAAGTCCCCGGCTTGGAGCCCATAGACTTCTTTGTTGGGCAAGTCGCGGAGGACCTCCAAGAGATGGCGAAGGTTTACGCCCGATCGCCCGGCAAATGGACGCTGCGGATCAGCGTTCCACTCATCTTGGCCCGGGCAGGCGCCTAACAACACCAGACTTGGGTGTGCGTTCCCTCGCCGGAAATCTATGGAGTTCTGACACATTCTTCTAACTGCGCAGCCAATCAATTGGTACAAGCGCAATACCATCCCGCCATCGCTCGATGATCGCTCCCCGGAACCAGTCGTCGAGAAGTTCAACGTGGTCTGTAACGATCACCTGCATTTGCGGAACAGCTTCACTGTAACGGTGAAGAAGGCCAAAGAGCTGATGCACGGCAGCCTGATCCTCGTCACCAAGTCCGTCGATCCTGCCATCCTGATCGCGTTCCGGTGGATAGTGCGCCTGGGATGGCTGGTCCAGCATCAGGAAGCTAGGGACGGGCCTGTGTCTGCGGCGGAAAAGGCTGTGCAGGCTGAGATGCGCGGCTACGTGATAACCGACCCAATTCTCGCCACTGCCCATCTGAGACAGAGAAAGCGGCCCGTCGTCCGTGTCGGCAACGACCGTCAGATGCTTGAGGTCCAGGCGCAGCGGGTTCTCGCCATGTTCGAGATTCAAAACCGAGGCGAACTTGGTGAGGTCGCGGCCAACAAGATTGAGAGCGGTCAACAGCCTTTCTTGCGCCGCGTCGTCGTCGATCGCGCGTTGCAGCTCCTCGATTTCTGCGCGGAGCTGCTCGATCTTGCGCGGCAGGTCACTGTTTGGCGCGGCCGCCGTCGTGTTCTCAAGATAGTAGGCGATCCGACCCGCCACGCGCGCCTGCTCTGCGAACTGATGCTGTTCAAGTCGAAGGCGTTCGTTGTCTTCGATGCGCTTACCGATGTCTGCCTGTACCGTGCGCAACTGTTCCGAAAAATCGGCCCGTTTGCCTTCTAGGCTCGCAAGCCGCTCCTGTAAGCGTGGCGCATCCCGGCGTACTGACCTGAGCTGGGTCTGCAAATGCACGAGCGAAGCCCGAATTTCTTCAACCGTCGGAACTGGCACCGCGAGCTGGCTATCGCAAAGCGGACAAGTGTGGCCGTCACCCCCGTCGTCGCTAGAGACAAGGCCGATCGAGGCGAGGCGCGCCTCCTGCTCGCGCGCCTCATTTTCAAACTCTCCGGCCTCGCGGGTCAAACGTTGGACGTCGGCAATTTCTTCACGCAGGTCCTGCAACTGTCCAAGCAAGGCGCGACGGCGATCATCGAGCGCCGCAAGGTCCGCTTCGGGATCATCAATGGCGGAGAACTGCGTAGGTTGCAGCACGGCTGCCTGACGCAATAGTGCAACGACGGCCTCGGCGTCATCGGGTTCCGGACCGTTGGGAATCAGACCGGCTCGTCGGGCTTCGAAATAAAGGGATCGTGCTGCACCGGTTGCGCCGTTGGCGATCGATTCTATATCGGCAAACTCGCGTTCAAGACGGCGCAAGCGAGCCTTGGCATCTTGATAGCGCTTAAGCGCGAGAAAATGATCTTCATCTACGGCGCCGAGGAAATACGGCATCGAGTCTCGAATTGCCTGTTGGACCCACGATGATTCCCCCTGCCTATGAAACAGCAGCCGTCGGTTCGCGATCTCGTCCTGCGCCTGAAGACAGAAGAAGATCGCATGGCGAGAAGAAGCCTCAAGCGGCTGACGAGTGGCGCCTTCATCAGGGATATGGATGTTTTCGGAGATGCCGAGGATCGCTGAAAGCTGAGATTTTAGCCCGTCGGAGGTAATATTCTTGTGAAAATCGTCCGGATCGGCAGGAAGTTCCTCTATACCTCTCGCGAAGAAGATTTCGTCGCTACTCTTTCCTGCCGGTCCGGGGTTCTTACGGGCGAGCAGAATACCTTCTCCATCATTGTCCAGATGAACGGCGAACCAACTGACCCCGCGCCGGATTTCCCCTTCGGCGACGGTGCATTCGCCGCGCCCCCAGCAATAGTCAACGATATCGAGCAACGCTGACTTGCCGGTTTTGGAGGCGCCCGTGACGATGTTCAGCGCGCCCAGCTTGAACGTCACGTCACGGCGCTCGCCGTCACGAGAGTAGATCGAGATAGCACGGACCTGCAGTGTCATGGTGCCACCCCGAAACCTTGAAGGATTGCGCTTTCGCTCGCCTGAGCGCCGAACCATCGGCCGAGCAGAGCTGCAGCCGCACGGGCTTCATTCACATCCTCTGTAGTCGTCGACGGCCGTGCTGTGGGCTTGATCGGCTTGGACCCAGGAACAAGCCCGCCGTCGTTCAGCGTGTTGATTCCGTAGCGGATCGAGAAAAGCAGCGCTTCGCGACTGACAGGTCGCAGACGATTGACCCGTCCCGGCAGTTCGGCCAAGAGCGGATTGTTGGTGGCGATCCACGTAGCAAAGGCAGTGTTGGCCCGACCGGGAAGTGCGGTCCGTGTGGGCTTGTGCAGCGTGAGCGGCAAAACGAGAAAAGCCGTTGCCATACTGAGCGGTGCCTTGCGGGCCTTTTGGTGCTCCGCAACGGTCCGTGCGATGAGTTCGGCGCAGAATGCGGGGTTGAGATTGCGCGCCTCTTCGGCTGGCCGCTCTTTCCAGGCAAGAGTCCAGCGCGTGTCAGACATCGGCGGGCTCCTTTTCGACGGCGGCGTGAAGTGACTCGAAATCCCGGTGCCAACCCACGCGAAGATCATCGGCGAGGATTTGATACGAACCGACGGTTAGGAAGCGTACAGTCTGAGAACGGATCGGAAAGCGGGCGTCGGTTTCAACCCAGCTGTAGAGCTTCTGGCCAGAGGTGCGAAGCGCGGCAGTATCGCACCCATCTGTCAGTACGTCGCACATCTGCGCAAATCGCGGCTGCCACTCCTCGATCAGGAGCTGCTCAAAGCGCCCGACTTCGTCATCGAACAGCAAGCTTTCGCGCACCCACCGCGAGCGCTGCGCGGAGGCGCGGTAGAAGTCGCGCTTGGCGTATTCGAGCCGTAACCCGCCAATACCAACGCTTTGCAGTTGCTTAACAAAGCTCATCTCGTCGAATGACGCCAGCTCCGCGGCCGAAGGGATGACGTGCTCCATGTCGAGCGGCAGCGCGTCGCGTTTCAACCCGTCGCGGATGTCATCAAGCTTCTGCTCGACTTCGAGCACCGAGATTGTTCCCGGCGTCGCCGCCTGTAGCGCCGTGCATATGCGCGGCCACCACCACCCTTCAAGCTGCTCACGCGCAAGCGCAGCCTTGCCGCGCGGGGCCATCATTTTTAGACGTTCTTCGATGGTCACGCCAAGATCGGAAATCAGGGCCGCACGATCCAGAACCTCGATCGCTGCAACAAGTTCATGCCGGATTGCCGGACTCAGCCCCTTGAACGCTTCAATCGCTTTCTGAAGGCTCTGATTTGATGTGGCGTCTGCGGCCGCCATCAGCAGCTCATCGGCAACTGTGGAGTCACGTGCTGTTGGCCCGGCTCCAGCGGGCCGCAGGTGAGCGGCGGCAGAACCGTCGGGAGCCTTAGCTGTAGTGATCAACACAAAGCGAGTGCGGCCGGGAAGCGAAGGGTCGTCGCCGACGGCGTCCGCCCAAACACGCAAAGTCTTCCACAGATCGACGCTGCCATCGCTAAGATCGCCCGCCTTTTTCAGGTGGTGCTTGGTTTGAAGAAGCGCGAGCGGCGCGCCATCTTTTTCGAACGAGACATCGTCCAACCGTTCGATAGCAATTTCGACGCTGGAGTCGGAATAGGCGTAACGCAGGCACTCGGCAAGGGCAAGCCGGGCCTGGTAGAGATATCCGGCCGCCGATTGGGCTGCGCCATGAACTGAGTTCGCCTCCGGCACGTTCATCCTGCTATCGCGAGCGAGCTGTTGTGGGCTCCCAATGCCAACGATCTGAAACAAATTCATCAGAGTAGTCAACAAAGCTAGACTGATAGCAGGAGCGTCGGGAACGCTTGTCCTGCTTCGATCGACGCTGAACAACACCAAATTGAACGTTGCGACGAATGTCTGGTAGCACTTAGCCATGAGCAGGACTTAGGTCCTGTTCGAATGACCACTTTCCGCCCTTTTTGCTGCAACCTTGTCATTTCCCGCTGGACTTCGTCCGCCTTGCAAGCGGTAGTCGGGTTGGCCGACGCGCTGAGACCGCTCAGCGCCACCGCCCGGATGTCCGGGCTTTACCTGGTAGAAGGGCCGGAATGGATCCGGCCCGAACCAGGAGACCGACCATGGCAAAGAAACCCATCAAGACGACCGACAGCACCGCGACCACCAGCACGCAGCCCGCACTGGCTCCTGCCACCCGCCCGGAAACCAAGAAGGCGCGGCTTATCGGTATGTTGCGCCAGCCGGGGGGCAGCACGATCTCTGCGATCAGCGCGGCGCTCGGCTGGCAAGCCCATACGACCCGTGCTGCGATCACTGGGCTCCGCAAGGCGGGTCATGCGGTCGAGGCGGCAAATCCGCCGCATGGCGGCGCCGGCTTGATCTATCGGATCGCAAGCAAACCCGACGAACACACCGATGTGCCGGTTGGCACCGTGGCCGCGCGATGACGGCGGGAATGACCGTGATCGTTTCGCCGGCTACTGCGAAGGAGCTGCCCGCAGCCCTGGCCGCACTGGAGAGCGCGGACCGCTCCGACCTGCTCGATCTCTGGGGCAAGCTGATCGGATCACCGGCCCCGAGGAATCTCTCGGCTCCCTTCCTGCGTCGGGCGCTCGCCTTCGAGCTGCAATGCCAGGCTCACGGCGGTCCCAAGGCCCGAACGCTCGACGATCTCGGGCGCATCGCCGCGGGCAGCACGTCGCATGCGTCGGTCGGTACCCGACTGCGTCCCGGTGCCAAGCTGGTGCGGGAATGGCAGGGTCGCACCTGGACCGTCGAGGTCATCGAGGGCGGGTTCCTGATGGGCGGCGAGCGCTTTGCCTCGCTCACAGCCCTCGCCCGGAGGATCACCGGGGTCCGCTGGTCAGGGCCCCGGTTCTTCGGATTGACCGAGGAGGTCCGGGCGGACGATGGGCCGGCCGCATCCTCGCGTCGCAGAAAGGCGGCCTGAGATGGCACGCCGGATCCGCTGTGCCATCTATACCCGCAAATCCTCCGAGGAGGGGCTCGACCAAGACTTCAACTCGCTCGACGCCCAGGCTGAGGCCTGTGCTGCCTATGTCACCAGCCAGAGGGCGGAAGGCTGGGTTCTGGTCCCGACCCGTTACGATGACGGTGGTCTGTCCGGGGGCACGCTGGAACGGCCGGCGCTGCAGCGCCTGCTCGCGGATATCGAGGCGGGCCTTGTCGACCAGATCGTCGTCTACAAGATCGACCGGCTGACCCGCTCGCTCTCCGACTTTGCCAAGATCGTCGACCGGCTGGATGCGGCGGGCGCCTCCTTCGTCTCGGTCACCCAGTCCTTCAACACCGCCACCAGCATGGGACGGCTGACGCTGAACATGCTCTTGTCCTTCGCCCAGTTCGAGCGCGAGGTGACGGCCGAACGGATCCGCGACAAGATCGCGGCCTCGAAGAAGAAGGGGCTCTGGATGGGCGGGACTGTGCCCTTTGGCTACCAGCCCGACGGCCGCAGCCTGAAGATCGACGAGGCGGAGGCGCCGATCATCCGCCATATCCATGACCTCTATCGCCAGCTTGGCTCGGTCCGGGCGGTCGCAGAGGAGGCGGAGGACCTCGGATATCGGACACGGGCACGACCGTCGGTCTCGGGCACCCGCACCGGCGGAACGCCCTTCAGTCGCGGCCATGTCTACCAGATCCTGACCAATCCACTCTATGCTGGCCGGATTCGCCACCGCGACAAGGTCTATCCGGGTCAGCATCCGGCGATCCTCGATCCGGTCGCCTGGGACGCGCTGCAGGAACGCCTTGCCACCGAGGCGGCCCGAAGCAGGGGACGATCGAATGCGGCAGAACGCTCGCCCCTCGTCGGCATACTCTTCGACGAGACCGGGGACCGACTGACCCCGAGCCATTCCCGCAAGAATGGCAAGCGCCTGCGCTATTACATCTCGCGCAGGCTGGTCACCGACAAGCGCGAGAAACATCCCGATGCCTGGCGGCTGCCGGCCCATGATCTCGAGACCGGCATCGCCCGGATCCTGCGGGATCACCTGATAAAGCCCACCGTGGTCGCCGATCTGGTCCGCGATCTGTCGGCGTCCGAGATTCCCGGACTGCAAGAGAAGATGCGGTATCTCGCGAAGGACTGCGACCAGGAGGGCAGTGCCGATCTCTGGGCACCGCTGCTGCGCCGCGCCGATCTCGCGCAAGGTACCATCCTCTTGCGGCTCGACCGCAAGGTTCTGGCGGAACGGCTCGGTATCCTGCCGGACCGCATCGACAGCGCCGCGCGGCGGATCAGCGCCTCTTTCCAGATGCAGCGCCGCGGCGTTGAGGCCCGCATCGTCCTCGGTGCCGCCGTGCCGCAGGTCGATCCAGTGCTGGCCAAGAACATCCTGATGGCGCAGCGCTGGTATGCCGTCATTAAAGCCGGCGCTTCGTTCGGCGATCTCGCCGCCAGGGAAAAGACCACCACCAGCCGCATCCAGCAGATGATCGGCCTCGCCTTCCTTGCACCGAATGTTCTCGATCAGGTCACCGCAGGCAATCAGCCAATCGCCTTTACTTCGGAATGGTTTAAGCGAAGGCAGCTACCACCAGAGTGGGATAGGCAGGAACAGATTTTCAGTGAAATTTGACGATGTCGGACAGCAGAAAAGTCTCGCGTTTCAAAGCATTTGGATTGCACGCGAACCTCGCCCCCGATAGCCTGCAATAGGCCCAGTAAGTGGGCGTGCGTTGTTTTGACGCGCCATAGCTATGCCGAGGGAAATGGTGGACAACGACAGGTCGGAACTTCGCTGGGGCGTCGAGCAGCGCCTCGAATTCATAGAGTTCCGCCTGTTCTGGGATGGACATGTGAACCGCAGCGACTTGATGGACCAGTTCGGGGTCTCGGTGAACCAGGCGTCCACCGATCTGAACCGCTACATCGGTTTCGCGCCGGACAACATGATCTACGACAAGAGCGCGCGGACCTATGTCCGCGGTGTGAACTTCAAGGCACAATTCCTCGAGCCCGATGCGAACCGCTACCTCGCACAGCTGCAATCCTTATCGGATAGGATCCTCGACCGAGAGGCCTCCTGGATCGGCGATCTCCCGCCCTACGCGGCCACCCCGGCGCCGGTGCGTGGCGTAAGCCCATTGACGCTCCGATCGGTCGTCGGCGCCATCCGCCGGTCCGAGGCGATCGAGGTCAAATATCAATCCCTGTCCAGCCCCGAGCCTCGCTGGCGCTGGATCGCACCCCACGCCATCGCGTTCGACGGGTTTCGCTGGCACACGCGGGGCTTCTGCCTGTCCGACGATTGCTTCAAGAACTTCCTGCTCTCGTGGATCTTGGACATCCGCGGTTCTCGCGACAGCGGAACCTCCGCCGACGACGACTTGGATTGGCACGCCGAAGTCACTTTGGAGGTCGGGCCCCACCCCGATCTCTCCGAGACGCAGGCGAAGGTCATCGCGCTCGACTACGGAATGCGTAGCGGCAAGGCCAAGATCAAGGTCCGACGCGCGCTCTTATACTACACACTGAGACGGCTCGGGCTCGATATCGACCCGGCTGCCAGCAGACCAAAGGATCAGCAGATCGTGCTTCTCAACAGGGAGGTCATCGATGCAGATAATCGATAACACCTCCCAACTTCTCGGAGATGACCTGAAAGCTTCGATTGGCCGCGGGACTCGTCTGCGGATCGCCGCGTCTTGCTTCTCGATCTACGCATTCGAAGCCCTGAAGTCTGAGCTCTCGAAGGTTGACAGCCTGCAGTTCATCTTCACCGCTCCTACATTTGTGCCAACCGATGTTACCGACCGCCTCCGGAAGGAACGTCGGGAGTTCTTCATTCCTAAGGCACGACGGGAAAGTGGCCTTTACGGCACCGAGTTCGAGATCCAGCTGCGCAACAAGCTCACTCAACGCGCCGTCGCTCGCGAATGCGCTGACTGGATCCGCAAGAAGGCCAGGTTTCATTCCAACACGACAAAAGCCCCGATGCAGCAATTCTTGCATGTGGCCGGGTCTGAAGGTGAAGTGGCCTACATGCCAATCAGCGGCTTCACGGCCGTAGATCTTGGCTACCAGAAGGGCGATGCGGTCTCCAACTTCGTAACCCGCTTCGATGACCCCGCGCACGCCAAGATGTATCTTCAGCTCTTCGATCAAATCTGGTCGAACCCGGAAAACGTCAAGGATGTCACTGCTGCCATCTGCGAGCACATCGAGTCTGTCTATCAGGAGAATTCCCCCGAGCGCATTTATTTCATGATGCTCTACAACATCTTCCACGACTTCCTCGACGAGGTCGATGAAGACGTATTGCCGAACGATCTGACGGGTTATCAGGACAGCGTGGTCTGGAACAAACTCTTCAATTATCAGAAGGACGCCGCGACCGGAATCATCAACAAGCTCGAGACCTACAATGGCTGCATTCTCGCGGACTCGGTCGGTCTAGGAAAGACATTCACGGCCTTGGCGGTGGTCAAATACTACGAGCTGCGGAACAGATCAGTTCTCGTTCTGTGCCCCAAGAAGCTCGCGGACAATTGGCGGAACTACAACACGAATCTGACCACCAACATTTTCGCGAAGGACAGGTTCAACTACGACGTCCTCTGCCACACGGATCTATCTCGGACCTCAGGCGAGTCCTTCGGTATCCCACTCAATCGAGTGAATTGGGGGAACTACGATCTCGTCGTGATCGACGAGTCGCACAATTTCCGCAACAACGATGTCTACAAGGACCGGGAGACCCGGTACCAGAAACTGATGAACAAGGTCATTCGCGCCGGCGTGAAGACCAAGGTGCTGATGCTTTCAGCGACCCCGGTGAACAACAGGTTCACCGATCTTCGAAACCAGCTGGCTCTAGCCTACGAAGGCCAGTCCGAAGCGCTCAGCAAGAACCTGAAGACGCAGGCCAGTGTCGAGGAGATCTTCCGCAGGGCCCAAAAGGCCTTCAATGAATGGTCTGCCCTGCCGCCAGAGGAGAGGACCGCTGCATCGATCCTGAAAACGCTCGACTTCGATTTCTTTGAGCTTCTTGACGCCGTGACCATCGCCCGGTCACGAAAACACATCGAGACTTTTTACGACACGAAGGACATCGGGAAATTCCCCCAAAGGCGTAAGCCGCTCTCCTACCATCGCCCGATAACCGAGCGGTCGGACGTCATGGGGTTCAACGATATCTTCACGCAGCTTTCGGTGCTGAAGCTCGCGGTTTATGCGCCGATCAGCTATATCTTGCCCAGCCGTCTGCGGAAGTACGAAGAGATCTACGACACACAGGTCGAGGGCGGCCGCGGCAAGCTCAAGCAGGCCGATCGGGAGCGCAGCCTTCAGGCGCTTATGACGACGAACCTGCTGAAACGCCTGGAGAGCTCGGTCGCTGCATTCCGCCTCACGCTTCGTTCACTCGGCAACAACATCTCGCGCACGCTCGACGCGATTGGCGAATTCGAGAAGACGGGGCGAAGCGAGAGCGTCAGCGACTACCTCGCGGAAATGAGCGATTTCGACCCCGAAGACGACGATCTCTCCGGGCTCGACGAATTCACGGTCGGGAAGAAGGTCCAGATCAGCCTGGCCGACATGGACCTGTCGTCGTGGAAGCACGACCTGGCTGCGGACCTCGTCCTCATTGAAGATCTGATTGCCTCGATGGAAAAGGTCAAACCGGCGGACGATGCCAAGCTCCAGCACCTGCTTGCCCTCATCAGCGAGAAGGTGGACACGCCGCTGAACCCCGGAAACAGGAAGGTTCTGGTCTTCACGGCCTTCGCGAATACCGCCAACTACCTGTTCGAGAACCTGGCGCCCTTCGCCGACCAGCTCGGGCTGCATGTCGGCAAGGTCACCGGGTCGGACGCGCCCAAGACCACGCTCAAGAAGTCCTACGACTTCCAGAGCGTCCTGACGCTGTTTTCTCCGCGGTCGAAGGAAAAGGCCATCGTCCTTCCCAATGAGCCGGGAGAGCTGGACATCCTCATCGGCACCGACTGCATCTCGGAAGGCCAGAACCTTCAGGACTGCGACTTCCTGATCAACTACGACATCCATTGGAACCCGGTGCGGATCATCCAGCGGTTCGGCCGGATCGACCGTATCGGCTCCCCCAACAGCCAGATTCAGCTGGTCAACTACTGGCCCGATATCTCGCTCGACGAGTACATCAACCTCAAGGAGCGGGTTGAGAGCCGCATGATGATTGCCGACGTCACGGCCACCGGTGACGACAACGTGCTGAGCGCCCAAGCCAACGACGTGTCTTATCGCAAGGAACAACTGCGTCGTCTGCAAGAAGAAGTGATCGAGCTGGAAGACCTGAAGACTGGCGTGTCGATCACTGACCTCGGACTCAATGACTTCCGCATGGACTTGCTCAACTATGTGAAAGCCAATGGCGAATTGAGCAACGTGCCAAGCGGCATGCATGCCGTAGTGCCTGCCAAGCCGGAGTTGGGCCTGCGCCCGGGCGTGATCTTCACGCTTCGCAACCGCAATCCGAGCGTCAATGTCAGTCAGCACAACCGGCTGCACCCTTACTACCTCGTCTACATCAACCGCGAGGGTGAAGTCATTCACGACCACACCGAGGTCAAGCGCCTGCTCGATCTG
>CAZKJZ010000046.1:0-16928 GCA_964553145.1 uncultured Frigidibacter sp. | reverse complement strand
TGTCAAGGCATTATCTGGAGAACTTCATCCAGTCGACCTTTGACGCCATCGGCGGGGCCGAGGGCAAGTGCTTTGTCGTCGGCGGGGACGGGCGCTATTTCAACGACCGCGCGGCGCAGGTGATCCTGCGCATGGCTGCGGCCAATGGCGCGCGCAAGGTCATCGTCGGGCAGGGGGCGGTCCTGTCGACACCCGCCGCCTCGCACCTGATCCGGCTGAACAAGACCGATGGCGGCATCATCATGTCGGCCAGCCACAACCCCGGCGGCCCGAACGAGGATTTCGGCGTCAAGTACAACATGGCGAACGGCGGCCCGGCGCCCGAGGCGGTGACCGAGGCGATCTTTGCCCGGACCAAGGTTCTGACCAGCTACCGGATCGTCAGCGCGCCGGATGTCGATCTGATGAAGATCGGCACGCAAATGCTTGGAACAATGGAAGTTCAGGTCGTTGACTCGGTCGCCGACTATGCGGCGCTGATGGAGAGCCTGTTCGATTTCCCGAAGATGCGCGCCATGTTTGCCGGTGGCTTCCGCATGCGGTTCGACGCCATGTGTGCCGTCACCGGCCCCTATGCGACCGAAATACTGGAGGGCCGTCTGGGTGCCGCGAAAGGCACCGTCACCCATGGCACGCCGCTGCCTGATTTCGGCGGCATGCACCCCGATCCGAACCCGACCTGGGCGCATGAGCTGATGGACGAGATGTTCGGCGCGGGCGCCCCCGATTTCGGCGCGGCATCCGATGGCGACGGCGACCGCAACATGGTCGTGGGCCGCGGCATCTATGTCTCGCCCTCGGACAGTCTGGCAGTGCTGGCGGCGAACGCCCATCTGGCGCCGGGCTACAAGGCCGGGCTGAAGGGCGTGGCGCGGTCGATGCCGACCTCGGCCGCTGCGGATCGGGTCGCCGATGCGATGGGGATCGGCAAGTACGAAACCCCGACCGGCTGGAAGTTCTTCGGCAATCTGCTGGATGCCGGTCGCGCCACACTGTGCGGCGAGGAAAGCTTTGGCACCGGGTCGGACCATGTGCGCGAAAAAGACGGGCTCTGGGCCGTGCTTCTTTGGTTGAATATCCTGGCGGAACGCAAGGAAACGGTTGAGGAAATCCTGAGCCAGCATTGGGCGAAATTCGGGCGCAACTATTATTCGCGCCACGATTACGATGCTGTGCCGACCGAGGTCGCCGACAAGATCATGGCGGCCCTGCGCGGCAAGCTGGCGTCGCTGCCCGGCACCAGGGTTCAGGGGCTGACCATCGCCGAGGCGGACGATTTCGCCTATACCGACCCGGTCGACGGATCGGTGTCGAAAGGGCAGGGCGTCCGCGTCGTCTTTGAAGGCGGCTCGCGCTTCGTCATCCGCCTGTCGGGAACCGGGACCGAAGGCGCGACCATCCGCCTCTATCTGGAACGCTATCAGGCCGGGCCGGACGGCCTTGCCGAGGATGTGCAGCAGGCGCTGGCTCCGATCATCGCGGCGGCCGAGGATCTGTCTGGCATCCGCGCCTCGTCGGGCCGTCCGGGACCGGACGTGGTGACCTGATCTTGACGGAAGGAACGGGGCTCTGCCCCCCGGCCCGCGCGACGCGCGCGGGCGTTCTTCGGGGCAAAGGTCCACAGGACCTTTGCTTTTTCCCTCATCACCCCGGGATAATTCTGAACTGATGAAGGGTCAGGCGCGCAGTCGCCGCCCTTCGGCGTCGAACGCATAGGCGTGGCGATCCTCGAAATCGAGCGCCACCTTGTCATCCACCGCATGCGGATGCTGGCCGAACAGGCGCACCGTGATCTGGTCGCCGGCCTCGGATGTGACGATCAGATTGGTGTCGCCGCCCAGCCGTTCAACATGGGCGATGGTGCCGCGGATGCGGCCCGCGCCGCCGACGGTGATATGTTCGGGCCGGATGCCGATGGTGGCGCCGGGCAGGCCAAGCGGGCCCGAGGCCAGAAAGTTCATCGACGGCGCCCCAAGGAAGCTTGCCACGAACTGGTTGGCGGGGTCGTTGTACAGCTCCATCGGGCTACCGACCTGTTCGATGACACCGTCGCGCAACACGACGATCCGGTCGGCCAGCGTCATCGCTTCGGTCTGGTCGTGGGTCACATAGATCATGCTGGCGCCAAGTTCGCGGTGCAAACGGGCGATTTCGACCCGCGTTGCCATGCGCAGTGCCGCGTCAAGGTTCGACAGGGGTTCGTCAAAGAGGAAAAGTTCCGGTTTGCGTACGATGGCACGGCCGATCGCCACGCGCTGGCGCTGGCCGCCTGACAGTTCCGTCGGCCGACGTTTCAGATATTTCTGCAAACTCAGCATTTTTGCCGCTGTGGCGATCCGCTCGGCAATGGTCGCTTTGGCCTCGCCCGCCTGCTTCAGGCCCAGGGCCATGTTGCCTTCGACATCAAGGTGGGGATAAAGCGCATAGCTTTGGAAGACCATGGCAATGCCGCGCTTGGCGGGTGGGGTCATGGTCACATCGCGCCCGCCGATGCGGATGGTGCCGGATGTCACGTCCTCCAGTCCCGCGATGGTGCGCAGAAGCGTGGATTTGCCACAGCCGGACGGGCCGACGAAGACGATGAATTCGCCCGGCTCGACGGTCAGGTTGATATCCTTCAGAACGTGAACCGAACCGAAAGATTTCTCAATATGTTCAAGGGACAGCGCGGTCATCTTTACCCTACAGTTCTATGGCTTTGCCGGTGCGGATGCTTTCGTCTGCGGCAAGGCAGATGGCAAGGGACTGAACCGCATCCTGCATATGGCGACTCAGGTCGAGATTTTCGGTGATGGCGCGGATCAGATGCGCCTGTTCCGCGTGGCACAGATCCTGGTGGCCCGGCTCGTCCGGGAAGTCCAGGTCGCGGTCCATACCGTCGGCGCGGTGGATCCGCAGCGCGCCGACCTTTGTATGGCTGTCGACCGAATCCGAAGCCGGATGCATGCCCGACAGGATCGACACGGCGCCCTTGGGTGAGATCACATCTTTGACGAAATGGGCAACCTCGGACATCATCGGGCCCCAGCCTGCCTCGTACCAGCCGACAGAGCCGTCTTCAAAAAAGACCTGGAACTGCCCGTAATTATACATGTTTTCTGCGACTTCATCCGACAGGCGCAGCCCCATACCCTGCACGCGGACGGCGCGCGCATCGGTGATCTGGCACATCACATCCACATAATGGACGCCGCAATCGACGATCGGTGACGTGGTCTGCATCACCGCCTTGTGCGTGGCCCAGGTGGCCCCCTTCGACTGCTGGTTCAGGTTCAGCCGGAAGACATAGGGTCCGCCCAAAGCCCGCGCCTCGGCGATCAGCCGCTGCCACGAGGGATGGTGGCGCAGGATATAGCCGACAACCAGCTTGCGGCCTGTGGCGCGGGCGCAATCGACCACGCGCTGCGCATCGGCGACGGTGGTGGCCAGCGGTTTTTCCACAAACACATGCGCGCCCAGTTCCATCGCCCGGCAGGCATAATCGGCATGGCTGCCAGAGTAGGTGGCGATCACGGCAATATCGGGCCGCGTTGCCTCAAGCGCCGCATGGAAGTCATTAAAAAACGGCTTACCCCGCAGCTCTGGTGGCAGATCAACCGGCGATCGGTTGACCAAAGCCACAATCTCGGACCCCAGCGCCGCATGGGCCAAAGCGTGGCTCATCCCCATATTGCCAAGACCGGCGATCAGTACCTTCATTTCACCGCTCCTGAAGTAATGCCGCGAATAAGCTGCCGCGAGAAGATTGCGTAAAGCGCCAGCACCGGCAGGATTGCCAGCGACAGGGCAGAGAGGACCGCGTTCCAGTCGGTCACGAACTGACCGATGAAAAGCTGGCTGCCCAGTGTCAGGGTCTTGGTCGCCTCGCCCGGGGCGAGGATCAGGGGGAACCACAGGTCGTTCCAGATCGGGATCATGTTGAACACGGCAACAGTGGCCATGGACGGACGAACAAGCGGCAATACCAGTTTGAAAAAGATGGCATATTCGCTCATCCCATCGATCCGACCCGCATTCTTCAGATCGTCCGACACCTGACGCATGAACTCGGTCAGGATGAAGATCGCCAGCGGCAGACCCTGCGCCGTATAGACCAGGATCAGCGCCCAGAGCGTATTGACCAGCCCCCCCTCGACCATCAGCTCCAGGATGGCGATGGTGCCGATGCGGATCGGGATCATCACGCCCAGCCCCAGATAAAGGCCGGTCAGCGTGTTCAGCCTGAACCGGTATTCCGACAAGGCAAAGGCCGCCATCGCGCCAAACAGCAGGATGAAGAACAGCGATCCCACCGTAACGATCATGGAATTCTGGAAATAGCCAAAGAAGTCGCCTTGCCTCATCACCGTCTGATAGCCGATCAGCGAAAAGGCATCGCCCAGCGGCGGGGCCAGCGGCTCGGCAAAGATCGCGCGGCGGGTCTTGAACGAATTGATCAGGATCACGAAGACCGGGAAAAGCGCGATCAGCGTATAGACGATCAGCACCCCCTGCGCGGCAGCCGATCCCAGCGGATTGTGGCGGGCTTTGTTCATCATCATCCCCTAGAACTGATAGCGGCGCATGCGGGTCTGGATGCCCCACAGGTACAGACACACACCGGTCAGGATGATCATCAGCATGGCGCTGGCGATGGCGGCGCCCATGTTCGGATTGCCCAGCTGCAGCTGAAAGCCGAAGAAGGTCCGATACAGGAACGTGCCCAGGATATCGGTCGAGAAGTTCGGTCCCGCAAGCGCGCCCTGTGCTGCATATATCAGGTCGAACGCATTGAAATTGCCGACGAATGTCAGGATCGAGATGATGCCGATCGAGGGCAGGATCAACGGCAGCTTGATCTTCCAGAAGGCCGACCAGCCGGTCAGACCGTCGATCTCGCCCGCCTCCAGCACCTCTTCGGGGATGTTGAGCAGGGCGGCATAGATCAGCATCATCGGAATGCCGACAAACTGCCAGACCGACACCAGCGCCAGGGTGGTCAGCGCATACTGCTCCTTGCCCAGCCAGGGCGCATAAAGGCTTTTCAGCCCGACCGCGTCCAGCAGGCCCGGCGCGATCCCCCAGATCGGCGACAGGATCAGCTTCCAGGCAAAACCGACGATGACAAACGACAGGATGGTGGGGATGAAGATGGCCGAGCGGTAAAAGGCGGAAAAGCGCAGCCTGGGATGCGACAGGATCGCCGCCAGGGCGATGCCGATCGGGTTCTGCACCAGCATATGGATCAGGAAGAACCAGAAATTGTTGCCAAGCGCATTCCAGAAGGTCCCCGACCAGCGCGGATCACCGAAAAGGGTCCGAAAGTTCGCAAGGCCCGCAAAATGCCGACCCGTCTCGTCCGTCACATAAAGAGAAAGACGCAACGTATTGAAAATCGGCCAGATCATCACAAGCGTGTAGATGACGAAGGCGGGCGCCAGAAACACCAGTATATGCGCGCGCGGCCGGGCGTTCGCTGCCATGTCCGTCTCCTCGTTTCAGCGTGGTTCAAATATCCCCGGGGGAGTGCGAGGGGGCAGGCAGCCCCCTCGCGTGCCGCCGGTCGGATCAGTTGGCCGGTTTATACCAGCTGTCGAGACCCTCTTGCAGGCGCTTGCCCAGGTCTTCCGGCGTTGCCGTGCCCTTGATCGCATCGACCGACGCGGCCCAGGTTTCGTTTTCCAGGTTCGGCGTACCGCGCGACAGGATCTGATAGGTCGAGCGGATGGTCGACTGGCACTTGCTGCGCCAGCTGACGAATTCCTGGGCCAGCGGATCTTCCATCGTGACCGGCGTATTGTTCAGCGAGAAGAAGCCGGGCAGGGCGTTGGCGTAAAGCGTCGCAAACTCGGGCGAGCCGACCCATTCCAGGAACTGCTTGGTTTCCTCGGGGTGGGCGGACTTGGCGTTCATCCCCAGCGCAATGTCGGTATGGTCCGAGATATAGCAGGTGTCACCTGCGGCGCCGACCGGCGGCGGGAAGGCGCCCATCTTGAACTGCGCCTGGGTGTTAAAGCCCGAGATTTCCCACGACCCGGCCGGATAGATGGCGGCACGGCCCAGGGTGAACAGGTTCTGGCTGTCGGGATAGGTCTGCGCCTCGAACCCGTCGCCCAGATAATCCTTCCAGCGCGCCAGTTCCGCATAGGGGGCGGTCCAGGCCTCGTCGGTCAGCTTCTGCTTGCCCGCGATCAGCGCCAGGCGGCCTTCCTCGCCCTTCCAGTAGTTCGGGCCGATGTTGTTGTAGCCCATGGTCGCGGCTTCCCACTGGTCGTTGGTGCCCATCGCCATCGGAATATAGGTGCCGTCGGCCTTGATCTTGTCCAGCGCCGCAAAGAATTCGTCGCGCGTCGTCGGAACGGCGATCCCCAGCTTGTCGAACGCATCCTTGTTGTAGATAAAGCCATGGATGACCGAGGCCATGGGCACGCAGAAGGTGGCCGAACCGTCGTCGGTCGACCAGGCGGCCTTGGCGACGGGCGAGAAATTGGCCATGGCTGCCAGGCCGCTCAGATCGGCGAGATGCCCGCCCTTGAAGAGCTCCAGCGACTTGTCGAACGGGCGGCAGGTGATCAGGTCGCCTGCGGTGCCGGCGGCCAGCTTGGTGCCCATCGCGGCATCATATTCGGTCGGCGCGACCGGGGCGAAGGTGACCTTGATGCCGGGGTGGCTGGCCTCAAAAGCCGGGATGATCTTGTCCTGCCAGATGGTCAGGTCGTCGCCGCGCCAGCTTTCGATGGTCAGCGACACATCCTCGGCCCAGGCGGCGCCGCCCAGAACCGTGGTGGCCAGCAACAGGCCGGTCAGTTTGGTATGTTTCATTCCACACTCCCTTGGTTGATCTTCTCACTCTGGCCCTTTTGGGCCTTGTTCATCCGCGCCAGCGCAGCGCGGAGAATTCCCTGTTCCTGATCCAGAAGCGACCGGGCCTGATCCCGATCAAGGCCCAGCCCGACCATAACGGCAGGCTTGACCTCGCCCCCCGCCCTCGACAGGGCGCGGTCGGCGGCGGCGGCGTCCAGTCCGGCAATCTCGGCGACCATCGCCACAGCCCGGGCACGCAGCTTGATATTGTCGGCCTTAAGCGACACCATCAGCCCGTCGTGAACCGCCCCCAGATGCACACCCATCAGGGTCGACATCATGTTCAGTGCCGCCTTTTGCGCGGTCGCGGCCCCAAGACGCGTCGACCCGGACAGGACTTCGGGCGGCGTCGGCAGGCAGATGGCGACATCGGCGACCGCGAACAGCGGCGCATCGCGATTGTTCGCCAAGGCGATGACCTTTGCCCCCCGGGCCCGCGCTTCACGCGCCAGCGCCAGCGGGTAGGGGGTGGAACCCGAGGCCGTCACGGCAATGACCAGATCATGGGGGCCAAGGCTCATCCCGACCCGGGCGCCTTCGTCCACATCGTCTTCGGTATCGCCAGGCATTTCGGCGGTCTGCGGCACGCCCCCGGCCATGCACAGGCGGATGCGCGCCGGGTCGATGCCAAAGGTACCGGCCAGTTCCAACCCGTCGGCAACGGCCATCAATGCCGACGACCCGGCGCCGGCATAGACAAGCTGCCCCTTGCCGCGTACCACATCGGCCATCATCGCGGCGCCTGCGGCGATCGCGGGCAGCGCCAGGCCAACCACAGCCAGCGCCGTCTGCTGGCCGACCAGCAGCACAGACAGGATATCCTCGGGGTCGCGGGCGTCCAGGCCCTTGCCCTCTGGATGTCGTGCCTCTGTGGTTCGGATTGGCATGCGATTCTCCCCTCGGATAAGAACATACCTTTATAATACCACTTATGCAATAGACTTCGCAAATGCAGCAATTTTGACCAATTGGTATGCAAAAATCGGCATATTTTGCATTTTCTGACTTCCAACCTGTCAGAAGGTATTATAAAGGTATCATCATGACGCAAGCGCAGCTTCTTATTGGCATCGACGGGGGCGGGACCTCTTGCCGCGCTGTCCTTAGGGCAGGGCAGGGCGAGGTTCGCCTGTCTGGCGGGTCGGCGAATGTGTCGGACTTTACCGCCGCCATCGGCACGATCCGGGCGCTTGTGCTTCGGCTTGCCGAAAGCGCGGGGGTGGGTGCGGACGCGCTTGCCGGTGCGGCGCTGCATCTGGGCCTGGCCGGGGTGACCGGCCCGGCGATGGCCGAACGGGTTCGTCAGGCGCTGTCCGATCTTGTGCCGGGCGGCCGGATTTCGGTTTCGGGTGACGATGTCACGACCATCGCCGGGGCGCTTGGCGCCCGCGACGGGTCTGTGGCCGGGATCGGAACCGGGTCGTTCGTCGGCCGTCAGGCGGGCGGCCATATCACCAGCCTTGGGGGCCACGGCTTTCTTCTGGGCGATGATGCGTCGGGGGCCTGGCTTGGCCGGGCGCTCTTGCGCCATATCCTGTTGGCCGAAGACGGGATCGAGCCGCATTCCGACCTGACGCGGGCCGTGTTTGCCGATCATGACGGCGACCGTGCCGCCCTGATTGCTTTTGCCATCGCGGCCCGACCCGCCGAATTTGCCCGGCTTGCCCCCCGCATCGCCACAGCGGCCAACGCCGGGGACCCCGTCGCAGAACCCTTGATGGGCGAGGGTGCACACTACATCGTCCGGGCGCTAAAGGCGCTTGGCGGGGCAGGGCAGGGCGTCTTGTGCCTGACCGGTGGACTTGGCCCCTTCTACCGGCCTTTTCTGCCCGACCCGATTGCAGCACGGATCGCCGCGCCGGAAGGTTCGGCGCTGGACGGTGCCCTGACCCTGGCCGCGCGTGGAGGGACCCCATGACAACCGTGACCGAATATCTGCTGCCGGAAGGCTGGCTTTCGGACGATGGCGGCCCGCTTTACGTTCAGCTGCGCAAGCGGATTGAAAGCGGCATAGGCTCGGGCTTTCTGGCCCCCGACATGCCGATCCCGCCGGAACGCGAAATCGCCAGCCTGACCGGCCTGTCGCGCGTCACGGTGCGCAAGGCCATCGCCGAACTGGCCGACAAGGGGCTGATCGTCCAGCGCCAGGGCTCGGGGTCCTATGTGGCACCGGCGCGGGCGCGGGTCGAACAGTCGCTGTCGCGCCTGACATCCTTTACCGAGGACATGGCGCGGCGCGGCTATCAATCTTCGATCCGCTGGCTGGAGCGGGGCCTGTTTCTGCCCTCGCCGGACGAAGTGGTCACGTTGGCGCTTGGCGCGGGCGATCAGGTTTCGCGCCTTGCGCGTCTGCGGCTGGCCGACGGGCGGCCAATGGCGATTGAACGCGCCGCCCTGCCGCCCGATATCCTGCCCAATCCGCTGGATGTCGGCACGTCCCTTTACGAGATTCTGGGGCAGCGCGGCGTGCGCCCGGTTCGCGCGGTCCAGCGCATATCGGCGATCAATCTTTCGGCCGACGACAGCGCGCTTCTGGAGGTGCGGCCCCAGGCGGCTGGCCTGCGAATCGAACGGGTCGCCTATCTGGCCGAGGGTCGCGCGATTGAGCTGACACGCTCGATCTATCGCGGCGATGCCTATGATTTCATAGCCGAACTACGGCTGCCGGACGGGCCGGCGAAAGGATGAGGACGATGAAAATGACCAGTCAGATGGCGGCAGAGATCGCCGAGATTCCCGATGCGGTCGAACGGTTGCTAAGCCAGGGCGCCGGGGCGATTGCCGATGCGGCTGCGGCGGCCCGCGCCGCCGACCCCGCGTTGATTGCCACCGTCGCGCGCGGATCGTCCGACCATGCGGCGACCTTTCTGAAATATGCCGCCGAACTGACACTGGGCCTGCCCGTCGCTTCGATCGGCCCGTCGGTGGCCTCGATCTATCATGCGCCGCTGAAACTGGGGCGGGCGGTCTGCCTTTCGGTTTCGCAGTCCGGCAAAAGTCCCGACATTGTCGAACTGGCGCGGACCGCGCGCGCCGGGGGGGCGGTGACGGTCGCGGTGACGAACAATGCGGCCTCCCCTCTGGCCGAGGCCTGCGGGCGCACGATCGACATCATGGCCGGGTCGGAACTCAGCGTGGCGGCGACAAAGACCTTTGTCACCTCTGCCGTCGCTTTGCTGGCGCTGGTCGCGGACTGGGCTGGCGACGCGGGGCTGAAGACGGCGCTTGCACGTCTGCCGGGGGCGCTGGACCTGGCGCGCGGGCAGGACTGGACGGCGCTGTCGGGCACACTGGCGGGAACCCGGTCTCTTTATGTCCTGGGGCGTGGCCCGGCCTATGCCATGGCCTGCGAGGCCGCGTTGAAGTTCAAGGAAGTCAGTCAGTTGCATGCCGAAAGTTATTCTTCGGCCGAGGTGCTGCACGGGCCGGTCTCGATCGTCGGTGACCAGTTTCCGGTGCTGGCCTTCGCCGCCGAGGATGCGGCCGAGACCGCGCTTGCCGATGTGGCCGAAACGATCGCCGCCAAGGGCGCGCGGGTCTTCATTACCTCGTCCAAGGCGCGGGGCGCGCAGGTGCTGCCGTTCGTCCGTACCGGCCATCCGCTGACCGACCCGCTGGCGCTGATCGTCTCCTTCTATGCAATGGTCGAAAGCTTTGCGCGCGGCGCAGGCATCGACCCCGACGCGCCGCGCCATCTGCGCAAAATCACTGAAACGACCTGAGGGGGCCATGACCCACGCAAGACGACTTTCGCCACCCGATGGCTGGTCGGGCACCAAGGACCGGGCAGGGGCCTGGATCCTGCCGCACGCCCTCTTTGACGGGCAAAGGCTGCGGCGGGGGGCCGGGCTTTTCCTGCAGGGCGGGCGGGTCAGCGATCTGGCAACACCTCCGCCCGGGGCGATGGTCTGGCATGTGCCGGGCCTGCTGGGCCCGGGCTTTGTTGACCTGCAGGTCAATGGCGGCGGCGGCGTCCTGTTCAACACCAGCCCGACGGCCGATGGCGCCCGCGCCATTGCCCGGGCGCATCGTACGACCGGCACGGCTGCGATCCTGCCAACCCTGATCACCGATGCCGCCGATCAGATGGACAGGGCGGCCGAGGCTGCCCTGCAGGCACTGGGTCAGGACGGCGTGGCCGGGGTCCATCTGGAAGGGCCGCACCTGTCCCCGGCCCGCCGGGGCACCCATGATCCGGGCTTCATGCGCCCCCTGGATCAGCGCACGCTGAATGTTCTGGCGCATCTGCGCGCGCGCGGTCTGCCCACGATGATCACCGTGGCGCCCGAGGCCTGCGCAACCGGCCAGATCGCCCATATGGTGGGGCAGGGGGTGATCGTCGCCCTGGGGCACAGCAATGCCCCCGCCGTCCTGACCAAGGCGGCGCTGGCCGAAGGCGCGCAGACATTCACCCATCTCTTCAACGCCATGTCGCAGATGCAGAATCGCGAACCCGGCATGGTCGGCACCGCGATCAACTCGACCGCCCATGCGTCGGTGATCTGTGACGGCATCCATGTCGACCCCGACATGATCGGGCTGGCGATCCGCGCGCGCCCGCTGCCGGACCGCACATTCATCGTCACCGACGCCATGCCGACGGTCGCTGGGCCAGACAGCTATGAACTTTACGGTCGTCGCATCACGCTGTGCGACGGGCGTCTGGTGAACAGCGACGGCGCCCTGGCCGGTGCGCATGTGACCATGCTGCAGTCGGTTCGCTTTGTCATCGAACGGCTGGGCCGCACGCCCGAAGAGGCCTTGCGCATGGCTATCAGCATCCCGGCGGGGCTGATGGGGCTGCACCATCTGGCGCGTGTCGAAGGCCTGCAGCTGGACCAGCTTTTGTGGATGGCACCCGACTGGTCTGACTGCGGCTTCCTGCGCATGTAGGGTGACGGCGGCGAGTATGTTGGATTATCTGATAATCAGTATTATGTAACCTAAACGAATACCGCCGGGCCAAAGCCACTTCCCGTTGATCCGATTTTGCGCCATATGTCGGCACAAATGTCAGGACATGTCATGACCCACTCCAGACCCATCAAGATCGCCCCGTCCATCCTGTCTGCCGACTTCGCAAACTTTGGCGCGGAAATCCGCGCGATCGAGGATCAAGGCGCGGACTGGGTTCATGTTGATGTCATGGACAATCACTTTGTTCCGAACCTGACCTTCGGCCCGCAGCTCTGCCGCGCCATCCGGCCGCACATCAGGACGGTCATGGATGTGCATCTGATGATCGCGCCGGTCGATGCGTCGATCGAGGCCTATGCCGATGCCGGCGCGGATCATATCACGGCGCATTACGAGGCCGGTCCGCACATTCACCGGACATTGCAAGCCATTCGTTCCACAGGAAAAAAATCAGGTCTGGCGTTGAATCCCGGAACCCCGGCGGACGTGGCGCGCGATCTTCTGGACATGGTCGATCTGATCTGCGTGATGACGGTTAATCCAGGGTTTGGAGGGCAGAAATTCCTGCATTCCCAATTGGATAAGATCAAAAGTTTGCGTTCGATGATCGGCGACAGGCCGATTCACATCGAAATTGATGGTGGCATCAGTCGCGAAACGGCCCCGCTGGTCGTGGCCGCCGGTGCCGACGTGCTTGTCGCGGGCGCCGGTGTCTTTTCGGGCGGTTCGGTCGACCAGCCGCAGGTCTACGGCGCCAATATCCGTGCGATCCGTGCGGCGGCGGCAGGGGGCTAGGATGGCTGTCACCGCCCCCGTCTGCGACTGTGGCCGCCCTGCCCCGGACTTTCGCTTGCCCGGCACCGATGGCCGCATCTGGACCTTGCCCGATGTCAGCGGCCCGCGTGGCACGCTGATCATGTTCATCTGCAACCATTGCCCCTATGTGCAGGCGGTGATCGACCGGATCATCCGCGACGCGCGCGAGCTGAAGACGCTGGGTATCGGCGTTGCTGCCATCTCGTCGAACGACCCCGTCGACTATCCCGCGGATTCGTTTCAGAACATGCAAGGGCTGGCGCAGCGCCTGTCCCTGCCCTTTCCCTATCTTTTCGACGAAGATCAGTCGGTGGCCCGCGCCTATGAGGCCGCCTGCACGCCGGATTTCTTTGGCTATAATGCCCGCGGACAGCTGCAGTATCGGGGGCGGCTGGATGCGTCGGGCCGCCAGCCCGGCCCGCCGGATGCGCGGCGCGATCTGTTCGACGCGATGCGCCTGATCGCCGCGACCGGCGAAGGCCCGCGTGATCAGGTGCCGTCGATGGGCTGTTCGATCAAATGGCGCGCGGCGTGACGTCTGTCGGGAGTCTGTCTGAGCCAGTCTGATAGGCATCCCCGCCCCGGACCCGATCCGGGGCCTCGCCTTCCGTCCGCACCGCCTGTGTTGGGAGAGGTCCCGGGTCAAGCCCGGGACGGGATATCGGGGTCATGGCCGGATCTGCCCGAACGCCTCGCAGCCTAAGTTCACGCCGCAATAGATTGATAATACTGACTTATACGCGGCCAAGTTTCTCCAGTCGCGCGGCCCTCAGCCGGGCAAAATCGTCACCCGCGTGATAGGATGACCGGGTCAGCGGCGTTGCCGACACCATCAGGAATCCTTTGCCATAGGCCGCCGTTTCATAGCCCTTGAACTCGTCGGGGGTGACAAACCGGTCGACACGGTGATGCTTGGGGGTCGGCTGCAGATACTGGCCTATGGTCAGAAAATCGACCTCGGCGGCGCGCATGTCGTCCATCACTTGCAGGACGCTCTGCCGGTCTTCGCCCAGGCCGACCATCATGCCCGACTTGGTAAAGATCGTCGCATCCAGTTCCTTGATCCGCTGCAACAGGCGCAGCGAATGGAAATAGCGGGCGCCTGGCCGAACGGTGGGGTAAAGGCCGGGCACGGTCTCCAGGTTGTGGTTGAAGACGTCAGGGCGCGCTTCCACAACCTTTTCAAGGGCTTCCGGTTCGCACTTCAGAAAGTCCGGCGTCAGGATCTCGATCGTCGTGCCGGGCGAGCGGTGGCGGACGGCGCGGATTGTCTGGGCGAAATGCTCGGCCCCGCCATCCTGCAAATCGTCGCGGTCCACCGAGGTGATGACCACATGTTTCAGCCCCAGCGTCTGCACGGCATGGGCCACGCGGCCCGGTTCGAACGCATCCAGCGCATCGGGGCGGCCGGTGGCGATATTGCAAAAGGAACAGCCGCGCGTGCAGATGTCGCCCATGATCATCATGGTCGCGTGGCCCTGGCTCCAGCATTCGCCGACATTCGGGCAGCCCGCTTCCTCGCAGACTGTCACCAGCTTGTTGGTGCGCAAAATCTCGCGGGTTTCCTTGTATCCGGCGGATGTAGGTGCCTTGACGCGGATCCAGTCGGGCTTTTTCGGCTGGGCCTGATCGGGGCGATGCGCCTTTTCGGGGTGCCGTTCCTGTGGGATTTTGATATCGCGCACCGCTTTTTCCCCTGCCTTTTCCGACTATCAGAGATAATATCCAGACAGCCGGATGGCAATGAGGCATCGAGCCTGCAAAGAAGGCCGCCCGGCCCAACGAGAAAAGGAAGGGACATTTCATGGTCAAGAAGCTTATCGCCGAGGCAATCGGCACGTTCATCCTCGTCTTCCTCGGAACCTCTGCCATCGTCTATATGGGCGCCGATATCGGCAAGCTGGGGATTTCTTTCGCCTTTGGTCTGGCCGTGGTGGCGGCGGCCTATGGCATTGGCGCCATCTCGGGCGCGCATCTGAACCCGGCCGTGTCGATCGGCATGGTCACCGCGGGTCGCATGTCGCCCGCCGACTTTGTGGGCTATGTGATCGCCCAGGTTGCCGGTGCGATCCTGGCGATCATCGTGATCAAGGTCATGGGCACGCCTGATGGCGGCCTGGGGGCCACGACGGTCGGCGCGACCGGAACCACCGCCGCCTTCATCTTCGAAGCGGTGGCGACCTTCCTGTTCGTGACCGTGATCCTGGGTGCGACCTCGGCCAATGGCGCCGGTGCGCTGGCCGGTCTGGCCATCGGCCTGACGCTGGTCCTGATCCATCTGGCGGGGATCAATGTTTCGGGCTCGTCGGTCAACCCGGCCCGGTCGCTGGCCCCGGCCCTGTTCCTGGGCGGCGATGCGCTGGCGCAGATCTGGCTTTACATGCTGGCACCGCTTCTGGGCGGCGCCGTCGCAGGTATCGTCCATGCGGCAGGCCTGACCCGCGCGGACTGACGCATCTGGGGGCGGCCCGTCGGGCCGCCCCTGCCCCCCTGCCCTATCCGATCAATGGCGCCTTGCCGCCATAGGTTTCGTCATAGTGCCGCTTCAGCCGCACCAGCGCGATCCGGAGCACGATCTTGCCGGACCTTGCCGACCAGCCCATGCGTTTTTCGGCAACCTCCAGCCCTTCCAGAAAACAGCAGCAGCGCAGGACCACGTCACCGAGCCCCGGGCCCAGGTCGCGGAGCGCCGCCGCCACCCGGGCGCGGGCATTGGCCGGACCCTGTGCCGGGCCGCCATCCTGCTGATAGGCGCCGCGCTCGGCCCCGCCGGTCATGAACCGGTCCCAGTTCTGCGCGACGCGCGGCCCCATCTGCGCCAGTTCGAAATCCTCGCGCAGCCGTTCGCCCGCCGCGACGAGATCAGCCTCAAGAAAGAGCTTGCCATCCTTGTCGCGGCGGCGCGCAAGGGCGGCAAAGGGGCTTTCGGCCAGATTGTAGCGCTGGCGGCGCGGGTTGTCGCTGCCCGGGTCGATCACATAGCGTTCGTCCCAGACACGGTGCTGATCGGCAAAGGGCATCGGCGCCTCGGCAAAACCCGCCTGCGCCGGGGGCCGGTCGCTGTCCAGAAGCCGCTTCAGCGCTGCCCGGCCCGCCGCGGTGATCTCGTAGGTGGTGATGCGCCCGGCGGCCTTGACCGCGATCCAGTCCTTCAGCGCAAAGGCCTGCGCCACGGTCCGTTCGACAATCGCGGTGCGGATATTGCCCTTCAGAACGGCGGCCTTGTCCAGATCCTGGGCCACGGCCAGAACCGCGCCGCTTTCGCACAGGCGGCGCAGGATGCGGCGGGCTTCGCGGGCGATCGTGGCCTCGTCAACCGGGCCGGTGGCGGGAAGGGTGCGGATCGGTGCAGTCATAATCGGTCTTTCCTTTGCAATGAATGGTTCGGGCCACGCCTGCCCCCGGGGCCAGGCCAGGCGGGTCAGCGCCTCGTCCACCAGGGGGCAGTCGCGGCGCAGTTCGAAAGCGCGGATCTTGCGCAGGACGGTCGAGGCATGGCAGCCCCCGGCCCGCGCCAGGGCACGGATCGACTGGCCGCCCTCGACATGGGCCAGATAAAGCCGTGCGTTTTCCGGCAGCCAGTCGGGCAAGGCCGCTGGCACGCTGACATAGGCTGTCATCCTGTCTCCTGCTGATCCCGTGTCGCCTGCGGCCCTATGGGAAGTTCAGGCAACCGTGAGTTGCATTCCTTACCCGGGCGTTAATGCGCGGCACGATCCTGAGAATTCTTGATAAATTATAAATTTCTTCAAAAGAAACGGTCGCTGCATTGCGCTATCCCGCAACATCCCGCCGATCCGTTTCATCTTGCGGTTGTCAATGATCTGCCGGAGAGAAAGAATGTCCGACCCACTGTCCATTGTCGCCGGGCTGAGGCGACCGCAACTGCTGATCCGCGCCGCGCGGGCGGGGCTGGCCAGCTACAATCGCAGCCGTGATCTGAAACGGTTGATGCGGGTGTCGGTGGCCCCTGCCCCCGACCGCGCCGTCGCGGCCCTTCTGGAAGAGGAGCAGCGGCTGGAGGAGACACGCCAGCAGGGCGATGCGACCTATTCGCTGACCCGCCATGTCGACATTCTGATCGCGATGATGGCCGAGGCGCGGCTGTTGATGCGCGGCGCGCAGGGGCTGGTCTGAAGCGGGGGGTTTCACACCCCCCGCACCCCCCGTGGGATATTTCTGCCACAATGAAAGGGCAGAAGGCCGACGGGTCACCGGACCTTACATGAAGGCGTCGGGCATCGAGGTTTTCTTGCGGGCGACATAATCGGCCAAAGCCTCTTCGACGGCGGGGTCGATGGCGGGCTTTTGATAGTCGTTCATCAGCTTGGCCACACGTTCATGCGCCAGTT
>CAZKJZ010000045.1:0-17022 GCA_964553145.1 uncultured Frigidibacter sp. | reverse complement strand
CGGTGCAGGTGACGATGGACCTGCCGGGCTTTTGGGCCAGTTCCTACGCCGATGTGCGTAAGGACATGCGTGGCCAATATCCCCGCCACCCCTGGCCCGAAGACCCGACTGAGGCCGAGCCGACCCTGCGCGCCAAACCGCGCGGGACATGAGCGGCCGCGTCAGCGCTTGTGGATCACAGCGACCTGATCCTTGCGCTTTTTGTCATAGCGGACCTGAAACAGGAAACAGCCCGAAATCTCGCCCTCGAGCGCGGCAAAGGCCGTCTGCATATCCGCGTCGGCGTGGCTGAAGCTGCGGCTTTCCGAAAAACTGCGGAACAGCTCGGCGGTCCTGGTGATCCCCTCGCGCTCATAGGCGGGGGGCTGCCAGCGCAGATCCTCGATCACATAAAGCCCGCCGGGCTTCAGCCGCGGGAACAGTTCCAGAAAGGCGAACTGCTGGTGGTGCGAGGCATGGCTGGCATCGTCGATGACGATGTCGAACGCGGGCATCGCGGCGGCGGCGGCCGCGATATTGGCGCGGGCATCCATGTCGCAGCGGTGAAAAGTAAAGCGGTCATGCGCGAACCAGGAAAAATCGGACACGTCCAGCCCGTGGATATGGGCCTTGGGGAAATAGTCCAGCCACATACGGACCGACGGCAGGTCGGTTGTCTTGCGGTCGGCATCCCTGCCATGTTCCGGTCCGCCGATCTGCAGTCCCATTTCCAGAAAGTCGATGGCCCGGCCCCGGTAGGGCAGGAACAGCATCTGGTAAAGCTCGGTATAACGATGCTTGGCCGACCCTTTGTCGGACCCGTAGCGGTCGGCCAGATCGGTCAGGTTCATCGCCCGCCCTCAGCCGCCCAGAAAGTCGCGCTTGCCCAGTTCCACCCCATTGTGCCGCAAGATCGCATAGGCGGTTGCCACGTGGAAATAGAAGTTCGGCAGGCTCCAGCCCCGGGCAAAGTCGAGGCCTGAAAATGTCATGTCGGCCCCGCCCGCCTTGATCGTCAGCTCGCGCTCCTCGGCCCCGTCAAAGGACGAGGCGGGCAAGGTGCCAAGAAAGTCGATCGTCGCGGCGATCCGCGCCTTCAGCTCGGCAAAGCTGGTCTCTGTATCCGGCACCGACGGCGGCTCGCCCCCCGAAAGGCGGATCGCCCCCCGCCGCGCCATGTCACAGGCGATCTGCACCTGACGGGCCAGGGGGTACATGTCGGGATAAAGCCGCGCCGACAACAGAACCGAAGGATCGATCTTTCTGGCCAGGGCATGGGCCTCGGCCTTGTCAAGGATGCCCGACAGCGAGGCAAGGCCGCGCAGCATCGGCGGGATCGTATAGTCGTAAAGTGACATCGGGAACTCCATCCGGTTTGGCGCGACCCTAGACTGTGGCGATGGCCACGGGAAGGGGTAGAGATCACCCTGCCGGGCCGATCCATCCGCGACCCGCCTGTCGGCGGGTCGCTCCTTTAGCCTCGTGGCCCGTGCTGACGCACGGTTCCACGAGGGGCAGCCTTCGGCGAGGATATTTGGACCACAATGAATATGTGGCTTTCACTAAGGTCCAATATCCCGGGGTTTGCCATTGGTTTCGCCATTGTTTCAAGAAACCAATGGCATGGGGGGCAGGCCCCCCCACGGCGCTATGACAGGCGCGAGGCAACGTCTTTTGCCGGCAGCACCTCGGCAAAGTCCGATCCCAATAGAGTCAACGTCACATCGAGAACGATCGCCGCGTCGATACGGCTGCCATCGGCGCGTTCGATGTCAAAGCCCAGAACCGCGTCGGACGGCAAGAGCACCTGAAACCCCAGGTCACTGGCGGCGCGGATCGACGAGGTGACGCAATAGGCGGCGACGGCGCCGACGATGACCAGCCGGTCGATGCCGCGTTCATGCAACAGGTCGGCAAGCCCGGTCCCGGCAAAGGCGGACGATGTGGATTTGATCACGACCATCTCGCCCGGCATGGGCGCCGCTTCGGGCATGACCTCGGCAGCAGGTGCGCCGGGCGCAAAACGGGTGCCGGGTTCATTGTGATGGACGTGAATGACCGGCAGGTCGCGGTCGCGGAACAGGGTCAGAAGCCCCGCCACCAGCGCGGGTGCCCCGCCGTTCACATGGTCGCGGCCCTGGCCGATCCGGTCCATCATGCCCATCTGCATGTCGATGATCAAAAGTGCGGTGGTCATGGCGGGCCTTTCCGGTCTTGATGGTCGCGGGGTCAGACGCCCAGGCACCAGCGCAGGATCGCCTTTTGCGCATGCAGCCGGTTTTCGCTTTCGTCAAAGATCACCGATTGCGGGCCGTCCATGACCGCGCTGGTCGCTTCCTCGTTCCGGTGGGCGGGCAGGCAATGCATGAACAAGGCGTCGGGCTGGCCATGGCCCATCATCTCGGCCGTCACCTGATAGGGGCGCAACTGGTTGTGCCGCCGTTCGCGGGCTGATTCCGGGTCGTGCATCGACACCCAGGTGTCGGTGACGATCGCATCGGCGCCCTTGGCGGCCAGCATCGGGTCGCGGCAGATCTCGACCCTGGACCCTTTGGCGCGGGCGAATTCCACCGCGCGCGGATTGGGGTCCAGCGTTTCGGGGCCGGTGAAAGTGAGGTCAAAGCCGAACTGGCCTGCGGCATGCAGCCACGAGGTGCAGACATTGTTACCGTCCCCCGACCAGACGAACTTGCGCCCTGCAACCGAGCCGCGATGTTCCTCATAGGTCACGATGTCGGCCATGATCTGGCAGGGGTGCGACATGTCGGTCAGCCCGTTGATCACCGGCACGGTCGCATGTTCGGCCATTTCGTGTAAGGTCGCCTCTTCGAACGTCCGCAGCATGATCAGATCGACATAGCGCGAGAGAACCCGGGCGGTGTCGGCGATCGACTCGCCATGGCCGAGCTGCATGTCCTTGCCTGAGAGGACCATCACCTCGCCGCCCAGCTGGCGGGCGCCGACATCAAAGGAGATGCGGGTACGGGTCGAGGGTTTTTCGAAGATAAGGGCGATCATCCGGCCCGCCAGCGGCTGGGTCGCGTCGGGGGCGCCCTTGGGCATCCCGGCGCGGGCGTCCTTCATGGCACGGGCCTGGGCGACCATCGCCTTGAGGTCGGCGGCGGGGGTGGTGTGAAGATCAAGGAAATGGGTCATCTTGGCCTTTCCGGGGAAGCGGCCGGGGGGCTGTCTGCCCCCCGGACCCCCCGAGGATATTTGAGAACTGATGAAGGAGAAGCGGCGGAGGCCGTCATCGGAGGCGCGGCATGTCAGGCCGCCTTTTCCAGAGCGCTGGCGGCCTGATCCAGCCGTGCGACCCCTTCGGCGATTTCATCGTCGCTGATGGTCAGGGGTGGCAGAAGGCGCAGCACATTGTCCGCCGCCGCCACCGTCAGCACATGGGCGCCGTAGCCCGCCTTGACCAGATCGGCGGGCGCGATGCGGCATTTGAGGCCCAGCATCAGCCCCTGCCCGCGCACCGCTTCGAAAATATCGGGATGGGCGGCCACCAACCCTTCCAGCCGCTGGCGGAAGAGCGCCCCCTTGCGCGCCACCTCGGCCAGAAAGGCCGGGTCGGCGATGATTTCGGTGACTTTTGCCCCGACCGCACAGGCCAGGGGATTGCCGCCATAGGTCGAGCCATGGGTGCCAGCGACCATGCCCGACGCGGCCTTTTCGGTGGCCAGGACCGCGCCGAGCGGGAAGCCGCCGCCGATCCCTTTGGCAACCATCATGATGTCGGGCGTGATCCCGGCCCATTCATGGGCAAAAAGCCGCCCGGTGCGGCCCATGCCGCATTGCACCTCATCGAGGATCAGAAGCGCGCCGGTTTCGTCGCAGAGCTGGCGGATCAGCCGCAGGTCGGCGTCGGGCAGCGGGCGTATGCCGCCCTCGCCCTGGATCGGTTCGACCATCACCGCGCAGGTCTGGTCGCTGATCGCGGCGCGAACCGCCTCGATGTCGCCCCAGGGCAATTGCCGGAAACCGGGCATCAGCGGGCCAAAGCCCTTGACCATCTTTTCCGATCCCGCCGCAGCAATGGCGCCGGTCGAACGGCCGTGAAAGGCGCCTTCAAAGGTCAGGATCTCGATCCGGGGCGTGCCTTTGTCGTACCAGTATTTGCGCGCCATCTTGATGGCGAGTTCGGCGGTTTCGGTGCCTGAATTGGTGATGAAGGCCGTGTCGGCAAAGGTCGCGTCGGTCAGAAGATCGGCCAGCCGCTTTTGCTGCGGGATCTCATAGACATTCGACACATGCCACAACCGGCCCGCCTGTTCGGTCAGCGTGGCCACCAGCACGGGGTTGGCATGGCCGAGCGCATTCACGGCGATCCCCGATCCCAGATCAAGATAGCGGCTGCCGTCGGTCGCGGTCAGCCAGCTGCCCTCGCCCTTTTCAAAGGCGATGGGCGCACGATTATAGGTCGGCAGGACGGAAGGGATCATCGGCAACTCCGGTCATCGGTAAGGCGTGACAAAGACGGGGGCTTTCGTCAACGCAAGTCAGGCGGGATTTGAGGCGTGTGGCGGAAAAAGCCACGGGGCGAGCGGACGTCAGGCGCGGGTGGCGCGGCGTCGGGGACGGGCAACGATCTGGGTCCGGGTGCTCATGCGCCCCAATTAGCGGCGGGCTGTCGGCTTGTCCACCCCAATCGCGCCGCTGGCCCCTTCCGCTTTGCCCAAGGCTCGCCTAAGGTCGCGGCGGTTTTGAGGGGACGGTTTCCATGGCGCCGAAATTTGGAACAAGCGGGTTGCGCGGGCTGGTCAGCGAACTGACGGACGAGCTGTGCGCGCGCTATGTCCGGGCCTTTCTGGCGGCGGTCCCGGCGACCGATACGCTTTATGTCGGGCGCGACCTGCGGCCATCGTCGGCGCGGATCGCGGCGGCGGTCGCGGGGGCTGCGGACGGGCGGCGTGTCGTGGATTGCGGCGTTCTGCCGACCCCGGCGCTGGCGCTGGCCGCGATGCGGGCCGGGGCGCCCGCCGTGATGGTGACCGGCAGCCACATTCCCGCCGACCGCAACGGGCTGAAATTCTATACGGCGGAAGGCGAGATCACCAAGGCGCATGAAGTTGCGATCACGGCGCGGGCGGACGGAATGCAGGGCGATCCGGGGGCGGCCCATGTCGGGACTGCCGATGCCCTGGGCGCCTATCGCGACCGTTACCTGGGTTTTTTCGGCGCCGGCGCGCTGACAGGCATGCGTATCGGCCTCTGGCAGCATTCCACCGTCGCCCGTGACCTTCTGGCCGATGTGGCGCGGGGGCTCGGGGCCGAGCTTGTAGCCCTTGGCCGGTCGGACCAGTTCATCCCGGTCGATACCGAGGCGGTCGACGAAGACACCCGCGCCCTCTTGCGCGGCTGGGTCGGCCAGCATGGGCTGGACGCGCTGATCTCGGCCGATGGCGATGCCGACCGGCCCCTGGTGACGGACGAGGCGGGCAGCGTCATCGCAGGCGACATTCTGGGCACGCTGACCGCACGGGCGCTTGGCGCCGATACGATCGTCACGCCTGTCTCGTCGAACACGATGATCGAGGCGACCGGCGCCTTTGTCCGCATCAGCCGCACGCGGATCGGATCGCCCTATGTCATCGCGGCGATGGAGGCGCTGGCAGCCCCCGACCGCCGCACCGTCGGGTTCGAGGCGAACGGCGGTTTCCTTCTGGGTTTCGCTGCCACCCGCGAGGGGCGGACCCTGCCGCCGCTGGCCACCCGCGATGCATTCCTGCCGATCCTGGCCACGCTGGTCGCGGCGCGGGGGGCGGGGCTGCCGCTGTCGGCGCTGGTCGCCGCCCTGCCCGCGCGCCGCACCGCATCGGACCGGGCCGAGAATGTGGCGACGGAAAAGTCGCTGGCACTGGTCGTACGGCTTTCGGGGGATGCGGCGGCCCGCGCCGCCTTTTTCGCGGGCTTTGGCGACGAGGCGGCGACGGACCTGACCGACGGGCTGCGTGTGACCTTCGCCGGCGGGCTGATCCTGCATCTGCGCCCCTCGGGCAACGCACCCGAACTGCGCTGCTATGCCGAGGCGACAACGGCCGAGGCGGCCGAGGCGGCGATGCGCGATGTACTGGAGCGGGCGCGCCGGGCCATCGGCTGATGCGCCGACGCGCATGTATCGGTTACAATATAAGGGCTTAGCCACCCTTTCGCCCGATTGCGCAGGTCCCGCCTTCGTGGTCTGATCCTGCCCGGCAACGGCGGTAGGGGCGGGGAATGGCGCGACGTGTGGCGATCAACGGGTTTGGCCGCATCGGCCGGTCGGTGCTGCGCGCAGCCCTACAGGGCAGGTTCGCGGACATCGAGATCGCGCTGATCAACGACATAGCCGCGCCCGAGATGGCCGCCTATCTTTTCGAATTCGACAGCACCTTTGGCCCCTATCCCGGGCAGGTGCGGCTGACAGAGGGCGCGTTGGAAGTTGATGGCCGGGTGATCCGCCTGACCGGCGAACGGGATCTGGCGGCGCTGGATCTGTCGGGGATTGATCTGGTCATGGAATGTACCGGGCGCGCAGGTGACAGGGCGGTGGCCGAGGCGGGTCTTGGCGCCGGGGCGGGCAAGGTTCTGGTGTCCGGTCCGGCGCCCAGCGCTGATTTCACTGTTGTATTGGGCGCGAACGAGGCCGGTTTGCGGCCCGCTCACCGGGTCGTGTCGAATGCCTCTTGCACCACCAATGCGCTGGCGCCCCTGGCACGGCTTCTGGATCAGGCGTTCGGTATCGAGACTGGCTGGATGACCACCATCCATTGCTATACCGGCAGCCAGCCCACCATCGACGCCCCCGCCGCCGATTTCGCCCGCTCGCGCGCTGCGGCCCTGTCGATGGCGCCGACCACGACATCGGCGCAACGGCTTTTGGGGCTGGTCCTGCCCGATCTGGCGGGCCGGATCGAGGGGGCGGCGGTCCGGGTGCCGGTCGCATCCGTGTCCGCCGTCGATCTGACGGTGATGCTGCGGGCGCGGCCCGGGGCCGAGGCGGTGAATGCGCTCTTTCGGCAGGCGGGCGGCGTGATCGGCTGGACCGACCGGCCGCTCGTGTCCAGCGACCTGCGCGCCCGGCCCGAAAGCATCGTCATGGCCCTGCCCGAAACCCGCCAGACGGCAGGCGGGTTGCTGCGGGTCTTTGGCTGGTATGACAATGAATGGGGCTTTTCCAACCGGATGCTGGATGTCGCGCGGCTGATGGCGTGACGCCTTCAGGCGCGAACGACATAGGGCGCGGGGTAGGTGAATTCCTGCAGGTTCGCGCCCGCGCCAATCCGGTCGATGACGGCGAAACGGCCGGGGGCGGAGAGGGGCGTCAGCACGCCATGCCAGGTGCCGCGATGCAGGTTGATGCCTTGCGCGCCGCTGGTCAGAAAGGCGCGGGGGCGGCCGGGCTGCCCCCCTTCGTCCGGGGCGACGATCACAAGGAAGGGGGCGGGCACCATCGGGATGAAGGCCTGCGATCCCTGCGGGTGACGCTCGACCAGATCGAACCGGTAAGGCAGCGCGCGCGGTTCGGCGTCAAAGATCGACAGACCGGCCCGCCCTTCTGCAAAATCGAGCTGAGCGCGGTCATGATAGCGGCGGCAGAGGCCCGCGTTGATCAGGCGAAAGTCGCCCGCAGCCTCCAGCACATCGCCGAAGGGGGCGAAGCTTTCCTGGGTGAGGGGTTCGGCGTGAAGTGTCTGTGACATCGGAGCCCTGGGCGAAGGCCGGGGGCTCTGCCCCCGGACCCCCGGGATATTTACGAACTGATGAAAGGATCAGCGGCCAAAGGCGCCGACCCCGCGCAATCGGGCGTGGCGGTTCACGTCCTTGTAAAGAAGGTAGCGGAAGGGGCCGGGGCCGGCGGCATAGCAGGCCTGCGGGCAATAGGCCCTGAGCCACATGAAATCGCCGGCCTCAACCTCGACCCAGTCGCGGTTCAGTTTGTAGACGGCCTTGCCCTGCAGCACGTAAAGCCCGTGTTCCATCACATGGGTTTCCTCGAACGGGATCAGGCCGCCGGGCTGGAAGGTGACGATATTGACATGCATGTCGTGGGCCAGGTCGTCGGGTTCGACAAAGCGGGTGGTGGCCCAGCGGCCCTCGGTGTCAGGCATGGCGATGGGGGCGACGGCCTGATCCGAGGTGACAAAGGCCCCGGGTGCGGGCAGGCCCGGGGCCGGTTCATAAAGCTTGCGGATCCAGTGAAAGCGGGCGGGCGCCGCCTTGCCATTATGGACCCGCCAGTTACAGCCGGGCGGGATATAGGCATAGCCGCCGGGGCCAAGGTCATGCTCTTGCCCGCCCAGCGACAGCCAGATGTCGCCGTCGGTGACAAAGATCACGCCTTCGGCGCCGGGGTCCGGTTCGGGCGTATCCGACCCGCCGCCGGGCGCCACCTCCATCACATACTGGCTGAAGGTTTCGGAAAAACCCGACAGCGGCCGCGCGATCAGCCAGAGGCGCGTGCCGGTCCAGCCCGGAAGCGCGCTGGTGACAATGTCGGAAAAGCACCCTTTGGGGATCAGGCAATAGGCGTCGGTAAAGGTCGCGCGCTGGGTCATCAGCGCGGTTTGCGGCGGCAGGCCGCCGGGCGGGGCGTAATATCCGGTCATGGCAGCATATCCTTCAGCCGCAGCTCGGCGATCCGTTCGACCTGGGCACAGGCGGTTGCACGTTCGGTGTCGGTGTCGTTCGCGATCCGGGCTTCGAACGCGGCAAGGATCGTGGCCTTGGTCTGGTCCCTGACCGCGATGATGAAGGGAAAGCCGTGGCGGGCGACATAGGCCGCATTCAGCCGCGCGAACGTCGCGCGTTCGCTGTCGGTCAGCGCATCCAGCGCGGCGGACGCCTGTTCGGCGGTCGAGGATGCCGTCAGCCGCCGGGCTGCCGCCAGCTTTCCGGCAAGGTCGGGGTGGGCGCGCAGGACGGCCAGCCGTTCCTCGGGACTGGCCGACCGGAAGACACGGGCCAGCGCGTTCTGCAGGCCCGCCGCGCAATCATGGGCGGGCCCAAGCTCCAGCGCCCAGGCGCGGTCGGCGATCCAGGGGGAATGTTCGAAAATGCCGCCGAACCGTTCGGTGAACCGGGCGCGGGTCATCTGCGAGGGTCGCTCGAATCGCCGGGGCGGATGGGTGGCGGCCCAGTGGCGGGCGATGTCGATGCGGCGGGCGAACCAGACGCCGTCATGGCCCTGCGCATAGTCCAGAAACCGCCTGAGCCCGGCGATCTTGCCCGGCCGCCCGATCAGGCGGCAGTGGAGGCCCACCGAAAACATTTTCGCCTGCCCGGCCTGCCCCTCGGCATAAAGCGTGTCGAACGTGTCCTTCAGGTAGGTAAAGAACTGTTCGCCCTCGATATAGCCCGGTGCCGTGGCAAAGCGCATGTCATTGGCTTCCAGCGTATAGGGGATGATCAGCTGATCATGGGCGCCGTAGTCCCGCCAATAGGGCAGGTCGTCGTCATAGCTGTCGGAAATCCAGGCCAGCCGCCCGGTTTCCGCCGCCAGCCGGACGGTGTTCATCGAGGTGCGGCCCGTGTACCAGCCCAGCGGCGGCTCGCCCACCACCTCGTGATGCAGGCGCAGGCTTTCGGCGATCTGCTGGGCCTCCTCGTCCGGCGGCATGTCGCGGTGGTCGACCCATTTCAGCCCGTGGCTGGCGATCTCCCACCCCGCCGCCTTCATCGCCGCCACTTGTTCGGGGTTGCGGGCCAGGGCGCTGGTCACGCCAAAGACGGTGACCGGCAGGCCCCGGCCGGTGAACAGGCGGTGAAGGCGCCAGAAACCGGCGCGGGCGCCGTAATCGTAAAGCGATTCCATGTTCCAGTGGCGCTGGCCCGGCCAGGGCTGGGCCCCGGCGATGTCAGACAGAAAGGCCTCGGACTGGGCATCGCCATGCAGAAGGTTGTTCTCGCCCCCCTCCTCATAGTTCAGGACCAGCGAGATGGCGATCTTCGCCCCCTCCGGCCAGCCCGCGTCGGGCGGGTTCGGGCCGTGGCCGCGAAAATCGCGCGGATAGCGGTTCATTCTGTCTCCTCGCCCACAAGCCCTTGATAGACCTGCCGCCCCGCGGGGACTATCGTCGAAATAGTGAAACTCATTCCCCGATTTGTCGAGGTGGCACGGGCACCGCCCCGGGGCAGGATGGGCAAAAGGAGCGAAAGATGAGCGGCGGATATCTGACGACCCATGTTCTGGATACCGGGCGCGGCTGCCCGGCGGCGGGGCTGAAGGTGGTACTCTATCGGGTCAGCGGCAATTCGCACAGGAAGATCGCCGAGGCCGTGACCAATAAGGACGGGCGCACCGACCAGCCGATCCTGCCTCAGGGCGCGTTTGCAGTGGGCAGCTATGAGCTGGTCTTTTTCGCGGGCGACTATCTGGACGCCACCGGCACCCCGCCCGAGGCGCCGCGCTTTCTGGACCAGATCCCGATCCGCTTTGGAATTTCGGATGCGGGTGCGCACTACCATGTGCCGCTGCTTTTGTCGCCCTACGGCTATTCGACCTATCGCGGCAGCTGAAATTGCGTTTGCCGATGCTTGCCTTCCAAATGAGAACATAATAAGAACGCACAGGCAGCGGGAGGAATGGCATGCTGGCCCCGGGATCACGGGACTTCGACTTCGAAGTGGGCTCGTGGACGGTCTCCCACCGGCGCCTGAAGGAGAGGCTTTGCGGCTGCGCCGACTGGGAGGTTTTTGGCGGCAGTTCGACAATGCGCAGGGTGCTGGGCGGGCTGGGGAACGTCGAGGATAATGTTCTGGACTTTCCCGGCGGCGCCTACCGCGCGATCGCCATCCGGTCATTCGACCCGGCCAGCGGCCTTTGGGCGATATGGTGGCTTTCGACCCTTGATCCGCACAGATTGGACGTGCCGGTCGTCGGTCGGTTCGATCAGGGGGTCGGCGCCTTTTATGCCGATGATCATTTGCGCGGGAAGCCGGTCAGACTGCGGTTCCTGTGGCTGCAGACGGACCAAGACAGCCCGCGCTGGGAACAGGCCCTGTCCGAGGATGGCGGCGCAAGCTGGGAAACCAACTGGACGATGGATTTCACCCGGGCCTGAGGCAAAGGGCTGTCCGTCATACGCCGACATAGGTCTGAAAGACCGGGCTTTTCGGCGTCAAGGTCGCGGCCTCGCAGACCTCGGCTACCGTGCCGCCGGTGACAAAGGCCACGCGGTCGGCCACATCCAGCACCGCATCCACCCTTTGTTCGACCAGGATCGTTGCTACACCCGTGGCCTTCAGGTCCCTGACCGTGTCGCGGATCAGGGCAATCATCGACGGCTGCAGACCCTCGGTCGGTTCATCCAAGAGCAGGACCTTGGGTTCCAGACACAAAGCGCGGGCAATGGCCAGCATCTGCTGTTCGCCCCCAGACAGGGTGCGCGAAACCTGGGGCAATCGTTCGCGCAGACGCGGGAAAAGGGTCAGGACATGGTCGCGCACCCTGGGGCCGCAGCGGCGGGCCATCAGGCCGATCTCCAGGTTTTCGGCCACGGTCAGGTCACCGAAGAGCCGCCTGCCCTGCGGCACATAGCCGATGCCGCACTTTGGCACCTGATGCGCGGGCAGGTCAGAGACCGGGGCGCCGTCCAGCGTGATCTGCCCCCCGGTCAAGGGCACCAGCCCCATGATGGCGCGCAGCGTCGTGGTTTTGCCCGCGCCATTGCGGCCCATGAGGCACAGAACCTCGCCCGGGCGGGCCGTCAGGGAGAGGCCGCGCAGAACGGTGACGGGGCCATAGCCCGCGTGTATGGCGCTTAACTCAAGCATGCCAGCCTCGCCCAAAGCCTGCGGCAGGCACAAGCCCCCGCGCCCCGACGTGATCCCGGGCCTCTTGGGCGGGCAGAGGCCCCGGATCACGTCCGAGGCGCGGGGGGAAGGAAGGCCGTTGGATCATGCCACGCCCCCCAGATAGGCCGCCTGAACCGCCGGATTGGCACGGATCTGGGCGGGCGTGCCGCTGGCCAGAACCTGACCGAAATTCAGGACGGTGATCCTTTGGGCCAGGTCCATCACCACCTCCATATTGTGTTCGATAAGGAGGACGGTCGTGTCGGGCACCAGACCGGCCACCAGCGCCTTGAACCCTTCGATCTCGCCCCGGGCCAGCCCTTGCGTCGGTTCGTCCAGGATCAGAAGCCTGGGGGACAAAGCCAGACCCATGGCAATCTCCAACAGGCGCTGGTGGCCATAGGACAGGTTTCCCGCCACGGCCTCTTCCATCCCCGTCAGGCCCACGCGCGTAAGCGCGTCGCGCACGGCGCCCTGCAGGCGATGGGTGCGCCCCCGGCCCTGCACCGCCAGCGCGACATTGTCGAAAACCGTCAGATTGGCAAAGACCTGGGTGATCTGGAACGTATAAGCGATGCCCAGCCGGACGCGGGCATGGGCCGGCAGGCGGGTGATGTCGCGATCCTGAAACCGGATCGTGCCCTGATCCGCTGCGGTCCGGCCCGACAGAAGGCTGACGAATGTGGTCTTGCCCGCGCCGTTCGGGCCGATCAGCGCGTGAATCTCGCCCGGCACCAGGTCGAAATCCACACCATCGACCGCCCGCAGCCCGCCGAAATGCCGGGTCAGGCCGCGCGCCTGCAGCAAGGTCACGGCAGCCATTTCAGCCCCCGTTCGCGCAGGGCACCCAACAGGCCCCGCGGCATGAACAGGACCAGCGCCACCAGCGCCACCCCCACCACCATCAGCGTGGCCGAGGTCAGGGCCGACGCATAATCGATCAGGTAGAACATCAAAAGACAGCCGATGAACGGCCCCATCACCGTCCCCGCCCCGCCCAGAAGCACCCACAGCATCGGCAGGATCGAATATTGCACCGATGCAAGCGAAGCGCCCGCATAGCCGAACATCACCGCATAGGCCGCCCCCGCCGCGCCGGCATAAAGGCCCGACAGGGTCAGCGCCGTCAGCTTGACGCGGAACGGGTCATAGCCCAGCATCCGCGCCCTCTCCTCATTCTCGCGCATCGCGACCATCACCCGGCCAAAGGGGCGGCGCACCAGCCACAGGCAGGCCAGCAGCCCGACCGCGAACATCACAAGCGCGGCAATATAGCGGACATCGGCGTCCGACAGATCGACCGGCCCGACATGGCGCAAGGGCTGGGGGATGACGATCCCCTCGTCGCCCCGGGTCCAGCGGCCAAGGTAAAGGATCGTCAGATAGAAGGCCTGCGCGAACATCAGCGTGACGATCATGAAAGACACGCCCCGCGTTCGAAGCGCCAGCACACCGACCGCCGCCGCCATCACCCCGCCCGCTGCCATGCCCGCCAACAGCGCCGGACCCGCAGGCCAGTGCCAGAGCGTGATCAGCAGCGCGGTCTTGTACAGACCCGCCGCAAAGAACAAAGCGTGGCCCAGCGACAGCATGCCGGTATAGCCAAAGGCGATATTGTAGCCCATGGCAAAGCAGGCCATGACCATCACCTTGGCCATCGCATCATGGTGATAGCCGGGCAGCAGCCAGTGCCCTGCGAACAGCAGGGCCAGCAGCGCCAGATGCAGTGCCCAGTGTTTCATGATGCGCGCTTTCCAAACAGGCCCTCTGGCCGAAAGACCAGCACCAGCGCCACCAGAAGCGTCGCGACAATCTTGGCGAAGGTCGGCGGAAAGAAGAAGGCCGCCGACAATATCCCGTCCAGAAGGCCGATGATCAGGGCTGCAACCAGCGTGCCGCGCAGCGATCCCAGCCCGCCGATGATGACGGTGGTAAAGGCCAAGAGCAGGGGATCGCCGCCCATCAGATAATGCGCCTGCTGGATCGGCACCACCAGTACGGCGGCGATGGCCGCCAAAGCCGCGCCCAGCCCGAAAGTGCCGGCATAGACCCGGTCGACATTGATGCCAAAGGCCCGCGCCGTCTGCCGGTCGATCTGGGTGGCGCGCATCACCAGCCCCATCCGCGTCCGTGACAGGATCAGCCAGACCAGACCCAACAGGGCCAGTGCCGCCAGAACGACAAACAGCTTATAGCCCGAATAGCCGAACCACGGCAGCTGGATGCGAAAGGCAAACGGCGCCTCGACCGGGCGCGCGTCGGGGCCGAACAGGGTCAGCGCCGCCTGCTGGAAAACATACATCAGCCCGATGGTCGCAACGATCGTCGGTTCGGGCGCATAATTCAGCCGCTTCAGGATCAGGACATCGGCCAGCATCGCCAGGGCAGCCACCGCCAGGGGGCAGATGACCAGCGCCGCGACAAACCCGACCCAGGGCGCGCCCGGCACCCAGCCGGTGACGAACCAGGCCAGAACCGCGCCCAGCATGAAAAACTCGCCATGCGCCACATTCACGACGCGCATGGTGCCAAAGGTCAGGCTAAGACCCACCGCCGTCAGCGCAAGGACTGCGGCGGTGACAATGCCTTCCATCGAGGCGAGAAGAAGAAGGGGTCCAAATCCCATAGGATTGGCGGGGGCCGAAACCCCCGCCCCCTTCGTCAGAAGCTTTGGGTCGAATAATCGACCTCGTCGGGGTACATGCCGTCCTCCAGCGTCGTCTTATGCGCCACGACCAGCTTGCCCCCCTCGACCTTCGAGATGTTCTGGACACCAAAGGCCTGATGGGTCTTGCCGTTAAAGGTCTTGGCCCCTTGGGGATGATCCTCGCCCTCGGCAAATTCAGTCATCGCCTCGATCGCCTCGACCAGTTTCTGGCGGTCAGCGGGGCCGGTGTAACCGGCAGCCTCCATCCCGGCCTTGATCACCGACAATGTCTCCCAGACCGAGAACATGTGCGAATAGGTCGCCACATCCGCCGCATCGGTGGTCGAGGCGCCATTGTCATCGACGCCGACAGCGGCACGGTAGGCCACTTCCGCCGCCGACGCATCGGCCTGCTTGTAGCGCGGATGCGCTTCCCAGAAATGCGAGCCGTCCAGGAATTCGAGCCCCGGCGAGGCGATGTCGACCGCTTCCAGACTGTCGATAAAGCCGAAAAGCTGCGGCCGGGCGCCCGAGCCGTAGAATTCCCCCAGCTCCTTGACAAGGGTCAGGACGGCGGGACCGACCATGACGTGATAGATCACCTCGGTTTCCGCCGGGATCTGCGGGAAATAGCGGGTAAAGCTGGTTTCCGTCGGCGGGATGGCGATCTGGGCGATGACCTCGCCGCCCTGGGCGGCACAGGCGGCGGTGAAATAGTCGCGGTGATCATGGCCAAAGGCGAAGTCGGGGAAGATCATCGTGACCTTCTTGCCAAGCGTGCCGGTGACGAAGGGCGCCATCGCCTGCACCTGGCTTTTCACATCGGTGATGCCCGGCTGCAGTGTCCAGCGGTTCAGCATGCCGCCGGCGACATGGTGGCCTTCGGAACAGACAAGGTAGGGCACCTTCAACTCTGCCGCGCGCGGCGCGGTGCCGATCACGACATGGCTGAAAAGGGCACCAAAGACGAGATCGCAGTTCGACTGGGTGGCCAGCTTGCCAAAGACCTCGGCGCCACGCGCGGGGTCGGTGCCGTCATCCTCGAACAGGATCTCGACCGGGCGCCCGGCAATGCCGCCCGCCGCATTGATCCGCGCCAGCGCCGCCGTGGCGGTACGTTCGTACCAACGACCGTAGGAGGCGCCGATGCCGGTGCGGTGCAGCTGGAAGCCCAGCCGGATCGGTTCGGATGTCTGGGCGTTGGTATAGCCGGGGAAAAAGCCGGTGGCGGCAAGGGCGCCGGTGCCGGCAAGGCCCTGCAGCACTCTGCGGCGCGTGGGGGCAAGGGTCAGTCCTTTGGTCATGTCCGTCTCCTCTGCTGGTTGGGACGCGGTTCGTTCGCCTGCCGCGCCGGTCTTGGAAAATCGCATGTATGCATACAAAAAATCCTTATTTTTCAGCCAATTGCAGGCGCCGCCAATAGCCACAGGCCGAAAGAAGTGTAAAGAACCATCGTCAGGGTGAGCGGCAGTTCCTGCCAGGGCGACAAGCGCAGCCCCGCCCGCCGCAGGCTGGCCTGCGCCAGAAGAACAGCCAGAATATGGGCGCCGAGGATCAGCCCAAGCTGGACGATCCAGATGCGCCAGACCGCATCCGCCTCTGCCAGAAACCCCATACCGACCCAATGCGCCCCAAGGCCCAGAAGGTCGCGGCCCTGCCCGAACGGGTCCGACAGAGCGGCGATCAGATACTGGCCCTGGGTCAACAGGGCGGTCAGGTAATGGGCAATGTGATAGGCCGCCGCAATCGGCAGGAACGACAGGGCCAGGGGTCCGATCAGTCCGCCGAACCGCGGCCCCTGCCCGGCCAGGGCCAGCACCGCCCGGATGGCCCCCAGTACCAGCGCCGCCATCAGTGCCCAGACGGCGATCAGGCCGACGCTGTTCACGCCCATCACCGCGCTGCGGCCGGGATAGTCCAAAGGGTTCAGCCCGATCAAAGCCACCCAGCGGAAGGTCTCGTGCAGCCCGTCGAAACTGACCGAGGCGATCATCAGCAGGACAAAAGCAATGGCGGACGGGGACAGCGGTGCCATCGCGGCAATCTGCGCGCCGGGCAGGCCGACATAGGTGGTGATGCGGGCGCTGGTGGCTTCCGGCGCATCGGCGGGACGGGTTCGCGCCCTCCCTCCCCCTTGTGGGGAGGGCTGGGGTGGGGGGATTGCGGATCGCCGCGGCGCGCCCCCCACCCCCATCCCCTCCCCACAAGGGGGAGGGGAGGCGCCAGCCATGGCATCCTTATCCTCGCGCCATACGGGTGCTATCCTGGCAACGAAGGTGAAAAAGACCGTCAGGAATTCCCCCCGGTCCAGCCAGTCTTCGCCCTCGGCCACGGCGACGGCGAAGATCGCCAGCCAATAGGCGCCGACCACCACCGCCAGTTGGCGAGGATCGGCGGGTGACAGCGACACGATCTCCAGCCAGGCAAAGGCGCAAAGGCCAAGGACGGCGGGCCAGTGGCCCAGCGCGGCAAGGCCGATGCCTTGGGTTCGGCCCAGTAGGGCGCGCAGGCTGCGGACCGGGGCCGACCAGGGATTGATCGCCCGCCAAAGATCCCCCAGCAGCGCCTGCAGCGCGGTCAGCGCCACCCACAGGCCGGTCCAGAGCGTCAGGGGCAGC
>CAZKJZ010000044.1:0-17026 GCA_964553145.1 uncultured Frigidibacter sp. | reverse complement strand
AGGTGATGCCGTGATCTTCCAGCACCTGCACGAAGGCGGCATTTTCCGACAGGAACCCATAGCCGGGATGGATCGCCTCGGCGCCGGTGATTTCGCAGGCCGAGACGATGGCCGGAACCGACAGATAGGATTGCGACGAGGGGTTCGGGCCGATGCAGACGGATTCGTCGGCCATCCGCACATGCATCGCATCGGCATCAGCCGTCGAATGGACGGCGACCGACTTGATGCCCATTTCCTTGCAGGCACGGATGACGCGCAGCGCGATCTCGCCCCGGTTCGCGATCAGGATTTTCTGGAACATGCCTGCCTCACTCGATGATGAGGAGGGGGGCGCCAAACTCGACAGGGCTGCCGTCCTCGACCAGGATGCGCTTGACGGTGCCTGCGCGCGGCGAGGGGATGTGGTTCATCGTCTTCATCGCTTCGATGATCAGAACGGTCTGGCCTTCCTTGACCTGATCGCCGACCGCGACGAAGGGCGCCGCACCCGGTTCGGCCGACAGATAGACGGTGCCGACCATGGGCGAGGCGACGGCGCCGGGATGGGCCGCCGGGTCGCCACCGGCATGGGCCGGGGCAACGCCGGGCGCATGCGGTGCGGCACCTGCCGCTGCCGCTGCCGGCGCGGGGGCCGCCGGAGCCGCATAGGCGACGGCGGGCGCTGCCGGGGCGGCATATTTCGACACGCGGACATTCAGGCTGTCGTTCTCGGCATATTCGCGCTTCACGCTCAGCTCGGCCAGATTGTTCTGGTTCAGAAGTTCGGCCAGCGCCTGGATAAAGGCAACGTCGCTTTCGTGGGGGGTTTTGGTCATGAAATCCTCTGAGGGTCCTGTGTCGTGCCCGTATTCTGCCGTTCGGGCTTTCATGCTGGCCCTCTGTATAGCCGCTTGGGGCGGGGGTGAAAAGCGGCGAAGTTGGTGCCGCTAACAGGAATAAAAATTCATAAATTTACCATTTGATAAAATTTTGAACTCGTGGCAGCCTGATTGGGGAACGCGCCAGGGAGGTCACCTTGTCCAACAGCCAGTTCACCCCCGGTCTTGCCGCCGGACGCCTGTCGGCGGAAGACTATGCCCGGAACTTTGCCGATATCGCGCCAAGGCTTGATGCGCACGAGGCGCGGGTGGCGGCGGATCGCTGCTATTTCTGCCATGACGCGCCCTGCATGACGGCCTGTCCGACCACGATCGACATTCCCCTGTTCATCCGCCAGATCGCCACCGGCACAGCCGAGGCGGCGGCGCGGACGATCTTTTCGCAAAATATCCTGGGCGGCATGTGCGCCCGCGTCTGCCCGACCGAAACCCTGTGCGAAGAGGCCTGCGTGCGCGAGACGGCCGAGGGCAAGCCGGTCGAGATCGGGCGGCTGCAGCGGTTCGCCACCGATGCGCTGATGGAAAAGGGCACCCACCCCTTTGCCCGCGCCGCAGCCACGGGCAAGCGTGTGGCGGTCGTCGGCGCGGGGCCCGCGGGCCTGTCGGCGGCCCACCGGCTGGCGATGAAGGGCCATGCGGTGACGCTTTATGACCCGCGCCCCAAGGCCGGGGGGCTGAACGAATATGGCATCGCCAGCTACAAGGCGCCGGGCGGTTTTGCCGCGGACGAGGTGGCGTGGCTGATGCAGATCGGCGGGATCACGGTCGAAACCGGCACGGCGATCGGCCAGGGCCTGACGCTGGACGGGCTGCGCGCGGACTTTGACGCGGTGGTGCTGGCCATCGGGCTGGCCGGGGTGAATGCGCTGCGCGCCGAAGGAGAGGCGCTGGCAAACGTGGTCAATGCTGTAGATTTCATAGCCACCCTGCGCCAGACGCCGGACAAGGCGCGCCTGTCGGTCGGGCGTGATGTGGTGGTGATCGGCGGCGGCATGACCGCCATCGACGCGGCGGTGCAGGCCAAGCTCCTCGGGGCCGAAAATGTGACCATCGCCTATCGCCGCGGCCGCGACCGGATGGGCGCTTCGGCCCATGAACAGGATCACGCGACCTCGGTCGGGGTGAAGATCATCCACAATGCCGCCCCGGTGCGGGTTCTGGGCGGCGCGGCGGTCGAGGCGGTCGAGTTTGCCTATACCAGCGACGGGCCGGGCGGGCTGACCCTGTCACCCGAGACCTTCCGGCTGAAGGCCGATCAGCTGATGAAGGCCATCGGCCAGACGCTGGCGGACGCCCCCGACGGGCTGGCACTGGACGGCGGCAAGATCGCCGTGACCGGGGCAGGACGCACCAGCCTGCCCGGCGTCTGGGCGGCGGGCGACTGCGCGTCCGGTGGCGCGGATCTGACCGTCACGGCGGTTGCAGAAGGCCGGGATGCGGCGGAAGATATCCATGTGGCCTTGATGCGGCCCTAGGGAGGATCGACCAATGAGCGGCGATATCGAAACGCATGTGACGGCCCATTATACCTCTTACGGCGTGCTTGACCGTATCCGAGAGGCGCTGATGGCCGAAGGGCACGACCCCGACCATGTCGCGCCCAACGTGCTGGCCGCAGTGGATCAGTTTCACATCGGCGGCATGGAGGCGACCACGGTTGTGCTGGACCGGCTGTCGGTAGGTCCGGGCAACCGGATGCTCGATATCGGATCGGGCATCGGCGGTCCGGCACGCCAGGCGGCGCAACGACTGGGCTGCGATGTCGTGGGCGTCGATCTGACGCCGGAGTTCGTCGACACCGCCCGGGCTCTGTCGCGCATGTGCGGTATGGACCAAAGCGTTGTGTTCGAGGTGGGCAGTGGCACGGCCCTGCCGCTTGCCGATGGCAGCGTGGATGCGGCGATGATGCTGCATGTCGGCATGAATATCGCCGACAAGGGCGGTCTGATGCGCGAGGCCCGCCGGGTGCTGCGGTCGGGCGGACAGTTCATCGTCTATGATGTGATGCGGCTTGGCGATTCGCAGCCGCAGTTTCCCGTCCCCTGGGCGGAAACCGCGGCCGCCTCGGCGCTGGCGACCCCCCAGGCCTATCGCCACAGCGCGGCTGCGGCGGGACTGGTCCAGACCGAAGAGGTGGACCGCCGCGAGGCTGCGCTTGGGTTCTTTGAACGGATCGAAGCCCTGGCCAAGGCCGGTGGGCCGCCGCGCATAGGACTGCACACCTTGCTTGGGCCGACCGTCCGCGAAAAGACCGCCAACATGATGGCCGCGCTGCGCAATGGCGTGATTTCACCGACGCTGATGGACTTCCGCGCCCCCTGACAGAAGGACACCCCCATGGCAGACCTTTCGAGCACCTTCATCGGCATCAAGTCCCCGAACCCGTTCTGGTTGGCCTCGGCCCCGCCGACCGACAAGGAATATAACGTCCGCCGCGCCTTTGATGCGGGCTGGGGTGGCGTCGTCTGGAAGACCCTCGGGTCCGAAGGCCCGCCGGTCGTCAATGTGAACGGCCCCCGCTATGGCGCGGTCTGGGGCGCGGACCGCAGGCTTCTGGGACTGAACAATATCGAACTGATCACCGACCGACCGCTCGAGGTGAACCTGCGGGAAATCAAGTCGGTCAAGCGCGACTACCCCGACCGGGCCTTGGTGATCAGCCTGATGGTGCCCTGCGACGAAGACAGCTGGAAGGCGATCCTGAAGGCGATCGAGGATACCGGTGCGGACGGGGTCGAGCTCAACTTCGGCTGCCCGCACGGGATGAGCGAGCGGGGCATGGGCGCCGCCGTGGGCCAGGTGCCCGAATATATCGAAATGGTCACGCGCTGGGTCAAGCAACACAGCCGTATGCCCTGTATCGTCAAGCTGACGCCCAACATCACCGATATCAGGAAACCGGCCGAGGCGGCAAAGCGGGGCGGTGCGGATGCGGTCAGCCTGATCAACACGATCAACTCGATCACCTCGGTCAATCTGGACAGCTTCGCCCCTGAACCGACGATCGATGGCAAGGGCGCCCATGGCGGCTATTGCGGCCCGGCGGTGAAACCCATTGCGCTGAACATGGTGGCCGAGATCGCCCGCAGCCCAGAGACGCGCGGACTGCCGATTTCGGGGATCGGCGGGATCACCACCTGGCGCGATGCGGCGGAATTCATGGCGCTGGGGGCGGGCAATGTACAGGTCTGCACGGCGGCCATGACCTATGGGTTCAGGATCGTGCAGGAGATGATCTCGGGCCTTTCGCAGTATATGGATGACAAGCATTTTGCCTCGACCGCCGATCTGGTCGGGCGGGCGGTGCCCAATGTCACCGACTGGCAGTTCCTGAACCTGAACCATGTGACCAAGGCGGTCATCGACCAGGAGGCCTGCATCAAATGCGGCCGCTGCTATGCGGCCTGTGAGGATACCAGCCATCAGGCCATCGCCATGGGCGCGGACCGGACCTTTACCGTCAAGGAAGAGGAATGCGTCGCCTGTAACCTCTGCGTCGATGTCTGCCCTGTGGAGGATTGCATCACCATGCGGGTTCTGGAGTTGGGCGAACTGGACAAAAGGACGGGCCGCAAGGTGGCGGCTTATGCCAACTGGACGACCCATCCGAACAATCCGATGGCCAAGGCGGCGGAATAGGGCTGCATGTCTTGCGAGCGGGCCGCAAGGAAAAGCCGCGCCCCGGCCTCCGCGCCGGGGCCTCGCTCTCGACCGTCACTATGGTCGGACCGAGAGGTCCCGGGGCAAGCCCGGGACGTGTGTCGCGGCGGGGAATGCGGGCGTGATCGAACGCGACGCTGCGGGGCAGGATCAGACCTGCCGGTCCATCGCCCTGGCTGGTCGCTTGCTGCGATCGCCGCCAATCACCACGGGCCGTTCGCGCAGGGCGCGCTGTTCGGCCTCGAGGATATTCGCGGCAAAGGCGGGGGGCGGGCCGGTCGGCGGTTCGGGTCCGGGCAGGGGATCGATCCGCGCGCCATGGGCAAAGGGCGCCTGCCCGGCGGGGCGGTCCTGACCATTGTCGCCACCGGGCGCCGCGCCGCCTGACCCGGCGGGAGCGGTGATCATCGCTGTCGGTGGGCGGGCAGGGGGCCGGTCGGCCATCAGCAAAAGCTGCAGGGGCTGCAAGGCATTCAGCGCATCGACCATAACAGGCTCCGTCATCAAAGCCCCCACGGGCGCCAGTCTGGCGCGGCGCGGTTAACCGGTGGTTAGGATTTCGGCCGATCTGAACGGATGGTTAACGACGTGGCGTCGGTGACGGATTCGAGCATGAACACCCATGGCCCCCAGCGCCCGAGGCCCGCGCCTCGGGCGCCGCGACCGGCTTGGAAAGAACCGTCCACGTGGCGATAGCCGCGTGGACAGCCCCCGCCCTCGGGGCGGCGGGGGCATTCGCCCCCACCAGGGCGGGGTCCGTCCACGCCCAATCGTCCGGTTCTTCGCATAACCCCTTGGCCTGCGCTCTCGCTTCGGCCAACAGACCGGCAGACAGTCCACTGGACTGTCTGCTTGTCGGTCCGCAAGGGACGCCAGCCGGGGCATCATCACTTCGGATCGCGGTCAGTCCGAACTGACCAGCAGCTTGTCGATGCGGAACCCGTCCAGATCGATGACCTCGATCACCAGCGACTGAACCCGAAGCTTTTCGCCCAGCTTCGGGATATGGCCCAGCACATCCAGCACCAGCCCGGCCACGGTTTCATATTCGCGGTCGTCGGACAGTTTCAGGCCCATCCGGTCGGCAAATTCGTCGGCGGCCATCGAACCGGACACGAGGAACGACCCGTCGTCGCGCACCACCATGTCGGGATCGTCATCCTCGGGGCTGTCGAACGAACCCGTGATCCCCTCCAGCACATCCATCGGGGTGATGACCCCTTCGAAATGGCCGTATTCATCAAAGACCAGCACCATGTTGACCGGGCTTTCGCGCAGCTTTTCGATGACCTGCGGCGCCTCGGCCACGTCGATGACCACCGGCACCTCGCGCACCAGCGCCCGAAGATCGCCCGCGGCGGGCTTCCACAACAGAAGATCGCGCACCGCCACGACCCCGATGATCGTGTCCGGCCCGCCATCGGCCACCGGCAACAAGGCGCGGCTAGTCTCGCGCGCCAGCCGCTGCGCGGCGGCGGGACCGGCGGTCATGTCCAAAAGCTCGACATCGGTGCGCGGCGTCATCAGCGCCCGGGCCGACCGGTCGGCCACGCGCATGACGCCCGCGATCATCTCGCGTTCGTCGCTGGACAGGACGCCCGCCGTTTCGGCCTCGGCGATGGTCAGCTTGACCTCTTCATCGGTCATCTCTTCGGCTGACACCCGGCTTTGACCCAGAAGAAACAGAAGCGTGCGGCCCGACAGGTCCAGGAACCAGACCAGGGGCGTGGTGATCAGCGCCAGTATCCGCATGGCGGGGGCCATCCGCGTGGCGACACCTTCGGGGTTCTTCAGAGCGATCTGCTTGGGCACCAGTTCGCCGACGATCAGCGACAGGTAGGTGATGGCGGCAACCACCAGACCGACGCCAAGGGTCTGCGCCGCCTGTGCCGACATGCCGGACGCCGCCAGTGCAGCGGTCAGGCGCGTGCCCAGTGTCGCGCCCGATATCGCCCCGGACAAAACACCAACCAAGGTGATGCCGATCTGCACGGCGGACAGAAAGCGCCCGGGATGTTCCTGCAGGGCCAGCGCCGTCCGCGCGCCCGCCCGGCCCTGATCGGCCATCACCTTCAGCCGCGCGGGCCGGGCCGATACGATGGCCAGTTCCGACATGGACAAAAGCCCGTTCAGCAGCGTCAGCAGGATGACGATCAGGATTTCGGTGAACATAGGGTCCCGTGGCTTAGGTCAGGCTTTTATAAGGGCAGCGTCTCAGATCGAAAAGCTGGTGCCGCAGCCACAGGACGAGGTTGCGTTCGGATTGTCGATGACAAAGCGCGCGCCAATCAGTTCATCGGCGAAATCGATGGTCGCATTGGCCAGAAACGGCAGCGATACCGAATCGACCAGCACCTTCTGCCCCAGACCTTCCAAGACCAGATCGTCGGGGGCCGGGGCATCCAGCCTTATGTCATACTGAAAGCCCGAACAGCCGCCACCGGCGACGGCGACGCGCAGACCCATCCCGTCGCCCGAGGCGCCATTGATCTCGGCCAGCCGGGCAAAGGCGCGGTCGGTGACTTTCGGCGGCAAGGTCAAGTTCACTTTATGGGCCTGTATTCATCCGGTTCTGCATCCCATATAGGAGCAGATGAAAGACCGGACAAGAACAGAGACCCGATGACCCTTGCCCCCTATGCCTGCCACCCCGAAGACAGCCGCGGCAGGCTATTCCCCGAAACGATGTCCACCTTCCGCTCGCCCTTTCAGCGCGATCGCGACCGGATCATCCATTCCTCGGCCTTTAGGCGGCTGAAGCACAAGACCCAGGTGTTTGTGGAACATGAGGGCGATTATTACCGCACCCGCCTGACCCATACGATCGAAGTGGCGCAGGTGGCGCGGACCATTGCCGCGACGCTTGGCCTGAACGTCGAACTGGCCGAGGCCGTGGCGCTGGCCCATGATCTGGGTCATCCGCCCTTTGGCCATACGGGCGAGGATGCCCTGGCCGAGCTGATGGCCCCTTATGGCGGCTTTGACCATAATGCCCAGGCGCTGCGCATCGTCACGGCGCTGGAGCGCCATTATGCCGATTTCGACGGTCTTAATCTGACATGGGAAACGCTGGAAGGCATCGCCAAGCATAATGGCCCGATCACCGGCACCCTGTCCTATGCTTTGGCCCAGGTGAATGCGCGGTTCGATCTGGAACTGCATACCCATGCCAGCGCCGAGGCGCAGGTGGCTGCCGTGGCCGATGACGTGGCCTATAACCACCATGACCTGCATGACGGATTGCGCGCGGGCCTCTTTACCGAGGGTGACCTGATGGACCTGCCGGTCACCGGCCCGGCCTTTGCCGAGGTCGACCGGCTTTATCCCGGCCTTGACCCCGGCCGCCGCCGGCACGAGGCGCTGCGCCGGGTCTTTGGCGTGATGGTCGAGGATGTGATCGCCGTCGCCCGCACACGGCTGCAGACCAGCCAGCCGAAATCGGCGCAGGCGATCCGCGACATGGATGGGCCGATCATCCGCTTCTCGAAGCCGCTCTTTCAGAATCTGAAGGCGATCAAGGGCTTTCTGTTCACCCGCATGTACCGCGCGCCGACGGTCATCGTGGAACGGCGGCGGGTGACGGCGATGATCAACGACCTGTTCCCGCTGTTCCTGAGCGACCCGTCGCTTCTGCCCGCCGAATGGCAGGTGGATGTGGCGCGGGCAGGGACCGATACCGATCTCGCGCGCACGGTTCTGGATTATGTCGCAGGCATGACCGACCGGTTCGCTATACAGGAACATGCGCGGCTCTTCGGGGCCGCAGGCGAGGTGCCGCAGGCACCGCGCGGCGGCTGACACCTCAGCGCAGGGCAATCCCCAGGACAACCATCATCAACCCGATGACCGACAGGCCCAGCGCGCCCAGATTAAGGGCGATGACTTTCTGCAGCCGCGCCTTCAGCGCCGCCTCGTCCAGGCCCGCCTTGCGCGCGCGCGCCACGCTGACGATGCACCAGACCAGACCGGCAAGCCCCAACAGGGTCACAGAAGCCCCCGCCCAGATCAGTCCGCCCATCCGTCACCTCCGCTGCTTTATTCAACGTAACTCACTACGGCCGCCAAAGCCCGGGTCAATGCCCCCCGGGGCTTTGACGGCCTGACCCGTCACGCCGCCTGTTGCCCCGCGCTGAAGCGGCCATAGAAACTGTCGCCCCGGGCGGCCATGTCGCGCAAAAGTGCGGGCGCCTGGAAGCGGGGGCCATGGGCGGCGGCAAGCCCGTCGCAAAGTGCCACCGCGCGCGCCGCCCCCAGCATGTCAAGCCAGCCGAACGGGCCGCCCGACCAGGGGCAGAAGCCCCAGCCCAGGATCGCGCCCACGTCGCCTTCACGTATGTCGGTCAGAACGCATTCTTCCAGCGCGCGGACCGCCTCCAGCACCTGCGCGAAAAGCATCCGGTGCTGGACATGGGTCAGGTCGGGCTGATCGGCCGCCACCGGCCAGTGGTGGGCGAGCCCCTCCCACAGGCCCAGCCGCTCGCCCTTGTCGTCATAGGCGTAAAAGCCCGCCTTGGCCTTGCGGCCGAGACGCCCCGCATCGGCCATGGCAAAGATCACCCGGTCGACCGCGCCATCGGGATAGGCATCACCCATCGCCGCCTTCGTCGCCTTGGCGATCTTGACCCCAAGGTCGATCGAGGTTTCGTCGACCAGCTGCAGGGGGCCAAGCGGCAGGCCCAGCATGCGGGCGGCGTTTTCGATCAGCGCCGGTTCCACCCCTTCGGCGACCATGCGGATGCCTTCATTGATGTAGGGGATGATGCAGCGGTTGGCATAAAAGAAGCGCGCGTCATTGACGACGATCGGGGTTTTTCTGATCTGGCGGACGAAATCCAGCGCCTTGGCCACCGCGACATCACCGGTCTCGCGGCCCTTGATGATCTCGACCAGCAGCATCTTGTCGACGGGGCTGAAGAAATGGATGCCGATGAACTGGCCGGGGCGCCGCGACGCCTTGGCCAGATCGCTGATCGGCAGGGTCGAGGTGTTGGTGGCAAGGATCGCCCCGTCCGGCAGGGCGGCTTCGGCCCGCGCCGTCACCTCGGCCTTGACCTTCGGGTCTTCGAACACCGCCTCGACCACCAGATCGCAGCCCGCCAGCGCTGCATAGTCGGTCGTTGCCGTGATGCGGGCCAGCACCTCGGCCTTCTTCTCGGGCGTCACCTTGCCGCGCTTCATCCCCTTGTCGAGCAGGCCTTCGCTGTGCGCGCGGCCGCGGTCGGCGGCATCCTGCGTCGCGTCGATCAGCACCACATCGATCCCGGCATTGGCCGCGACATAGGCAATGCCCGCCCCCATCATGCCGGCACCCAGGACGCCCAGTTTCTTCACCGACTGGTCGGCGACCCCGGGCCGGTTCGCGCCCTTTTCCAGCGCCTCCTTGTTGATGAACAGGCTGCGGATCATGGCGCTGGATGAAGGGTTCATCAGCACATGGGTGAACCAGCGCGCCTCGATCCGGATGGCGGTGTCAAAGGGCACCAGCGCGCCTTCGTAGACGGCGGAGAGAAGCGCCCTGGCCGCCGGATAGACGCCCATGGTCTTGGCCGAGACCATGGCCGAGGCGCCGACGAAATTCATGTAGCCCGCCGGGTGATAGGGGGCGCCGCCGGGCAGTTTGTAGCCTTTGTCATCCCAGGGTTTCAGCCGGTCGGCCGGGGTGGCGGCCAGAACCCACTCCTTGGCCCGCGACAAAAGCTGGTCGGGTTCCACCACCTCGTCGATGATCCCGGCGGTTTTGGCGGCCCTGGGGTCGGAAAGCTTGCCTTCCAGAAGGAAGGGCGCGGCGGCAATGGGGCCAAGCTTGCGGACCAGCCGCGTGGTGCCGCCCGCGCCGGGGAAAATGCCGACGAGGATTTCCGGCAGGCCGATCTTGGCCTTGGGACTATCGGCGGCAATGATCCGGTGGCAGGAGAGCGGGATTTCAAGGCCGATGCCAAGCGCGGTGCCGGGCAGGGCGGCGACGATCGGCTTGCCGCCCGAGCGGGTTTTCAGGTCCATCCCCATCAGCTCGATCTTCCGTTCCAGCCGGTGAAAGCCCATGATCCCGTCGAAAAGGCCGCGCGCCGGATCATCGCCGGCACTGTCCTTCATCCGGGCGATGATGTTCAGATCCATCCCCCCGGCGAAGTCCTTTTTGCCGCTGGTCAGGATCACACCCTTGATCGCGGGGTCGGCGATGGCCCGGTCGATCAGCGCGTCAAGTTCGGCCATCGCGTCCATGTTCAGGACATTCATGGATTTGGACGGCACATCCCAGGTGATGGTGGCCACGCCGTCGGCGTCGGTCGTCAGGGTGAAGTCGGGCATCGGGCGCTCCTTGCTGTCGGGGCGGTAGCGGGGGTTTTGCACCCCCGCACCCCCGCAGGATATTTGGAAAGAGAAGAAGGGGCAGGGGTCATTCGAGCGGGCTTCCGTTGCGTTTTGTGCGGGTGACCCTGCCGTTTTCGCGGGTATAAAGCTTGTCAATGTCGGAATAGTGCACGCGGTCCGAAGGGGCACGGGTGCCGACGATCAGATAGGAGCAGGGCCGGTCGGACCGGTTGATCACCTGATGGCCGTTCGCAACGCCTGCAGGCCAGCAGGCGGCATCGCCCGTGGTCAGCCTGTGGGGGCCGTCGTTTTCGATGATTGTCGCCTCGCCCGAGAGCATGAGGAGGAACTCATCCTCCTCTTCGTGCCAATGGCGGTCGGACGAGCGGCTGCCGGGTTCCAGCACCTCGACAAAGGCGCCGAACTGCGTGAGGCCGCCGGTGTCCGAGATCAGGTCGGCGGTGAAGGCGCCAAGGATCGCCACCTGTTCGGCGGTGCCACGGTCGGTGCGGGCCTGGCCCTTGCGGATGATCATCTGGGCCCCGCGAAATCTGTGCCGTCCTTGTAGGCGAAGCGGGCCTTGCCGCCCTCCATCTCGACCATAAGGTCGACATCGGAATAGGTGGCCACTTCGCGAGGGGCCTTGGTGCCGATGACGAGGAACTGGGCGGGCCTGTCACTGCGGTTGACGAAATGGTGGCCGTTGCCGTCGCCCGCCGGAAAGGCGGCGCAGTCGCCGGGGCGCAGGACATGGGCGCCCTGATCATCGATCAGCGTGCATTCGCCCTGGGTGACCATCACGAATTCATCCTCGTCGCGGTGCCAGTGGCGCAGGGACGACAGGGCGCCGGGCTGGAGCGTCACCAGATTGGCGCCGAACTGCGTGAGGCCGCCCGCATCGCCAAGGCGCAGGGACGAGCGGCCCTGCATCATGGCGCCGTAAGGCTCGGGATAGATCGAGCCGGTTTTGACCGGGCATGTGGTCGGGTCGATGATGGGCATTTTGTCCTCTCGGTTCCCCCCCACCCCATCCCTCCCCACGAAGGGGGAGGGATGGGGTGGGGATGGTTTGGTCGGTTTCCCGCGCCCCGATCGTTGCCGGGGCGGGGCGGGCGGGTCACACCCTCTCGATGATCGTTGCCGCACCCATGCCCGAGGCGATGCAGAGCGTGGCAAGGCCGGTGCCTTTGCCGGTGCGCTCCAACTCGTCCAGGAGCGTGCCGATGATGATGGCGCCGGTGGCGCCCAAAGGGTGGCCCATGGCGATCGAACCGCCGTTCGGGTTGACCTGCGCCGGGTCGACCTCGAAGGCCTGGAGGAAGCGCAGCACGACCGAGGCGAAGGCTTCGTTCACCTCGAAAAGGTCGATGTCGCCGATCGCCATGCCACTGTCGCGCAGGATCTTTTCGGTCACCGGCACCGGGCCGGTCAGCATGATGGTCGGTTCGGTGCCGATCTTGGCGGTGGCGCGGATGCGGGCGCGGGGCTTCAGCCCGTGGGCCTTGCCGAATGCCGCATCGCCGATCAGCACGGCGGCGGCGCCATCGACGATGCCGCTGGAATTGCCCGCATGGTGGATGTGGGTGATCCGTTCCAGCTGCGGATATTTCATCAGCGCGATCTTGTCGAAGCCGGGCATGACCTCGCCCATGCCCCGGAACGAGGCGTCAAGCTTGCCAAGGGCCGCCATGTCGGTGCCGGGGCGCATATATTCGTCGTGGGCAAGAATGGTCAGGCCGTTCTGGTCCCTGACCGGGACGATGGATTTCGAAAACCGCCCCTCGGCCCAGGCCATGGCGGCGCGGCGCTGGCTTTCGACGGCCAGCGCGTCGGCATCCTGCCGGGTAAAGCCGTGAAGCGTGGCGATCAGGTCGGCGGAAATGCCCTGCGGCACGAATCCCGTGCCCATGGCCAGCGTCGGATCGACGGCGATGGCGGCGCCGTCCGAGCCCATGGGAACGCGGCTCATCATCTCGACCCCGCCGGCGATATAGGCCTGGCCCGCGCCCGCCTTGACCTGATTGGCGGCGAGGTTCACCGCCTCCATGCCGCTGGCGCAAAAGCGGTTGATCGAGAGGCCGGGGATCGACGGGTCAAGGCCCGACAGCAGAACGGCCGAGCGGGCAAGGCAGCCCCCCTGTTCGCCAACTTGCGTGACATTGCCCCAGATCACATCTTCGACCGCGTGGCCGGTCAGGCCGTTTCTGTCCCGGACCGCATCCAGAAGCCGGGCCGACAAAGCGACGGATGTCACCTCGTGCAGGCTGCCGTCGGGGCGGCCCTTGCCGCGCGGGGTGCGGGCGGCGTCATAGATGAAGGCGTCGGTCATGCATCTCTCCCTTGCGCCCCCGGTGGCGACTCGTGCAGCGCGGGCTTTGGCAGTCAGTTTACCCGCGCGTCAGGCGCTGTCGCCTGTGACGCTGCGGCGCGGGGCGAAATCCTGCCGCGTCAGACAGGGGCGGGGCGCTGGGACGGGTTGCCGGGCATCAGCTCATAGGGATGCTGCCAGCCGGGCTGGGCGGCGATCCGGTCCAGCCAGCGGGCGATATGGGGCCAGTCGGCGCGGTCAAAGCCAAAAGGTTCGGGATAGTAAAGGTAAGAGCAAAGCGTGGTGTCGGCGATTGTCACCTGATCGCCCACCACCCAGTCGCGCCCGTCCAGATGCTGGTTCAGAACCTGAAAGGCCGCCTTGCTGCGCCCCCCCAGAAAGGCGATCACCTCCTGTGGCCGCCGGTCAGGCGGCAGGACGTTCATCAGGAACCGCCGCAACCCGTTCATGGATGAAAACTTGTGATTGTCCCACAGGGTCCAGCGCAGGATCTCGCGCCGCTCGTCCTCGTCGCGCCCGCCCATGCGGCCTGTGCGGCGGGCCAGATGGTCCAGAATCACGCCGGATTGGGTCAGTGTCAGCCCGTCTTCAACAAAGACAGGTGCCTCGCCCATGTCATTCAGCGCGCGATAGGCGGGGGTTCGGGTTTCGCCGTTGAAATAGTCCACGAAAACCGGCTGCCAGTCATAGTCCAGAAGGGCCAGCGTCAGGGCCGCCTTGTAGGAATGGCCGCTTTCCCCGAAGCAATAAAGTTTGGCTGTCATAAGATAGGTTCCCGCAGGTGGTGAGGGCTAAAGGTCAAGATCGACCCAGACCGGCACATGGTCTGACGGGCGGGTCCCGCCCCGCACCTCGCGGTCTATGCGGCAGTCACGCAGACGGTCGGCGGCCTGCGGCGACAGAAGAAAATGGTCGATGCGGATGCCGTTGTTGCGTTCCCACGCGCCAGCCTGAAAGTCCCAGAAGGAATAATGGCCTGGGCGGGGCTCGATGGCGCGGAAGGCCTCGGTAAAGCCCAGGTGCAGGATGCGGCGCCAGGCGGCGCGGCTGTCGGGCAGATAGAGCGCATCCGTCACCCAGGCCTCTGGCCGGGCTGCATCCTCGGCCTGGGGGATGATGTTGTAGTCGCCCGCCATGACCAGCGGCATTTCTTCGGCCAGAAGGGTGGCCGCGCGCTGGCGCATCCGCTCCATCCAGGTCAGCTTGTAGTCATATTTCGGCCCCGGCGCCGGGTTGCCGTTCGGCAGGTAAAGGCCGACGACCCGCACCACCCCCTTGTCGCCCGTCACCGTTGCCTCGATCCAGCGGGCATGATCGTCGCCCTCGTCGCCGGGCAGGCCGCGGACCACATCTTCCAGAGGATATTTCGACAGGATCGCCACGCCGTTAAAGCTTTTCTGGCCATGGGTTTCGACGCGGTAGCCCATGTCTTCGAAAAGGTCGCGGGGGAAGGCCTCGTCCACCGCCTTGATTTCCTGCAAAAGCGCCACATCGGGATTGGCCACCTGCAGCCAGTCGCACAGCGCCTCGGCCCGGGCGCGGATACCGTTGATGTTGAAGGTGGCGATCTTCATGCAGGTCCTCTCATCTGCCAGCGCCAGCCGGGTACGGCTGGGTTTTCAGCCTTGGGGCGCCCGCTCGTCCTCGGGCTCTGTCGCGGCGGGGGCTTCGGCCCATGCGGCCAACACATCGGCACAGAGCTTGCGCAGGGCCTTGTCGATGGCCGGATCGGGATGCAGCGCCTCGCGTCCCGCATAAAGCCGCAGCCGCCGGGGGCGGCGGGACAGGATCACCCGGGCCATCTCTTCGGGCACAAGCCGCGCGGCGATCAGCGCATGGGCCCAAGCCAGCGTCAGCGAGGGGCGGGGGATCGCCCCCTCGATGCACCAGACATGTTCGAAAAGTGTCATGATGTAATCCAGCACCGCGCCTTCGGGATGGCGGCGGTCGGGCTTGAAGGGCAGAGCGAAGACATCGGTCACCAGTTCGAACGACGGCCAGTAGTTCAGGACGCCCTCGTGGCGGAATTCGCGCACCACCTCGTCGATCGCGACGCGCAAGACCGATTTCGACACGGAATTCGCGGTCAGGCAGGACACATCGCGGAAGGTCGCGATCAGGGGGATCGGCGACAAAGTGAACAGAATCTTGGCATCCGGCCGATGCTTGCGGATCAGGTGATAGATGGCGCGCAGATTGTCGCGATTCTCCTCGACCGTCGAGACGCGGAACTTGTGGCGGGCGGGGTCGTAGGCCTCTTTCGGGATCGTGCGCCAGAAGACATTGCCGGTCGGTTCGTCATACCAGACTTCCGACAGGCCGAAGGTCAGGATGAAAAAGTCGGTCTCGTCAAAGATGCGGCGGGTTTCGGCCTGGATCGCCGGGTCATAGCCATAGGACTGGGCGTCATAGCCATGCCAAAGCGCTTGGTCGAAGACCTTGCCCTCCCACGCCCATTCGAACTGCTGGCGGATGACAAAAGAATTCACCATCCCCTCGCCGCAGGCCACGACATAGGCGTTGCGCGACCGGTCATCCTTGTTCAGGACGCGGAATTTCCGTTTGGACAGCCAGTTCGAGATATTGGCGGCAAAGCAGCTGCCAAAGGCGGTGATCTGCGTGTCGGGGCCTATCACCGGCTGTTTCGGCGCCCAGCCGTGCAGGACGAACTTGCGCGCCGACTCGACATCCAGCATGCGCGCGACATCGGGGTTGTAGTTGGTATGCTCGCCCCGGAACCAGGTGCGGAATTCGGTCGAATTGCGGTTGGTGACCTGAAAGTTCAGCGTGCCTGTGCCCGCGCGATTGCGGGCGACGATCGGCTGGTCTGCGCCGGTCGGTCTTTCCGCTGTTTCATCCATGCCGTTGCTCCGTCCCCGCGGGGTGCGGCCCCGCCGTCATAAAGGCTGTCATACGTCTGCAGAACCAAGAATAGGGCGGCCATGCCATGTCAGCAATGCGGCCTGCTACTCGTGGCGCAGGAAATCCCCATATTGCCCGTCCCAGAAGAGAAGCGGCGCACCGGCCCGCCAGCTGGCGCGCAGGACACGGCCCACCACGATCGCATGGTCGCCGCCGTCATGCAACGCATGGGCGGCGCAGTCGAACCGGGCCAGCGTGCCCGCAAGCATCGGTGCGCCCTCGGGCGTCCGCTCCAGGTCCGGCAGGTCGAACGCCCCGCCCGACCGGGCGAAGTGGCGGCAGAGATCCAGCTGGTCATGGGCCAGCACATGGATGGCGAAATGGTCGGCAGAGGTCAGCGCCGCGAACCGGGACGAGGCGCGCGCAGGGCACCACAGAACCAGGGGCGGGTCCAGCGACAAAGCGGTGAAACTGTTGGCGGTGATCCCGACCGGCCCCTCGGGCCCCATGGCCGTCACCACCGTGACCCCGGTCGCATAACGGCCAAGGGCGGTGCGCAGCGCGCGCGCCGTGTCGCTGGCGGGGATGATCGTCTGCATGGCCTCTTCCGTTCGCACGGGTCAAGAGGTAGGCATCCCTAAAGCCAAGCGCAATCGGAAAAGGCCAGAGGGGTCGCAAAGACCCCGCAGGCAGAAGGGGCAGGCCCTGCGATGATGTATCTTTACCGCCGCGAGGGGATCCGGCTGATGGCGCTGCCGGTCGAGGGTGGCCCGGATCCGGCCGACTGGATCGACCTTTACCGCCCGACCAGCGAACAGGTGGCGCAGGTCGAGGCTTTGGGCCTTTATGTCCCTTCGCTGGCCGATATGGAAGAGATTGAAATCTCGAACCGCCTGCAGCGCGAGGGCAATCTGGACTATCTGACCGCGATCCTGCCCGGCCAGCTGCCCGGTGGCGATCAGGTGTCGATGCCCATCACCTT
>CAZKJZ010000043.1:0-17026 GCA_964553145.1 uncultured Frigidibacter sp. | reverse complement strand
TCCAGTTCCTTGGTCACGACCTTATCTTCGTGTCCACAAAACCGGCAGCAGCTCAGGAGGACGGCCTTCCGAAATACCGGGTCCAGCAGGCGATCTGCTATGCCTTCCTCGCGCCCGACATCGTCCGGCAGGTGCTGCAGGGCCGCCAGCCAGTTAGCCTTACTTCGAAATGGAGCTTCCGCCATCCGCTGCCCCTCGACTGGGCAAAACAACGCGCGCTGATCGCAAGGCTCTGAGCCGGGGCGAGCATCGCCCGATGATGCACCGCGCATCGCACCCTCGCAAACGCCAGACCGTAAAACAGGACTCTGAGACAGGGGCCGCAAAAGCCGGAAACAGGTGCCCGTTCGCCGTCTCAGGTCCGCCGGCCCACCTGGCAAAGCCCCGGAAATGGCGCACTATTCCGGCGTCAACCGTCAGGCGTCTCGGAAAGGGGGAGTGGCTGGCTGGGGCGCTAGGATTCGAACCTAGGTATGTCGGTACCAAAAACCGATGCCTTACCACTTGGCGACGCCCCAACTCGGGCGGGTTCTTATCCAAGGGGCGGGCGGGCTGCAAGACCAAAAGCGCGGGCCGGGCGGTTGAATATGTGGCGCGGCGCGGCTATCGGGTGGGCATGAGCCGGTGGGATGTCGTCATTCTGGGGGCCGGCGCGGCCGGCATGTTCTGCGCGGCCGAGGCGGGGCGGCGCGGGCGGCGGGTTCTGGTCATTGACCATGCGGCGGCGCCGGGGGAAAAGATCCGCATCTCGGGCGGCGGCCGGTGCAATTTCACCAACCGGACGGTGGCGCCAGAGCGGTTCCTGTCGTCGAACCCCCGCTTTGCCTTGTCGGCTTTGTCGCGCTTTACGCCGCAGGATTTCATTGCCCGTATCGACCGGGCCGGGATCGCCTGGCATGAAAAGACCCTGGGGCAGCTTTTCTGCGACGGCAGCGCGCGTCAGGTGGTGCGGATGCTGACCGATGCGATGGCCGGGGCGGGCGTCGATCTGTGGCTGGGAACCGGCATCGGTACCATCCAGCGACAGGGCGAGGATTTCCTTATCGCCACCGATCGCGGGCCGGTCCGGGCTGCGCGGCTGGTGGTGGCGACCGGGGGCCTGTCGATCCCGAAGATGGGGGCGACGGGCCTTGGCTATCAGATCGCCCGCGATTTTGGCCTGGCTGTGACCGAGACACGGCCGGGACTGGTGCCCCTGACCTTCGACGAACGGGAGCTGGAGGAGGGGCGGCCCCTGGCCGGACTGTCGGTCACCGCGCGGGTCAGTCGCGGCAAGGCGGGCTTTACCGAAGGGTTGCTTTTCACCCACCGCGGCCTGTCGGGCCCGTCTATATTGCAGATCAGCTCTTACTGGCGCGAGGGCGAGGTGATTGCCGTCGATCTGGCCCATGGGCAGGATGTGGGCGCCGCGCTGAGGGCGCAGAAACAGGAGGCCGGGCGACTGTCGGTGGGGCGGGTTCTGGCGCGGCATGTGCCCGACAGGCTGGCGCAGGCGATCCTGGCGCGGCTGGCCGTCGGCGGGACGCTGGCCGACCAAAACGGGGCCGCCCTCGACCGGATCGCGGCGGCGGTGCATCGCTGGCAGGTGCGCCCGGCAGGCAGCGAAGGCTACCGCACTGCCGAAGTGACGCTGGGCGGCGTCGACACGCGCGGACTGGACGCCCGCACGATGGAGGTGCGTTCCGTGCCGGGCCTTTATTTCATCGGCGAGCTGGTGGATGTGACCGGCTGGCTGGGTGGCTACAACTTCCAATGGGCCTGGTCATCGGGCTGGGCGGCGGGGCAGGTGGTGTGACAGGCCGGTGACCGGGGCGGATCACACCCGGATCGGGTCGGCCTTGGCGATCCGGTCCAGCGCCATCAGCATGTCGATCAGCCGGGGCATCTGGTCGAGATAGACCATGTTCGGCCCGTCCGAGGGCGAGCGGTCCGGGTCCTCGTGCGTCTCGATAAAGACCCCGGCGATGCCCAGGCTGACGGCGGCGCGGGCCATGGCGGGGGCGAATTCGCGCTGGCCGCCGGTTGAGCCGCCAAGACCCCCCGGCTGCTGCACCGAATGGGTGGCATCCATGATCACCGGATAGCCGGACTTGGCCATGGTCGGCAGCGACCGCATGTCGGCGACCAAAGTGTTATAGCCGAAGGACACGCCGCGTTCGGTCAGAAGGATGCGGTCATTGCCGGTCGAGGCGACCTTGGCCGCGACATTGGCCATGTCCCACGGCGCCAGGAACTGGCCTTTCTTGATATTCACCACGGCGCCGGTTTCGCCCGCGGCCAGCAAAAGGTCGGTCTGGCGGCACAGGAAGGCCGGTATCTGGATCACATCGACAACCTCGGCGGCCAGCCGCGCCTGTTCGGCATCGTGAATATCGGTCAGGACCGGCACGCCCATGGCTTTTTTCAGATCGCCCAGCACCTTCAGCCCGGCATCGATCCCCGGCCCGCGACGGCCGGAGAGGGAGGTGCGGTTGGCCTTGTCGTAGCTTGCCTTGAACACATATTGCGCACCGGCGGCGGCGCAGGCCTCGCGCAACCTGCCCGCGATCATCTGGGCGTGATCGGCGCTTTCAATCTGGCAGGGGCCGGCGATCACCGTCAGCGGGCGGTCATTGCTGACGGTCACGCCGGCAAAGGCGACATCTTTCATGGCGGTCATGGCGGTTCCTTACGAGGTGACCTGTTCGCGCAGGATCGACGCGGTCAGGGACAGAACCAGATAAATGCCCGCAAAGATCATGAAGGCAAGGGCTGTATCTTCGAAAGCCCGCGGATAGGTTGGTTCATCGGGAGGAACCGGGTTGACGCCGACAGAGAGATAGCGGACCTGACGGTTGGCTTCGATCCGGGCGGTTTCCTGATGTTCCAACGCCTTGCTCAGCATCAGTTGCCGGGTTTCCAGCTCTCCCTCGGCGATTCTCAGCTGCCCCGTCACTTCGGACAGCGATGCCGCATCCGGCGAGGCGCCGCCCACAGCGCCTGTCAGACTGGCGCGCAATTCGGACAGCTGTCCCTCCATTCGGGCAATGTCACCCTTGGCGCCGTCCACGCGGGCCTGGTTGGGGCGGGCATTGTCAAGGAGCTGTCCCAGCTCCAGCTTTTTCTTGCGCAGGGCGCCTTCCAGTTCGGCGATCTGACCCATTGTGACCGAACTTTCGGCGCGCGGGTCCAGGACCCCCAGCTTTTGCTGCAGCTCGGAAACGCGCAGCTGCGCTGCCTTCACCTTCGCCTCGGCATCGGCATAACTGTCCAGCGCCCCTTTCATCTGATCCTCGCGCATCCGCTGGGTCAGCTGGTCCACCTGTTCCTCGGCATAGCCGATCAGGGCGCGTGAAAACCGCGCGCTTGTCTGGGGGTCGACGGCGGTCACCTCCATCTTGATGACGCCTTCGGTCGGGTCATAGGCGATCTTCACGTCGCGCTGGTACAGCCTGTAGGCGGCTTCGTTGCTGGCCCCCTCGTCCAGACGCGACAAAGGGTCGATGAAGCCTTGGGAAAAATGCGCCTTGAACCCCTGTTCCTTGTCCAGCCGCAGCAGGGCGTCGCGCGACTGCAGATAGCTTTGCACCGTGATCGCATCCTGCGGCGATCCGAATTGCGTGCCCTTGAAGAGGCCGCCCAGCGGCCCCTGGCCTTCGGACTGCTGGATGACGAATTCGCTGCTGGTGGCATAAAGCGGCGTGGCCAGCTGGCTGTAGTAATAGCCCGCAAGGAAAGTCGGCAGAAAGACGAAGATCGCCAACCGGGTCATCAGCAGCATAAAGTTCCGCCGCCGCCTGCGCACGATGTCGCGTTGCATGGCCATGATGGCGCGGGCGCGTTCCTCGGCCAGATCCGGTGGGGGCGGCGGGGGCGCGGGCAGGTTGCGCTGCGGGTCGCTGACGGCGGGCAGATGGGTGCCCGGCTGATCCCCCTGCATCGGATCGGCGGGCAAAAGGTCGGCAACATTCACCCGCTGGAACGGCTCGATGCCCTTGCGGCGCAACAGCGCCACGGCCTCGATATCCGTGGCGGCCTGAAGGCCGTTGCGCATCGCCACCCGCCGCGCCATCCGCAGCTGGCGGCCTGTCAGCCCCTCGGCCCGGATCGCGCCGATTTCCTCGCTTGTGGCGGGATCGGGGATGGGGCGCGCACCCTCATCGACGCGCGCCGATGCATCCAGTTTCAGCGTGCCGAACCCGTCATCCTCGGGCTCGGGGGCAAAGGGCATGTCAGGCAGGACCGCCGCAGTCGGCGGCGGCGGGGCCACAATCTTGTGGGTGCGAAACCTGCGGGCCTTAGGAGGCGTGTTCATAGTGCCACTTCGCTTCTTCCAAAGTGTCATAGACGGTCAGTTGCCCGTCGCGCAACACCGCGCCCTTGCGGCAGAACCGTTCCAGCGTCGAGACCTGGTGCGACACGACGATCACCGTCGCCCCGGCCAGCCGGTCGCGCAGGATATCGCCCGCCTTGCGGTTGAACTCTGCATCGCCGGTCGAGGGCATGCCTTCGTCGATCAGATACATGTCGAATTCCAGCGCCAGAAGCAGCGCAAAGGTGAAACGCGATTTCATGCCGGAACTGTAGGTCGTCATCGGCTGGTCGAAATATTCACCGAGATCGCAGACCCAGCGGCAGAAGGCCTCGACATAATCGGGGTCGAGACCATATAGCCGGGCGATGAAGCGGGCATTGTCGCGCGCCGACTGCCCGCCGTTGACCCCACCCATGAAGCCCAGGGGAAAGGACACGCGGCAGGTCTTGCGGATATGCCCTTCGTCCGGTTTTTCGAGGCCCGCCATCATATTGACAATGGTGGTCTTGCCGGTGCCGTTCTTGGCCAGAATGCCCATGGATGTGCCCAGTTCAACCCGGAACGAGGCGCGGTCAAGGATCACCTTGCGCTGACGCCCGGTCCAGAAAGACTTGCTGACATTCACGAATTCGAGCATCGCGGCTCCGGCCTATGACGGATCGTTTTTAGGCCCATATGGTTAACGGCCTGCCTACAACAGGCCTTGGGCGGCATTATGTCGTCCAAAGACGGGCAAAGTTCAATCGCCGACCGTCAGCCCGCGACCTTTTCAACGCGCGCCAGCCGGCCGGCGACAAGGGCCACGCCGGCGGCGGCAAAGCTGAAAAGCGCCCCCATCTTGGCCGCGTCCTGCACTGGGCCTGCCGGAAAGGCCACTGTCGCCACGAACAGGGCAACGGTAAAGCCGATGGCCGCCACCGTGCCCAGCACCGCAAGATCGGCCATCCGCATCCCCTCGGGCAGGCCAAGGCGCAAGGTGCGGGCGGCGAACGAGCCGAACAGGAAAATTCCGACCGGCTTGCCAACCAAAAGCCCCAGAAACACCAGCCAGGTCGGTGCCGAGATGGCGTTGAACTCGACGCCCGCATTCAGCAGACCGAAAAAGAACAGGATCACCTCGACCGGCCGCTTCAGCGCATGCTCGATCCGGTTCAGAAGGTCGGTCAGGAACCGCTCGGCCTCGGCAAAGACGCCAAAGGCGCGGTCGGCATGGGGGATCGCCGGAATGACCGGCAACAGGCCAAGTGCGGGGTGGATGCCCGCCTGTTGAAAGCCGTACCAGGATAGAATCCCGGCCAGAAGATAGGGCCAGAAGGACAGGCGCTTGCGCACCAGGGTCGAGGCGGGGCGCAGGGGGCTGCCACGGTCCAGATGGCGCGGAAGCCAGTTGCACAAGAGATAGGCTGCAAGGGCCGCCCCGCCGGACAGCAGCAGCCAAAGGGGATGCAATTCTGCGGTCGGATAGAACAGCGCCAGGATCACCAGCCCCGCCGCATCGTCGGCGATGGCCAAAAGCAGAAGGAAGCGGATCGCAGGATGGCCCGCGCCAAAGACCATGCGCCCGACCAGATAGGAAAAGGCGATGTCGGTGGCGGTCGGTACCGCCCAGCCGCGTCCGACCTGATCCATCAGCCCCAGCATATGGGCCAGCGACAGATAGACCACGACCGGCCCGATCATCCCCCCCGCCGTGGCGATCAGCGGCGTCAGCGCCCGCCGCCCGCGCAGCGATCCCTGCTCCAGGATCAACGCCTCCCACACTTCCTTGCCGGCAATGGCAAAGAAGAGCGCCATGGCGACATCGTTCACAAGAAAGTGAAGCGTCAGCACGCGGGTGGTCGATCCGCCCTCGTCATAGGCTTCGCCAATCGGAAAGCCGTCGATCAGTGCGGAGTCGGTCAGGGCATGATAGCTTTCTGGACTGACATTGGCCCAGATCAGGCCGATCAGCGAACCGGCGATCAAAAGCAGCGAATAGGCCGAGATATAGTTCCAGACACGGTACATGCGGCTCTCCTGTCTGCCTTTCGCATAGGCGAAGGGCGCGGTGGCTGCAACGGCTGGCACGCGGCCCCGGCTTTCCCTCTTGCCGCAGCCGGGCGAAGACAATAGCGCGGAGATGATCCCTGCCCAGGTTTGAAAGGCTGTGTCCGATGACTGACGATACCGCGCTGGACCAGGCCCGCCGCACCCTGCAGGCCGCGCCCGACGATGATGCCGCGCGCCTGGCCTACTACCGGGCAATGGCCGATCATGAATTCTGTCTGCTACTGGACCACGACCCCCGGGGGCAGGACCTGACACCGCGTCTTTTCGATCTGGGCGAGGGGCCGGTGGTTCTGGCCTTTGACGGCGAAGACCGGCTTGGCGCCTTTGTGGGCGGGCCTCAGCCGTTCGCAGCCTTGCCCGGGCGCGTGATCTGTCAGGCGCTGGCGGGGCAGGGGGCGGCACTGGGGATCGACCTGCAGGACGAGACCCGTGCCTTTCTGATGCCGCCCGAGGCAGTGGACTGGCTGGCGCGCTTCACCAGTGCCGCGCTGAGTGGCTCGGCAGAAGAGCCCGAAGTCTGGCTGCCCGCTGCGGCGCCCGGCCTTGCCCCGGCCATCGCCGCCTGCCTTTCGGGCTTTGGCGCCGTGGCCGCGCGGGGATGGCTGGCGGGTGCCCGCCACCCGTCGGGCCGTCAGGCGGATGTTCTGGTGCTGGAGGCGACGGTTCCCGCCGATGCGGCAAGCGCCATGGCCAAGGCGGCGGCCGAGGCGATGGCCGCTGCCCTTGGCCCGGACCGTGCACCGGCTGAAATCGCGGTGCTGGCACCCGAGCGGATCATGGCGCTGGGCATAGACCGATGCGCCACGCCCATCGCTTTGTCGCTGCCTGTCCAACCGCTGTCAGCGGCGCCTGCCGGTCCCGCGGCACCTGGCAGCGATCCGGACCGGCCCCCGCGCCTGCGCTGACCCTGGGCCGCGGCCCCGCGCGGATTCCTGCGCCAGCCTGTCCTTGGACCTTTTACATGGACTTGCGGATCAATATAAGGTCACGTCCCCGCAGACCGACCGAGTCGCGGGCGGTTGCACGGACTAAGTTGGGGTGGCGGAACTAATCATGGCTGGATTTCTGAGCGGTCTTTTCACGTCGGATATCGCAATCGACCTTGGGACCGCGAATACGCTTGTCTATGTCAAGGGCAAGGGCATCATCCTGAACGAACCCTCGGTGGTCGCCTATCACGTCAAGGACGGCAAGAAGCAGGTTCTGGCGGTGGGCGAGGATGCCAAGCTGATGCTGGGCCGCACCCCCGGCTCGATCGAGGCGATCCGCCCGATGCGCGAAGGCGTCATCGCCGATTTCGAGGCGGCGGAAGAGATGATCAAGCATTTCATCCGCAAGGTCCACAAACGCACCCCCTTCAGCCAGAAACCCAAGATCATCTGTTGCGTGCCCCATGGCGCGACCCCGGTCGAAAAGCGGGCGATCCGCACCTCGGTCCTGTCGGCGGGGGCGCGGCGCGCGGGCCTGATTGCCGAACCGATCGCGGCGGCCATCGGCGCGGGCATGCCGATCACCGATCCGACCGGCAACATGGTCGTCGACATCGGCGGCGGCACCACCGAAGTCGCGGTCCTGTCGCTGGGCGACATCGTCTATGCCCGGTCGGTTCGCGTCGGGGGCGACCGGATGGACGAGGCGATCATTTCCTATCTTCGCCGCCAGCAGAACCTTCTGGTCGGCGAATCGACCGCCGAACGGATTAAGACATCCATCGGCACGGCGCGGATGCCCGACGACGGGCGCGGCGCGTCGCTGCATGTCCGGGGTCGCGACCTGCTGAACGGCGTGCCGAAGGAAATCGAGATCAACCAGGCCCAGGTGGCCGAGGCTTTGGCCGAACCCGTCCAGTCGATCTGCGAAGCGGTGATGACGGCACTGGAAACCACGCCGCCCGACCTGGCCGCCGATATCGTCGACCGGGGCGTCATGCTGACCGGCGGCGGCGCCCTTTTGGGCGACCTTGATCTGGCGCTGCGCGAACAGACGGGCCTGTCGATCTCGATCGCCGATCAGTCGCTTAGCTGTGTGGCCCTGGGCACCGGCAAGGCGCTGGAATATGAAAAGCAGCTTCGCCACGTGATCGACTACGATAGCTGAGGGTGCGGGGGCGACCCCGGTCAGGTTCCGCGAGGCTGTCTTGGCACGAGACCGCAATGACTTTGACTATCGCCGACCGGTCCGCCGCACCCTGATCGCGGTGCTGGCGGTGATGCTGGGCCTGATCTTCCTGATCTGGCGCATCGACAGCCCGCGCGTCGAACGGTTCCGCACGGCCTTTCTTGACCGGGTCGTGCCGCCGATGGACTGGGCGATGGCGCCGGTCAATCAGGTCGCGGGCATGGTCGATGCGTTCAAATCCTATGCCAAGATCTACGAACAGAATCAGGAACTGCGCCGCGAGTTGCAGCAGATGAAGGCCTGGCGCGAGGCTGCGGTGCAGCTGGAGCAGCAGAATGCCAAGCTGCTGGCCCAGAACCAGGTGCGGCTGGACCCCAAGCTGACCTCGGTTTCTGGCGTGGTCCTGGCAGACAGCGGATCGCCCTTTCGCCAGTCGGTTTTGCTGAATGTCGGCGCGCGCGACGGGATCGTTGATGGCTGGGCGACGATGGACGGGCTGGGGCTGGTTGGCCGGATCGCCGGGGTCGGGCAGAACATCTCGCGCGTCCTGCTGCTGACCGACGCCTCCAGCCGGGTGCCGGTGACGGTGCAGCCCTCGGGCCAGCGCGCCATGTTGGTCGGCGACAACAGCGCGGCCCCGCCTCTGGACTTCATCGAGGCGCCCGAACAGGTGCGTCCGGGTGACCGGGTCGTGTCGTCGGGTGACGGGGGTGTGTTCCCGGCAGGCATTCTGGTCGGTCAGGTCGCGCAAGGCAAGGACGGGCGATTCCGCGTGCGGCTGGCCGCCGACTATGACCGGCTGGATTTCCTGCGCGTTCTGCGCAGCCGGCCAAGTGAAGCGATCCAGGGCGCGGGTGACCTGATCACGCCGCCCGCAGCGCCGGGCTTTGTCTTGCCGGCCGACCGGCCTGCGGGCGTCGGGCTGGGGCTTGGTGTGCCCGGCGCGTCTGCGGTTCCCGGGGCTGCCGCGCCGCAACCGGGTGCGGCCCGGCCATGATCGACCCTCATGCCGCAACACGGTTCGGCCACCGCGCGCTTTATGTGGCGCTGGTGGCGCTGATCCTGTTTCTGCGGCTTTTGCCCTTGTCGACCGCACCCAGCCCCTGGCCCGGCCCCGACCTGATCCTGTGCCTGACCGTCGTCTGGGTGCTGCGGCGCCCCGATCACCTGCCCGCGCTGATCATTGCGCTGGTCTTTTTCGCCGACGACCTTCTGGCGCTGCGCCCGCCCGGCCTTTGGTCGCTGATCGTGCTTCTGGGCACGGAATTCCTGCGCTCACGCGAAAGTGCGACGCGCGATCTGCCGTTTCTTCTGGAATGGGTCTTTGCAGGGGCCGCCATTGCGGCGATGATCCTGGCCAACCGCTTTGTCATGGCCTTGTTCATGATCCCGGATGCGGGCTTCGGGCAGGTGCTGCTGCAATATCTGGCGACGATCCTGGCCTATCCGGTCATCGCCGGGCTGATGCAGCTGGCCTTTGGCCTGCGCCGCGCCGCGCCGGGCGAGGTTGACGCACTGGGGCACCGGCTATGAGACGTATGGATCGCCAGGGAATGGAAAGCGCGCGCCGCGTCAGCCGGCGCGGGCTGATGCTCGGCTCCATTCAGGCGGTTTTTGCCACCACACTGGCTTTTCGGATGCGCTATCTGCAGGTCGAACAGGCCGAGACATTCCGCCTGCTGGCCGATGAAAACAGCGTCAAGATCCGCCTGATCCCGCCCGCGCGCGGCCTGATCCACGATCGCCGTGGCGTGCTGATCGCCGGAAACGAACAGGATTACCGCGTCACCGTCACGCCCGAGGATGCGGGTGATGTGCCCGCCGTCCTGTCGCGGCTGACCGAACTGATCAGCCTGAGCGACGAGGATCTGGACAAGGCATTGAAAGAGGTCGCGCGCCGCAGCCCGACCCTGCCCATTACCGTGGCCGACCGCCTGCCGTGGGAGGAATTTTCGCGCGTGGCGGTCAATACCCCCGCCTTGCCCGGAATCACGACCGAGGTCGGCCTGTCGCGCTATTACCCGCGCGGCGCCGATTTTGCCCATGTGCTGGGCTATGTCGGTCCGGTCAGCGACTATGACCTGTCCAAGCTGCAGGACCCCGACCCGTTGCTGCAGATCCCGAAGTTCCAGATCGGCAAGCTGGGGGTCGAGACGAAATATGAAGATGATCTGCGCGGCTCGGCGGGCAGCCGCAGGGTCGAGGTCAATTCCTCGGGCCGCGAAATGCGCGAGATTGACCGGCAAGAGGGGGTGCCGGGCCGCAATCTGCGCATGACGCTGGATGCGCGGCTGCAGAACTATGCGCTGGCGCGTCTGGGCGGGGAAAGTGCTGCCCTGGTGGCGATCGACGTGACCAATGGCGATATTCTGGCTATCGTTTCGGCCCCGAGCTTCGACCCGAACCTGTTCGTGCGCGGTATATCGACCGCAGATTACCGCGCGCTGACCGAAAACGACCACCGCCCGCTGGCCGACAAGACCGTGCAGGGCGCCTATCCGCCCGGCTCGACCTTCAAGGTGGTGACGGCGCTGGCGGCGCTGGATGCGGGCGCCGTTTCGCTGGACGATGCGGTCTATTGCCCCGGCTTTCTGCAGCTGGGCGACCGCAAGTTCCACTGCTGGAAACACGGCGGCCATGGCCATGTGTCGCTGGAGGAAAGTCTCGAACAATCCTGCGACACCTATTATTACGACATCTCCCAGCGGGTCGGCATCGACAAGATCGCGGCCATGGCCCGGCGGCTGGGCATAGGGGTCCGTCATGACCTGCCCATGTCCGGGATTTCCGAAGGGATCGCCCCTGACAAGGCCTGGAAGGCCGAACGCTATGGCAAGGACTGGCTGGTCGGCGATACGCTGAACAGCGCGATCGGCCAGGGCTATGTGCTGGCCTCACCGGTGCAACTGGCGGTCATGGCCGCCCGCGTGGCCAGCGGGCGGGCCATCGAGCCCCGTCTGGTGCGCGCTGTCGATGATGTCGACGTGGCGCCGCCCGAGGCGCCGCCGCTGGGCCTGAACGAAAACCACTTGCGGGCCGTGCGGCAGGGCATGTTCCGTGTCGTGAACAGCGCCCATGGCACCGCCCGCGCCAGCCGCATCGCCGAAGAGACGATGCTGATGGCGGGCAAGACCGGCACCAGCCAGGTGCGCAATATCTCGGCCTCGGAACATGCCGCCGGGGTGACCAAGAACGACCAGCTGCCCTGGGAACAGCGCGACCATGCGCTGTTCATCTGCTATGCGCCCTTTGACGCGCCCAAGATCGCGGTGGCGCTGATCGTCGAACATGGCGGCGGCGGATCGACTGCGGCGGCGCCCATCGCCCGCGATGTGCTGTTGCAGGCGCTTTACGACGGGTTCCCGCCTCTGACTGCCTATCCCGCCGATCAGCGCGGCCGGATCGAGGAGGAGCGCACGCACCTGCCCCTGGCCCGCCCCGAAAGCTTTGCCACCGGGAAGAAGCGCGCATGAGCTATCTGGACTATAACCTCAAATCCGTGCCGACCGGCTGGCGCAAGATCCTTTATGTCAGCTGGCCCCTGGTCTTTCTGACCGCTGCGGTGGCGGGCATCGGCTTTCTGATGCTTTATTCCATTGCCGGGGGGGATATGGACACCTGGGCCGGGCCGCAGCTGAAGCGGTTCGGGCTGGGGATGATCGGCATGTTCGTCATCGGCCTGACGCCGATCTGGGTCTGGCGCAATATCTCGATCGCCGCCTATCTGGTGACTGTCCTTCTGCTGGTCGCGGTCGAGCTCTTCGGTACGATGGGCAAGGGTGCGCAGCGCTGGCTGGAAATCGGCCCCCTGCGCATCCAGCCGTCCGAGATGATGAAAATCACCCTGGTCCTGTTTCTGGCGGCCTTCTACGACTGGCTTGATCCGCGCAAGGTCTCGCGCCCGCACTGGGTGGTGGCGGCAGTGATGCTGATCCTGATCCCGGCGGTCCTGGTGCTGAAACAGCCCAACCTTGGCACGGCGATCCTGATCCTGGCCACAGGCGGCGCAGTGATGTTCTGCGCGGGCGTCAGCTTATGGTACTTCGGAACGGTCATCGCGCTGGTGGTCGGGCTGGTCTTTGCCGTTCTGGAAAGCAAGGGCACCGACTGGCAGCTGATCGAGGATTACCAGTTCAAGCGCATCGACACATTCCTGAACCCCGAGGCCGATCCTTTGGGCGCTGGCTACAATATCATGCAGGCCAAGATCGCGCTGGGGTCGGGCGGATGGAGCGGCAAGGGCTTCATGCAGGGCACCCAGTCGCAGCTGAACTTCCTGCCCGAAAAGCACACAGACTTCATCTTCAACACATTGGCCGAGGAATTCGGCTTTCTGGGTGGCGCCTCGCTGCTGGGCCTCTACGTGCTGATCTGCGGCTTTTGCATCTGGTCGGCCATGGCGCTGAAGGACCGGTTTTCCTCGCTGGTCATCTATGGAATCGCCTCGACCTTCTTCTTTCTGGTGACGGTAAATATGGGCATGGTCATGGGGCTTATGCCGGTCGTCGGCGTGCCTTTGCCGCTGGTCTCCTACGGCGGGTCGCAGATGATCATCATGATGGCCGGGTTCGGCCTGATCCAAAGCGCGCACATTCACAGGCCAAGGTAGGGCACGGATGCCGAACATCCTTTTCGCGGCGGGCGATGCCAACTGGGCCGACTATCAGGCCCCCCTTCGGGCATCCCTGCACAAGGCGGGGATCGATGCGCATCTGCACACCGACCTGGCGGGCGACCCTGCTGCGGTGGACTATATCGTCTATGCCCCCTCGTCGCCCTTGCGCGATTTTTCACCCTTTGTGAACTGCAAAGCGGTCCTCAGCCTTTGGGCCGGGGTCGAAAAGATCGTGGGCAACGCAAGCCTGACCCAACCGCTGACGCGAATGGTCAGCGATGATCTGACCGAAGGCATGGTCGATTATGTCACCGGCCATGTGCTGCGTCATCATCTGGGGATGGATGCGCATATTCTTGGGCAGGACGGGGTTTGGCGGAATGATGTGGTGCCGCCCCTGGCGCGCGAGCGGACCGTTGCGATCCTGGGGCTGGGGGAACTTGGCCGCGCTGCGGCGCACGCGCTGGCCGGGCTGAACTTCCGGGTTCTGGGCTGGAGTCGTCGCCCGAAGGACCTGCCCGGCATAGAAGCGTTTCACGGCGAGGCTGGCCTGCGTCAGGTGCTGGCCCGGACGGAAATTCTGGTGCTGCTGATGCCGCTGACGGGCGAGACCACAAACCTGATCGATGCCGGGGCGCTGGCCCTGATGCCGCCTGGCGCGGTGGTGATCAATCCGGGGCGGGGGGCGCTGATCGACGATGGGGCCCTTTTGCAGGCGCTGGATCGTGGTCATATCGCCCATGCAACGCTGGATGTGTTCCGGACCGAGCCCCTGCCTGCCGACCATGCCTTCTGGCGGCACGCGAAGGTCACGGTCACCCCCCATGTCGCGGCCGCGACGCGGGTGGCCGGCGCCTGCCGGTTGCTGGTCGAAAATATCCGGCGGGACGAGGCGGGCGAACCGCTCCTGCATCTGGTGGACCGGTCGGCTGGATACTGACCGCGCGCGCACCGCGCCCCGGACTTGATCCGGGGCCTCTGCCGGGCCAAGAGGCCCCGGATCAAGTCCGGGGCGCGGTGTCGGGGCGAAACAGGGGCGCGAGATAGGGGACCTGGCCCGGTCCGAGCGCGGGAGCGACCAAATGCGGGTAGCCTTGCGTCGTGCAGGTCAACCCTTGCGCCCTGCGCCCCAACCGCCTAGATAGGCGCGTCAGATTTGAAAGGCCCCGGTTCCGATGGAAAATGTCGTCCTCATCGTTCACCTGATCCTTGCGCTCTTGCTGATCGGCGTCGTGCTGCTGCAGCGGAACGAGGGCGGCGCGCTGTTGTCGGGCGGCGGTGCAATGAGCGCGCGGGGCGCAGCCAATGCGCTGACCAAGCTGACCTGGATTTTCGCAGGCTGTTTCATCGCCACATCGATCGCGCTGACGGTCATTGCCGCCGAAAAGGCCAAGGGCACATCGGTCATTGACGATGTCGCGGCCCCCGCGACGACCAGCGAGGCCCCCGCGACCCCGGCGCTACCTGCGCCGACCGGCGACCTTCTGCCGCCTTCGGCCGCCGGGCAAAGCGCGCCCGCGCAACCGTCGAACTGATCCATCCCATTGATTTTGGGGGCGTGACCTTCGCGCCCCACTATCTGTTGCGATCTGGTTGCGGGGCCGGGGCGAATCGCGATATAGTTAAATCCCGTGATGCCGTGATCCTTCGGACCCTGCGGCCAGTCATAAGAAACTTGATCACGGGGGCAGCCCAGGCATGGCGCGTTACATTTTCATCACCGGCGGCGTTGTGTCCTCGCTGGGCAAGGGGCTGGCATCGGCGGCGCTGGGGGCCTTGTTGCAGGCGCGGGGCTATACGGTGCGGCTGCGCAAGCTGGACCCCTATCTGAACGTCGATCCCGGCACGATGTCTCCCTTTGAACATGGCGAGGTCTTCGTTACCGATGATGGTGCCGAAACCGACCTGGACCTTGGCCATTACGAACGCTTCACCGGCGTTCACGCCCGCAAGACCGACAGCATATCCTCGGGCCGCATCTATTCCAACGTGCTGGAAAAGGAACGTCGCGGCGACTATCTGGGCAAGACCATTCAGGTCATCCCCCATGTCACGAATGAAATCAAAGACTTCCTGCGCATCGGCGAGGAAGAGGTTGACTTCATGCTGTGCGAGATCGGCGGTACGGTCGGCGATATCGAAGGCCTGCCCTTCTTCGAGGCGATCCGCCAGTTCATCCACGAACGCCCGCGCGGCCAGTCGATCCTGATGCATCTGACGTTGCTGCCATACCTGTCGGCCAGTGGCGAGCTGAAGACCAAGCCGACCCAGCATTCGGTCAAGGAACTGCAGTCGATCGGCCTTGCGCCCGACGTTCTGGTCTGCCGCAGTGAACATCCGATCCCCGAACGCGAACGCGAAAAGATCGCCCTTTTCTGCAATGTCAGGAAGGATGCGGTCATCCCCGCCTATGACCTGAAGACGATCTACGAGGCGCCCCTGGCCTATCACCGCGCCGGCCTCGATCAGGCGGTGCTGGATGCGTTCGGCATCACGCCCGCACCGAAACCCAATCTGGCGCGCTGGGAAGATGTGATGGACCGGCTGACCCATGCCGAGGGCGAGGTGCGGGTCGCGATCGTCGGCAAGTACACGCAGCTGGAAGACGCCTACAAATCGATCGCCGAGGCGCTGACCCATGGCGGCATGGCCAACCGGGTGCGCGTCCGCGCCGAATGGATCGACGCCGAGATTTTCGAACGCGAGGACCCGGCGCCCTGGCTGGAACGGTTCCACGCCATCCTGGTGCCCGGCGGCTTTGGCGAACGCGGCACCGAAGGCAAGATCAAGGCCGCGCAATTCGCCCGCGAAAAGCAGGTGCCCTATCTGGGCATCTGCCTTGGCATGCAGATGGCGGTCATCGAAACCGCCCGCAACCTGGCCGGTGTCGCCCGCGCGGGGTCCGAGGAGTTCGACCATGAAAAGGGCGAAAAGCGTTTCGAACCGGTGGTTTACCACCTAAAGGAATGGGTGCAGGGCAACCATATGGTCAGCCGCAAGGCCGATGACGACAAGGGCGGCACCATGCGGCTGGGCGCCTATACCGCGCATCTGGCCGAAGGGTCCAAAGTGGCGCAGGTTTACGGCGCCACGGTGATCGAGGAACGCCACCGCCACCGCTATGAGGTCGATGTGAAATACCGCGACCGGCTGGAAAAATGCGGCCTGGTCTTCAGCGGCATGTCGCCCGACGGCCGCCTGCCCGAGATTGTCGAGGTCAAGGGCCACCCCTGGTTCATCGGCGTCCAGTTCCACCCCGAACTGAAGTCGAAACCCTTTGCCCCCCACCCCCTGTTCGCCGACTTCGTCCGGGCCGCAAAGGAAACCGACCGGCTGGTCTGACCGGCCCCGGGAATCGGCCCGGGCCACTGGCGCGGCGCCCGCCGCAAGTGGAAATTTTTGCCCGGTCAGCGGATTTCCCGCGCCGGGTCGGCGGTTTCTTACCCCGCGTCATCCCCTGACAATCCTGCGCGTTGACCGGATTTTGTTGCCGGATTAGCAACGTTGCATTCGACAAGGCCACGGGCCGGACACGGCCCGCCGCAGGATCATTTCAAAGGGGGGCATCATGCCTATTGATGAAAGCCTGGTCGACAGGCTGGCACAGGAAACCCGCAAGCGTCTGGCCCGCAGGGGCGCCGAAGACCCGCGCCGCAGCCGCAGGCCGGGCGGCCTGCGCCACCGCCTGATCAGCCTCCGCGCCGGACTTTTGCCCGGCTGGGCCGACTATAGTGCGGGCCTTGGACGGCAGGGCCCCTATCTGCGCATCGCTGTGCCGGCCTTCCGGCTTGGGCGAGTAAGGAAAGGGTAGGGAGGTCCCAGCTTTGCTCTCCAACAAGCGGACCATGGGTGGAGGGAGAGGTCCCGGATCAGGTCCGGGACGGGGTTTGGGGATAGGGCGCCCCGTCCGATCAGGTGACCTGCCAGTGGCAGGTCGCCCGGACGGTTGG
>CAZKJZ010000042.1:6676-17252 GCA_964553145.1 uncultured Frigidibacter sp. | reverse complement strand
CCCGGAACCCGGCCGCGCCAAAGGCCGCCGCCGCCGTCAGGCCTGCGACACCGCCGCCAGAAATCAGAATGTCCGTCGCGTCACGCTGCATAGTCCGCCCCCTGTCGGGGACAGTCTAGAGTGCGATTGGTCCGGATGGAACCACCGACAGACACGCCCGGTTCCGTCCCTTTCCGGACCGATGAGGGGACCTGCCAGTGGCAGGTCACCCGGTTCGTTGGCCGGAGGCGCAAGCCGCAGGCCAAGGGGTTCTCCGCGCAGCCGGACGACTGGGCGTGGGCAGTGCCCGACCAGGCGGGCGCGAATGCGCCCGCCGCCCGGTGGGCGGGCGCTGTCCACGCGGCTATTGCCACGTGGACGGTGTTGCGGAAGCCGGTCGCGGCGCCCGAGGCGCGGGCCTCGGGCTTTGGCGGGCCGAAACAGTCCAACTGGCACGACCATGTTTTAAAGCGCGGAAGCGGCCAAGAAACAGGCGGCGGATCGCCGCCCCGGCCGTCGGCACCTATTTGCCAACCGTGATCAGAACCAGAATGACGAACATCACCGGCACCATGGTCAGCGCGGTCATGGTCAGGGCCACCAGACCCCAGGTCTTGATCGCGACAATCAGCAGGGTCGCCAAGATCGTCAGCGCATACCAGATCGTATCATCCGGGCCATGCGAGAGGTCGTAGGCGACCCAGCCAAGGACCGGAATATGATGAAACCACCGGCGCCGGGGCGCCACCAGGGGCAAGTGGGTCATGGATATCTCCTGTTCGCCGGGCCAGTTTAGGGGCAATCCGCACGCAGGCCAAGCCGCCGAATGGTCGCAGCCTCTCAGGCCAGTGCCATCAGAAAGCCGGTCAGATCATCGGTATGATGGTCGATATGCGGCCCCGGTTCCGGCGCAGGCGCCACATGGACGGTGCAGAGGCCCATAGCATGGGGGGCGGCCAGATTGCGGGCGTCATCCTCGAACATGGCGGCGCGGGCCGGGGTCAGACCGTCGGCGGCAAAGATCGTCTCGAACGCCGCGCGTTCGGGCTTGGGGCGAAAGCCTGCCGCCTCGATCCCGTAGATCGCGTCGAAGAGGCCGCCAAGGCCGCGCGCCGCCAGCACCCGCAGGGCATAATCCGCCGCGCCATTGGTATAGACGATACGCCGCCCCGGCAGGCGGGCTATGGCGCGGGCAAGGTCCGGGTCGGGCGGCAGGATCGACAGGTCGATATCATGCACATCGGCGAGATAGGGCCGAGGGTCCAGCCCATGTTCGCGCATCAGGCCCGACAGGGTGGTGCCATGGTCGCGCCAATAGTCCGCCCGCAGCCGGTCTGCTGCGGCGCGGTCCAGGCCCAGCCGGTCCATCACATAGCGGGTCATCCGCACCTCGATCTGGTCAAAAAGACGCAGGTGCGGCGGGTAAAGCGTATTGTCCAGGTCAAAGACCCAGGCATCGACATGGGCGAAGGCAGCTTTCGGCATGGGGGCAGTCTAGAGGCTGGGCCGCGGGCGGGAAAGGGTGGTTTTTCTTGTCAGCCGCGCCTGCCCGCCCTAGGGTCGCGCGGCCTGACCAGCCGCATGGAGCGGATATGCAGAAAGATGCCTTTACACTTATACTGGAAGAGATCGAGGCCGGGACCTTTCGCCCTGGCGACCGGCTGGTCGAATCCGATCTGGCCGACAGGTTCGGCGTGTCGCGGACCCCGGTCCGCGAGGCGCTGCAGCGGCTGGAAACCCAGGGCATGCTGGCGCGGGACGGGCGCTCGCTGATCGTCGCCTCGCTGGACCATAATCAGCTGGCAGAACTTTACGTGGTGCGGGCCGAGCTGGAGGGGCTGGCGGCCCGGCTGGCCGCGAAACATGCGACCCCCGAGGAAGTGCGGGTCCTGGTCGGCATGATCGACGAGGATCGCGCGCATCTGGGCAATCCCGACGCCATGTCTCGGGCCAACAAACGGTTCCACAAGCAGATCCATCTGGCGTCGCACAACCGCTATCTGGTGCAGCAGCTGGACCTTGTCCATCGGTCGATGGCGCTTCTGGCCACGACGTCGCTGGCCGCCGCAGGGCGCAGCGAGGCGGCGCTGGCCGAACATGAGGCGATTGTGCGGGCGATCGAGGCGGGCAATGGCCCGGCGGCGCAAGAGGCGCTGCGTGCCCATATATCAAAAGCCTTCGAAACTCGTCTGAAACTCGATAACGGGTCGGTTCGTCGCGAAAGCCAAAGGTAGGGGCCGGGGTGGTGGTAGTGGCGTTGGGGGCCGCGGCACCGCCCGGTCCGGCAGGCGGATGACATTCGTCGGGCGTGGCGCGGGCGCCAGAACCGGATCGGTCAGGATCAGAAGACCGGCGCCGGGGCTGTCGCCTGCCTCGGGCCCGGAAGAGGCGTCGGCGTCCAGCAGCCCGTGGCGGGTCTTGTCCCAGAAATAGGGGCGCAGGGCGGCCTCCCACAGCGCCTTGTAGCTGGCCAGTGCGCCCAGCGGAAAATAGAGATGCAGCGTCGGCACCCAGGGCAGAAGATGGCGGTGACCGGCGCCGCGTGTCGCCCAGAAGGCGACGGTCAGGTTCACCACCTCGGACAAAAGGAACAGGGGGCCCAGCACCATCCCGCCCCAGCCGCCCAGCCAGTGCGCCAGCGGATGGGGCAGGCCCAGGACCGGCAGCCAGAAGGACCACAGGATCGGCGCCAGTGCATATTGCGACAAAGTGCCAAAGAACAGGATCTGCACCCCCAGGAAGCGCCTTGGGCCAAGGTCGCGCCACAGCCGGACCGGGTCGCGCATATGGACCGCTCAGGTGATCGCATAGCCCTTCAGCCAGCGCGACCTTTGCCGGACCCAGGGCAGGGCGCGGCCATTCGGCTCTTCCTCGGTCACGGTCGGGATCAGCGCGGTCCGGTAGCCGTGGCGGGCCAGGCGCAGGCCCAGATCGGCATCCTCGGTCACATTATGCGCGTCCCAGCCGCCCAACGCCTCCAGCGCCGTGCGGCGAAAGAACAGGCTGGTGCCGCCCAGGGGCACGACCAGCCCCAGCCGGGCGATGCCGGGCAGGACGGCGCGAAACCAGGCGGCATATTCGATGGCAAAGCAGCGCGTCAGCCAGTTGTGGCGGGCGTTGTAGAAATCCAGCACGCCCTGCAGGCAGGCCACATCCGGGGGCGCGGCGGCAAAATGGGCGACGGCGGTCGATATCTGGTCGGGGGCGGGCGCATCCTCGGCGTCCCAGACCCCGATGATCGAGCCGCGCGCGAAGTTCAGCGCATAGTTCAGCGCACGCGGCTTGGTACGGACCGGCCCGCGCGGCACGGTGATGACCCGCATCCAGCGCGGCAGCTTGTGGGCGGCCAGCGCCGTCAGCGTCTCGGCATCATCCTCTTCCACCGCCAGCAGGATGTCGGTCAGTTCGCGCGGGTAATCCTGCCGCCCCAGCCGCCGGATCAGGCGGGGGGCAATGTCATCCTCGTGAAACAGGGGCACGATGACCGACACGATCGGCAGGCGCGCAGGCAGCGGCGGCGGCAGGGCGGGGGCGCGGCTGCGGCGCTGGGCCGACAGGAAGGCCAGAAGTTTCAGCCCCGTGCAGGCGACCAGCGCCACGACAGCCCAGAGGACAAGGGCGGCAAAGGCCAGCCTTGGCCAGATCAGCGCCGCCGCGATGGCCAGTGCCAGTGCAGGCAGCGCACGGCGGGCGATATGGCCGCCGTCCAGCGTCCGGCAGCTTTCGGAAGGGCTGACCAAAGTCTCGGCCTGCCGGATCAGGGCGGTGCTGCGTTTTGCGACCAGTGCCGCATGAATATCCCCTTCGTTGCAAAGCGCCATGATCACCGGGCCGTTGAAGGGCAGCCGGGCGCGCAGCCGCTCGAACGCCTCGGGCCGGGCGCAGGCGATGATCAGCGCCGGGCCGATCCGCCTGAGCGGCACCAGCGCATGGATCAGGCAGAAGGTCACGCCGAACTGGTCGATCAGCCGCGCATCGGGCGGGTTTTGGCGCAGATCGACCGGTCCCGCCCCCCATTGCACCGACAAGGCGCGCAAAAGGTCCGGTTCACTGACCCAGCCGCGCGCCAGAAGGATGTCGCCCAGCCGCGCCTCGTGCCGGCCCTGCAGGGCGATGGCGGCGGCCAGATGGTCGGGCGTCACCGCCTTCATGTCCAAAAGCACTTGCCCCAGCGGTTTGCGCAGCGGCCTGTCGGTGCGCTGCGGCGTCCGGGGCGCTGCGGGCAGCGCCAGACCCGGCGCAAAGTCCGCAGTCACAAGCCGGGGCCGGGCAGAGGTGGGGGTCATGGGGCAGCCTTGATATCTGCCCAAAGCTTTCCGCGCTCAGGGTTAACGAACCGTTAAGCGATCTGTGGTGACAGAGCTGCCCCGGCGTCAGGTGCCGCCTTGGCCTCAGGCGGCGCGGCGGGCGCGCATCGCTTCGGCAAAACGTTCGAAAAGGTAAAAGCTGTCCTGCGGTCCGGGGCTGGCCTCGGGGTGGTGCTGTACGGAAAAGACCGGCCGGTCCGCCATGCGGATACCGCAGTTCGATCCGTCGAACAGGCTGACATGGGTTTCCAGCACGCCTGCCGGCAATGTCTGGCTGTCGACCGCGAACCCGTGGTTCATCGAGGTGATCTCGACCTTGCCCGATTCGATGTCCTTGACCGGATGGTTGGCGCCATGATGGCCGTGGTTCATCTTGATCGTCTTTGCCCCCAGCGCCAGCGCCAGCATCTGATGGCCAAGGCAGATGCCAAAGAGCGGAAGGTCGCGGTCCAGCACACCCCGGATCATCGGCACGGCATAGACGCCTGTCGCCGCCGGGTCGCCCGGCCCGTTGGACAGGAAGACGCCGTCGGGATTGTGGGCCAGAACCTCGTCCGCCGTCGCCGTCGCGGGCAGAACCGTCACATCGCAGCCGACCGAGGCGAGGCAGCGCAGGATATTCCTTTTGGCACCATAGTCCACGGCCACGACCTTAAGCCCCGCACCAGCCCGTTCGCCAAAGCCCTTGGGCCAGGCCCAGCGGGTTTCGTTCCAGCGATAGCTTTGCGCGCAGGTCACATCCTTGGCCAGGTCCAGCCCGACCAGCCCCGGCCAGGCGCGCGCGGTTTTCACCAGAGCCTCGATGTCGAACCTACCGTCGGGGCTGTGGGCCAGCGCCACATGCGGCGCGCCCTGCTGACGGATGGCGCGGGTCAGGCGGCGCGTATCGATGCCGCCGATGCCGATCCGCCCCTTTTTCGCCAGCCAGCCGACCAAAGGTTCGGTCGCCCGCCAGTTCGACGGCTCGGTCGGGTCCCATTTCACCACCATCCCGGCGGCGACCGGCTCGGCGGTTTCGTCATCCTCGGGCGTCACGCCGACATTGCCGATATGGGGGAAGGTAAAGGTGACGACCTGACCCGCATAGGACGGGTCGGTCATGATTTCCTGATAGCCGGTCATGGCGGTGTTGAAGACAAGTTCGGCCACCGTCTGGCCCACCGCGCCGAAGCCGTGACCATAGAACAATGTGCCATCGGCCAGTGCCAGACACGCGGTTGGAATGGGCTTGGATTCCCCGGTCATGGTGCTACTCCCGATGTGCAAAATTCGCCGGAACCTAGTGGCGGGCGAAGGCAGGGTCAAGGGCGAAAGCTGATCAAGTGATTTCGCATGTTTTTCAATGTGATAGCTTTCTGTTGCGGCCGCCCGGCCAAGGCGATAGCCTGTGGCGTGAACCATGGGAAAGGGCGGGACGATGGAATTGATGGGCCGCATTCAGGCAGCACAGAAAGAGGCGATGAAGGCCCGCGATACCGCGCGCCTCTCGGCCGTGCGCCTGATCATCGCCGCCGCCAAAGAACGCGAGATCGCGCTCCGGGCGACCGGGGCCGAGATGTCGGATGCCGAACTTCTGGCGCTGATGGGCAAGATGGTTAAACAGCGCCAGGAATCGGCGCGCATTTATGATCAGGGCGGCCGCGCCGAACTGGCCGACAAGGAACGGGCCGAGATCGCGGTGATCGAAACCTTCATGCCACGGGCGCTGAGCGCCGTCGAGGCCGACGCCGCCATCGCCGCCGCCATTGCCGAGGCTGGCGCGACCTCGATCAAGGATATGGGCAAGGTCATGGCGATCCTGAAGGCGCGCCATACCGGCCAGATGGACTTCGGCGCCGCCGGGGCGCTGATCAAGGCGCGGCTGGGGTAGGGCGCCCGCCTTGCGATTTTATTGCCACGCACACGGATAGGGCGATTGGCGCGAATATTCGCCTGACCTGGACTGGGTCCATAGCCGCCGGGGTGCGATATGAGCCTTTTGTCGTTTGCGGGACCAGACCATCAGCGTGAAGCCGGGCAGGCCGGGATTTTGGGCGCGGCCCTGATGTCCCAGGGGCCAGAGTTGATGCGGCTCTTTAACGGTGCGGGGCTGGTGGCCTTTGGCCACGGCCCAAGGACGGCCAGGGCGCTTAGGCCGATGGTGCTGGCAGAGCCTGCAGCGCTTGACCTGCCGCTTTCGCCCGAGGGTTCGTTCATGGCGATCCCCGTGGGGGAGATCAGCCGTTGTCGGCCTACCGGCGTCTGCGGGATGCGGTACTGGCCTTTGCTGACGTAACGGGGGACTGGCTTGACGATTTGGCGCTGTGGCTGATGCCCGGGCTGACGGCCCATGCCCTGCCTGGCGACTGGATTACCCAATCCGCGCTGGGCACGCTGGGGTTCCAGGTCGTCTGGTCCGGCGGGCCATGGTCCATCACCCGGCCTATGATTTCGACGACAATGTCATTCCGTTCGGCGTCAGCTGGTACGCGGGCATCGTCGAGGCGCGGATGCCGTTGAGCTGACCCAGGCGCCTGTCTGGGAACCTGCCAAAGCCATCGGGAATTAGGGGGACCTGTCCTGCGCCGTAACCGCCCTTGCCGCGCACAGGGCGTCGGCGTTGACTTTTGGCCGTTAGCCGGTATGTTTTATTGAAGTTCGCGGGGCGTCTGTTTTGAAAAGACTGTTGGATCGGGCTCTATTGCCTGCATGTCTTATTGGCTGTGCCGTTTTGATTTGGCTGGCTGGTGTACTTTTCGCGCGATTCAATCTGTTTCCCTATCCGGTGATCAACAACGCGATTGATCAGTTGCGGTCAGCCGCGGTTGCGACGGACAAGTATCATCCCAGTGTCAATGATCTTGTCGGCGCACGCACGACACTTCCTGACCGGATGGCGCCGGGAGTGACTTTGTTGACGAGTTACTTTCCGGAACACAACTGGACGACAGGGCTCCGCCTGATCGATCGCGAGGGCAAGGTTCTGCATGAATGGTTGTTCGATCTCGACGAAATTCTGCCGGACCACAAGCCCTATCAGGATTATGTTCACGGCTCCTATCTGTTCCCCAATGGCGACGTGATCTTCAATGTCGAGTTTGCGGGTCTGGTTCGGCTGGATCGTTGTGGCAAGCTCTTGTGGCGGAACACCGAGTTTCGCGGGCACCATTCGGTTTCCCGCGCTGCGGATGGCAATTTCTGGGTATCCGGCAACCGGATCTGGCCGGATACGACCGAGGGCCGCGCACATCTGGAGAAATACAAGATCCTGCGGGCGCCTGTCTATGAGGACCTGTTGGTCAAGGTGTCGCCCGAGGGGCGGGTCCTGAAAACCATCAGTATGATTGACGTTATCTACAGTAATGGCCTGACGCGTATGCTGACCAAGATGGGGCGCGGCAAGGTGATAAATAGCGGCGATAACAAGGGCCTGTCCGACGATATCCTGCATCTGAACGATGTCGAGGAACTTTCGCCCGCGATGGCCGCTGCCTATCCGCTGTTCGAAGCCGGGGATCTGTTGGTGTCGCTGCGCCAGCTTCATGCGCTTGTGGTGCTTGATCCAGATGATGAAAGGGTCAAGTGGTACAGCTATACCAGCACTGCGATGCAACACGACCCGGACTTTATCGGCGGCGGTTGGATTGCGGCCTTCGACAATAATTTCGACTATACTCCACGGGGCACGCTGAACGGTGGTTCACGCATACTTGCAGTGCGTCCCGAGACCGGGGAGGAAAAGGTGCTGTTCCCGATGGAGGGTGCAGCGCCGATTTTTTCCGAATTCGGAGGCAAGTGGCAGCTTTTGTCCAATGGCAACTATCTGCTGACCATTGCGCGCGAGGGACGGGCACTTGAGGTGACCCCCCGAAGCGAGACGGTCTGGGAATGGGGGGCGCAGACGACGGCGGCGGGGTATGTCCCGGAAATCATGGAAGCGACCCGCTATGACCTCAGCCCTGCCGACATCGCAAAATGGACCTGCCCCGACTGAGGCGGCGACCATTGCGAATGACCGGGCGCGGCAGGCGCACCCGGCACATAAGGCGCCCGTCATCAGGCCTGCGCCGTGGGGCAATTCACCAAACCGCCTGGGTCTGATGCTGGTCAATCTGGACGCTAGCCGCGCGGGTCCAGAAGCCGGGCGATGACGGTACGGCGCGAAATCTGCCCCACCACCTGCCCACGGTCGGTCACGGTCAGGGCGCGGGTTTCGTCCTTGAGCCGCCCCATCACCTCCTTGATCGGCGTGTCGATGTCGGTTTCGCCCGACACCGGCGTCGCGTTCGGCGTCGGTTCCAGCGCGTCGCGGGCGGTCAGGACCGACAAAGGATTCATGTGGTTGACGAAATCGGCCACATAATCGCTGACCGGGTTGGCGATGATCTCGCGCGCCGTGCCGCATTGAACGATCCGGCCTCCTTCCATCAGTGCGATCCGGTCGCCGATCTTGAACGCCTCGTCCAGATCGTGACTGACGAAGATGATCGTGCGGTGAAGCTTGGCCTGCAGTTCCAGAAGTTCGTCCTGCAGACGGGTGCGGATCAAGGGGTCAAGGGCCGAGAAAGGTTCGTCCATCAGAAGGATCGGCGCATCGGTGACAAAGGCGCGGGCCAGACCCACGCGCTGCTGCATGCCGCCCGACAATTCGCCGACCTTGGCGTCGGCGCGTTCATGCAGACCGACCAGCTTCAGCTGCGTATCGACCTTGTCGCGCATCTCTGCCGGCGTCTGCCCGGCCAGTTCCAGCCCCAGGCCGACATTTTCCCGCACCGTCCGCCAGGGCAGCAGGCCGAATTGCTGAAAGACCATGGCGACGCATTCGCGGCGGACCTTCAGAAGATCCTCTTTCGACGCCGACCCGACCTCGCAGCTCCAGCCCTTGTCATGAACCGTCACCGCGCCCCGGCAGACCGGGTTCAGCCCGTTCACGGCGCGCAGAAGCGTCGACTTGCCCGACCCCGACAGGCCCATCAGCACCAGAATCTCGCCCCGTGCCACGGTCAGCGAGCAATCGTGGACGCCCAGAACCTGACCGGTGGCCTTTTGGATCTCGGTCCGGTTCTGGCCCTGATCCATCAGGGGCAGGGCGGCGCCGGGCCGTTCGCCGAAGACGATGTTGACCTTGTTGAATTCGACAGCGATTTCACCAGCAGACATCACGCATTCCCCTTGCGCAGCATACGGTCAAGGACAATGGCCACGACAACGATGACAAAGCCCGATTCAAAGCCAAGTGCGGTGTTGACCGAGTTCAGCGCCCGGACAACCGGAACGCCCAGCCCGTTGGCCCCGACCAGAGCCGCGATCACCACCATCGACAGCGACAGCATGATGGTCTGGTTCAGCCCCGCCATGATCTGGGGCAGGGCATAAGGGAGTTCGGCCTTCCACAGGACCTGGCGCTTGGTGGCACCAAAGGCGGTCAGCGCCTCGGTCAGGGCCTTGGGCGTGTTCGACACGCCCAGATGGGTCAGGCGGATCGGCGCGGGCAGAACGAAGATCGCGGTGGCGATCAGGCCCGGCACCATGCCCAGGCCGAAAAAGACGATGGCCGGGATCAGATAGACGAATGTCGGCAGCGTCTGCATCAGGTCAAGGACAGGCGTCATCGCCGCATAAAGCCGCGGTCGGTGCGCGGCTGCGATGCCGATCGGCACGCCCGCCGCCATGCAGACCACGCAAGAGGACAGGACCAGCGTCATGCTTTCGGTCGTCTGTTTCCAGTAGCCCTGATTGAGAATGAAGAGAAAGCCCAGGAGGACCAGCAGGCAGACTTTCCAGTTGCGCTGCAGATACCAGGTCAGCGCCACGAATAGCGCGATGATGATAAGCGGATGGGGGGTCTGCAGCAGCCAGAGAATGCCGTTGATCAGATTTTCCATCGCCCAGGCCAAGGCATCGAACAAAGGTCGGCCATGTTCATTCATCCAGTCGAAGATATCCTTGGCGCGTGCGCCGACCGGAATCTTGGTCTTTGTCAGCCAGTCAAACATGGCTTCCCCCTTCATCGGCGCTTATATTGCGCCTGTCCCCGGTAAAACAGAAAAGCGGTCACGGCGCGCAGCCCGCGAAGGCGCGCGCCGTGCCTTGTGGTTATTCGGCCAGCATGGCGGCCACGGCCGCCTTGGCATCGCCGCCATCCTTGGTGGTCACGCCGTCCAGCCAGGGGTCGACGGTGGTGGGGTTCGCGGCCAGCCAGGCCTTGGTGGCCGCGTCGGGCTCTTCACCGCCGTCCAGGATCTTGCCCATGATCTCGTTTTCCATCGGCAGCGAGAATTTCTGGTTCGTAAGCAGCTTGGCGACGTTCG
>CAZKJZ010000042.1:0-6576 GCA_964553145.1 uncultured Frigidibacter sp. | reverse complement strand
TCGTTTTCCATCGGCAGCGAGAATTTCTGGTTCGTAAGCAGCTTGGCGACGTTCGGGCATTCGGCGGCATAGCCCTTGCGGGTCAGCGTGTTCACCACACCTTCACCGCCGAAGAACTCCTCGCCGCCGGGCAGGTACTTCAGCTTGAAGTTGGCGTTCATCGGGTGGGGTTCCCAGCCCAGGAAGACCACGCCCTTCTGTTGGTCATAGGCGCGCTTGACCTCGGCCAGCATGCCCTGTTCGGAACTTTCGACGACTTCCAGCCCCTCGAACGGTTTGCCGGCCTCGGTCAGGCTGATCAGATAGCCGTTGCCTTCGTTGCCCGGCTCGATCCCGTAGATCTTGCCTTCCAGTTCGTCCTTGAACTTGCCGACATCGGCATAGGATTTCAGTCCCTTGTCCCAAAGATATTCCGGCACGGCCAGCGTGTACTTGGTGCCTTCCAGGTTGACGGACAGCTTTTCGATCGTGCCCTTGTCCATATAGGGGGTCACAGCCTGATTCTGGGCTGGCATCCAGTTGCCCAGGAAAATGTCGACATCGTTCGATTCGAGCGAGGCAAAGGTCACGGGCACCGACAGGATCTTGACATCGACTTCATAGCCAAGGGCCTGCAGAACCTGCTTGGTGGCCGAGGTGGTCACAGTGATATCGGTCCAGCCGACATCGGAAAGGGTAACCTTGTCGCAGCCTTCGGCCATAACCTGGGTAGCCAGAGCCATGGCGGCCGACGCGAAAAGCATCGTGCGAAGTTTCATTCTTTTCTCCCTGAGTATTATTGATTGATGAGTCAACTAACATCATGATGAGCTGATCTGGCAAGCAGATTCTGGGGCGCGCCCCCGGTGGAAGGGGCGGCGCGGTCAAAGCCTAACGCCAATCCGCCGCGCCGCAAGGGGAAAGCGCGGCGGGTTTTGTTGATTGATCAGTTAATAAAAATTCTGTAGTCCGATATCTGATGAGAGGTGGCAGAATGCCGAAAGTCGGAATGGAACCGATCCGCCGCGAGGCGCTGGTCAAGGCGACGATCCACGAGATCGGGCGCATCGGCTCGCTTGAGGTGACGGTCAGCCAGATCGCCAAGCGCGCCGGCATGTCCTCGGCCCTGGCGCACCATTATTTCGGCTCCAAGGAGCAGATTTTCCTGGCAGCGATGCGTCATATCCTGACGCTTTACGGTGCCGAAGTGCGCGGGGCGCTGGCAATGGCCGACGGGCCGCAGGACCGGTTGCGCGCCATCCTGCGCGCCAGCTTTGCCGCGCTGAACTTCCGGCGCGAGGTGATCGGCGCCTGGCTGAACTTCTATGTCCTGGCCCAGACCAAGCCCGAGGCAAAGCGGCTTTTGAATATCTATCAGCGGCGGCTGCGCACCAATCTGGTCCATGATCTCAAAGGGCTGGTGGGCGCGCGCGCGACCGATGTGGCTGACGGCCTGGCCGCGCTGATCGACGGCGTCTATATCCGCCAGGCCCTGCGCGACGGTGCCCCTGACGGCACGGCTGCGGCCTCTATGGCCCTGCACTATCTGACCTTGGAACTGGAGAGGGGACGATGATCGCCCAACCGACCGCCAGCCATTTCATCGATGGCGCCTATGTCGAGGATGCGTCCGGCGCGCCGATCGATGTGATCTTTCCGGCGACGGGCGAGGTGATTGCCCGTGTGTACGAGGCAACGCCCGCGATCATCGAACGGGCGCTGGCTTCTGCCGCGCGTGCGCAGGCCGAATGGGCCGCGGTCAAGCCGGTCGAGCGGGCGCGTATCCTGCGCCGCGCGGCCGACATGATCCGCGACCGCAATCAGGCCCTGTCGGAACTGGAAACCCTGGATACCGGCAAGCCCATTCAGGAAACCACGGTGGCCGACGCGACCTCGGGCGCTGATGCGCTGGAATATTTCGCGGGCCTTGCGCCCACCGTGACCGGCGAGACGATCCCCCTTGGCCGCGATTTCGTCTATACGATCCGCGAACCTTTGGGTGTCTGCGTCGGCATCGGTGCCTGGAACTATCCGACCCAGATCGCCTGCTGGAAAGGCGCGCCCGCGCTGGCCTTTGGCAATGCCATGGTCTTCAAACCGTCGGAAACCACCCCTCTTTCGGCGCTGAAAGTCGCCGAAATTCTGGTCGAGGCGGGCCTGCCCGCCGGGCTTTACAACGTCGTGCAGGGCCGGGGCGCGGTGGGCGCGGCGCTGGTCACCGATCCCCGCGTTGCCAAGGTCTCGCTGACCGGGTCGGTGCCCACCGGGCGCAAGGTCTATGCGATGGCCGCCGAGGGCATCCGCCATGTGACGATGGAACTGGGCGGAAAGTCGCCCCTGATCATCTTTGACGATGCCGATGTCGACAATGCCGTGGGCGGCGCCTTGATGGCGAATTTCTATTCCTCGGGTCAGGTCTGTTCGAACGGGACGCGGGTCTTCGTGCAAAAGGGCATCAAGGACCGGTTCCTTGCCCGGCTGAAGGCGCGGACCGAGGCGATCCGCCTGGGTGACCCGCGCGACCCCGACACCCAGATGGGGCCTTTGGTGTCAAAGGCGCAGATGGAAAAGGTCCTGTCCTATATCGCGGCGGGCCAGGCCGAAGGCGCGCGGCTGGTCACCGGCGGGGCGCGGGCGGGGGCCAATAGCGGCTATTTCGTCCAGCCGACGGTCTTTGCCGATGTGACTGACGCAATGACCATCGCCCGCGAGGAAATCTTTGGCCCGGTGATGGCGGTCCTTGATTTCGAAGATGAGGACGAGGTCATAGCCCGCGCCAATGCAACGGAATTCGGCCTGTCTGCCGGGGTCTTTACCGGCGACCTTGCGCGCGGCCACCGGGTTGTTGCCCGGTTGCAGGCGGGCAGCTGCTGGATCAACGCCTATAACCTGACCCCGGTCGAAACCCCCTTTGGCGGGTCGAAACAGTCGGGTGTGGGGCGCGAAAACTCCAAGGCGGCGATCGAGCATTATACGCAGGTCAAGTCGGTCTATGTGAATCTGGGCGGGGTTGACGCGCCCTACTAGGCGCCGTCCCGCCCCCGACAAGCAGAACTCCCGTGCCGTCGGCGCGGGCAAGAACAATGGAAGCTGGAATGACTGCGGATTATGTGATCGTCGGTGCCGGGTCTGCCGGATGCGCGCTGGCCTACCGCCTTTCGGAGGCGGGGGCAAAGGTTGTGATCATCGAATATGGCGGCTCTGATGCCGGGCCTTTCATCCAGATGCCGGGCGCCCTTTCTTATCCGATGAACATGTCGATCTATGACTGGGGCTTTCACACCGAACCCGAACCGCATCTGGGCGGCCGCATCCTGTCGACGCCGCGCGGCAAGGTGGTGGGCGGGTCATCGTCGATCAATGGCATGGTCTTTGTGCGCGGCCACGCCCGTGACTTCGACCATTGGGCTGATCAGGGGGCGGCGGGCTGGTCCTATGCCGATGTCCTGCCCTATTTCCGGCGGATGGAAACCTGGCACGGCGGCGAGCCGAACCCCTATCGCGGCACCGATGGCCCGTTGCATGTGACGCGCGGGTCGCAGTCGAACCCTTTGTTCAAGGCCTTTGTCGAGGCAGGCCGCCAGGCGGGCTATGAGGTGACGGGCGACCCGAACGGCGAAAAGCAGGAAGGCTTTGGTCCGATGGAGGCGACGATCTGGAAAGGTCAGCGCTGGTCGGCGGCCAATGCCTATCTGAAGCCGGCGCTGAAGCGTGAAAACTGCCGCCTGGTCCGCGCCTTTGCCCGCCGCGTGGTGATCGAAAAGGGGCGCGCCGTCGGCGTCGAGGTCGAACGCGGCGGCGCGGTCGAGGTGATCGCTGCATCGCGCGAGGTGATCCTTGCTGCCTCGTCCATCAACACGCCGAAACTTCTGATGCTGTCGGGGATCGGCCCGGCGAGGCATCTTTCCGATCACGGGATCGCTGTTCTGGCCGACCGTCCCGGTGTGGGCGCGAACCTGCAGGACCATATGGAAATCTATATGCAGTTCGCCAGCAAACAGCCGGTCACCCTGTTCAAATACTGGAACCTGTGGGGCAAGGCGGCGGTGGGCGCGCAGTGGCTGTTCACGGGCGGCGGAATCGGCGCGTCGAACCAGTTCGAAAGCTGCGCCTTCATCCGGTCGGACCAGGGCGTCGACTATCCCGACATCGAATATCACTTCCTGCCGCTGGCCGTCAGCTATGACGGGCGGGTCGCTGCCGAAGGCCACGGGTTTCAGGCCCATGTCGGGCCGATGCGGTCGAAGTCGCGCGGCTCGGTCACGCTGCGTTCTGCCGATCCGCGCGAACGGCCGCGGATCCTGTTCAACTATATGTCGCACCCCGACGACTGGACCGAGTTTCGCAAATGCGTGCGCCTGACGCGCGAGATTTTTGCGCAAAAGGCATTCGAACCCTATGTGAAGCATGAAATCCAGCCCGGCGCCCGGGTTCAGACGGACGAAGAGATCGACGCCTTCATCCGCGAGCATGCCGAAAGCGCCTATCATCCCTGCGGCACGGCGCGGATGGGGCGGCGGGATGATCCGCTGGCGGTGGTTGACCCCGAATGCCGGGTGATCGGGGTCGAGGGACTGCGGGTCGCCGACAGTTCGATCTTTCCGCGTGAAACCAACGGCAACCTGAATGCCCCCTCGATCATGACCGGGGAAAAGGCCGCCGATCATATCCTGGGCAAGGGCATGCTGGCGCCTGCCAATGTCGGCCCCTGGGTCAGCCCGCGCTGGGCTTCGGCGCAAAGGTAGGGCGCAAAGGTGGGGGGCTGTCTGCCCCCCATCGTCCCGGATTGCATCCGGGCCGCCCCCCGAGGATACTTTCCCCACAATGAAAGGGCTGATTTCATTGTGGTCTAAATATCCTGGGGGTGCGGGGGCAAGGCCCCCGCCGGGAATGGCAGGCGGATGATGGACGAAAATGTACGGGGACTTGCGGCAAAGCTGCTGAGCAAAGGTTATGACGACCTGCCCGAGCGGGAACAAAGGGTGCTGCGGCGCATCGCCTCGCGGGCGGCGATTTCGCGCAATATCAACGACAGCTTTCACGATGATCTGTCGTTCGGCCAGCGGGTCGCCGACCGGGTGGCTGAATTCGGCGGGTCCTGGACCTTTATCCTGATCTTTGCGGGCTTCATCACCCTTTGGGTCGCGCTGAACCTGTGGCTTCTGTCGCGGCCCGCCGACCCCTATCCGTTCGTATTCCTGAACCTGATCCTGTCGATGATCGCCGCCCTGCAGGCACCGGTGATCATGATGTCGCAAAACCGCCAGTCGGCCAAGGACCGCGAGGCGGCGGCCCATGATTACGAGGTCAATCTGAAGGCGGAGCTGGAGATCATGAGCCTGCATGAAAAGCTGGACGATATGCGCCAGCGCCAGCTGGAGGCGCATTTCGCGGCGATCGAACAGCGGCTGGCGGCGATAGAGGCCGGGCAGGGGCGCTAGCTTTGCCCGACCTTGGCCGCGACCAGAAGCGGCCCCTGCGGTGCGCCGGTGGGCGAGCCGCCCGAGGTTTCCAGCGTCACGGCCAGCGTTGATCCGGGCGGCAGGCTGGCCAGCGCCACCTTGACCGTATCGTCACGGATGACACCCAGCGACACCGGCGCCTGACCTTCGGGGATGATCCAAAGTTCGTAATCCTTGCCCGCCCCCGCGGCGGGGCCCGCGGCGCGGGTAAAGGTCAGTTCCTGCGCCTCCGGGTACCAGGCGGCGGCGATGGCCAGATCCTGCCCCTCGCCGGTCAGGGTGGCGGTCATCGTCGGTTCGGGCGTGCCAGACGGCAGCCACAGGATCAGGGCGAGGGCCGCCAGACCGGCGGCCAGCGCGCCAAGGAACGGCAGGCGCCAGCGGGCCGGTTTCGGCGGGGCGGGGAAGAGGCGCGCCTCGATCCGGGGCAGAAGGTCGGGCGGCGGGTCAAGCGGCGCATAAAGATCGTTCAGGGGGGCAAGCCGTGCCTGCCAACCGGCCACCAGCCCCGCAAAGGCCGGATCGGACGCGATCAGCCGTTCGGCCTGAAGCCGTTCGGCCAAGGGCAGGGTGCCGAGCACATATTCGGCAGCCATCCCTTCGCGGTCCGTCATGTCCGGCCCTTCGGTCATGCCTCCATACACTCCTTCAGTCTCATCAGGCCGCGCCGCAGCCAGGACCGCATCGTGTTCAGCGGCACCGCATGGCGTGCGGCCAGATCCTCGTAGGAGGCGCCATTCAGATAGGCGCCGCGAATCGCATCGGCGCGGGCCGGTTCCAGCCTGTCAAAACAATCGGCGATGCGCCGCGCCTCGCCCCGCGCGACCAGCGTGGTTTCCACCCCCGGGGCGGGATCGCGCAGGCTGGCCATCGCCTCGTCCCCGTCCTGGGGGGCGGGGCGGGCGCGCAGCCGGTCGATCGCATGGTTGCGGGCGATGGCAATGGCCCAGGTCATGCCCCGGGCGCGGGCCGGATCGAACCGGCGGGCGTTCAGCCAGATACGGGTAAAGACTTCCTGCACGGCATCCTCGGCTTCGCTTCTGTCCTGAAGGATACGGAAGGCAACGCCGAAGAGTTTCGCCCCGGCCTGCGAATAAAGCGTGCGAAAGGCCTGACGGTCGGCATTGGCCACCCG
>CAZKJZ010000041.1:0-18332 GCA_964553145.1 uncultured Frigidibacter sp. | reverse complement strand
CGCCAAGTGGCCTAAACGAGCACTCGGAGCGGCACGAATACGCGACAGGTCCACTTTCCAGATATTCGCGCAAGAGTACGCGGGCGCGGTGCAGGCGGGCCTTGGCAGCCTGGCGCGACAGGCCAAGGGCTGCGGTGATTTCACTGATCGTCGTTTCCTGAACATCACGCATCAGCGCGATTTCGCGGTAGTGTGGGGGAAGCGCCTCGAACGCGGCGGCAAGGTCCAGCCGCAACTCATCATGGTCGGTTCTTTCGGCAAGGCTTGCTTCAAGCACGTCGCTATCGGCGGCAACCATCAGGCCTGCCTTGCGGGCAAGGCGCAGGCATTCGCGCCGCACGACACTGAACAGCCAGCCCGAGAGCGTCGCAAGCGCGCGGATGGCGCCGATGCGGCGGGTCTGCCGCCAAAGGGCCTCTTGCGTTGCATCCTCGGCATCCGATGCGGTGCGGCAAGTTGCCTGTGCATAGCGGCGGATATTGGGCTAGGCCCGTTCCAGAAGCCGGGCGATGGCGGCGGGGTCGCCCAGGCGGGCGGCCTCGAAGGTCTCATCACTGATGGTCGCTGGCGTCATGGCCGGGGGGCTTTACGACGGCGCAAACGGGGCAATCGCCGACAAGACCTGTCAGGGCGAAGCCACGAGCGGCGATGGCGGCCAGCCATGCCACCAGGCCCGACAGAAAAGATAAGCAAGGGCTGCGCCGCCGATGCCCAGGGCGATGCGGATGGCCTGATGGGTCGCGCCTATGTTCTTGCAATAGAATGCCATGCTGCACCTTTGATGTCAGATCGGGCATTGGTGCCCTGACTGTAAAGAGGCGCGAAAAAGGCGAAAGGATTCGTGAGGCACATAGTTTTTCTGCGCCACAACCCATTTCGCAGGCGACGCGCGGGGCGAGGGGCTCGCCCGCGCTCGATTTGGCGCGGCGCCGGCGCGGCGCTGATTTAGCTCTCCAGGTCAACCCTGTCCGCAAGATGCTTTTCCAGCTTCTGTGCCAGAGCCATCAACGTGTCGAACTCTGTCTGTGTGAAGGCCGAGAATGCCTCGGCGTTGCCAGAGTCGAGCAGGGTCTCCAGATCCGTCATCAGCTCCTTTCCACGTGCTGAGAGCGAGAAAAGCGCCCTGCGGCGGTCGAGGGTGTCGGCGGTCCGGACCAGCACTCCCTCGCGCAGCAGCCTGTCCAGCATCTGGGCCATCGCCGGTTGTCCGATCCCGCCGATCTCGGTCAGTTCCTTTTGCGACATCGAAGAGGTTGTGCGCAGCGCCCCCAGGACCGGCAGGTTTGCCACGCTGATCCCAAGCGGGGCCAGCCTGCGGTCGAAGTGGCGGGTCAACAGGCGCGCTACAGCGGTGATCAGGCGCGAAGGATTGCTGCGATAGTCGACTTCAAGCATTTACATTGGCACCGATGCATATTATATCGGAGCCAATGTAACTGAGCAGATGAGTCGTAGCAATGCACAAAACCCTCCACATAGCCATCGTCGGCGGCGGACCCGCGGGGCTGACCGCAGCCGCAGTCCTGCATCGGCACGGTCACTCGGTCCGCGTCTATGACATCGACATGTCGCGCGAGCATCGCGCCCAGGGCGGCACGCTGGACCTGCACGAAGACAAGGCCCAGATCGCGCTGCAAAGGGCGGGGCTTCTGGACGCTTTCAGGGCGGTTGCGCGCCATGAAGATCAGGAAAACAAGAACGTCGATCCGGTCACAGGTGACGTCCAGCGGGGCGAGGTCCAGGACGATGAAGCGCTTGACCGCCCCGAGATCGATCGCGGCGCCTTGCGTGACCTGCTGCTGTCGGCCCTGCCTGATGACGTCATAATGTGGGGCCATCGCCTGAAAAGCGTCGAGTCGGCACAGGACGGGCGCCACCACCTGCACTTTGCGGATGGCGGCACCGTCACAGCCGACCTGATCATCGGGGCAGACGGGGCCTGGTCACGGGTCCGGGCCGCCCTGAGCCCCGAACTCCCCTTCTACACGGGCGTCACCTTTCTTGAGGGCTGGATCGAAAACCCGACGCCACGGCAGGCCGATCTTGTCGGCCGGGGCACGATGTTTGCGTTCGGCGGCCCGCAGGCCATCTTTGCGCAGCGCAACGGCCAGGGGCGGATTTGTGTCTATGCCGCCGTCAAGCGCGGTCAGGACTGGCTGAAGGAGCAGCTTGCCGCAACCTCGGCACTGCAAGTGGTTCAAGGGATCTACGCGGGCTGGGCCGATAATCTTGTCGATCTGCTGGACGGGTGCGCCGATTTCGTTGAAAGACCCATCTTCAGCCTGAACCCGGACTTTCACTGGACCTCGCGCCCCGGGATGACCGTGATCGGCGATGCGGCGCATCTGATGCCTCCGGTCGGTCTGGGCGTAAACCTCGCGATGCTTGATGCCTCGGACATTGCCTTGGCGGTGGTCGAAAACGCCGACTGGCAAACTGCTGTCAGCACCGCCGAAGGCCACATCATGGACCGTGCGAGGGCCGCTATGGCGGAGGCGGTTCCGGGATTTGCCGAGTGGTTTGAAGAAAACGACTGATCGCAACCAACCGCCGAAGCCGCCCCGCCCGACGGTGAGGGGAGAACGCTCCCCTCACCGCGATATTGGCGTTCGTGACCCGCAATGCCCAAGGATATCATGATGACAAACAAGCTGCCGGAAACAGGCCTGCCACTGGCAGACACCGGAATACCCATGCCAGACAAAGTGCCCGCCCGTCCTTTCCTTACCCGCAAGCGTGTCACTTTTGCGTTGGCAGCGCTCGCCTGTGCCGGATCGGCGATCTATTTCGGGCCGGGCCTTGTTTCCAAGATGTCAGGCGGGTCGGAAAAAGCCATGACAGCTTCTGAACTGACAGTTGCGGGCTCTGTCCCGGCAGAGGCTCCTGCAAAAGTATCAGCTTTGGGTCGGCTGCTGCCAAATGGCGGAACCATTTCCGTTGCATTGCCGACCGCTGCCGGAGATGCGACCGTGACACGCCTGCTTGTCGCGGAAGGCGACAAGGTCAAGCCCGGGCAAGTCATCGCGGAACTCGACAATCAGGCAAGCCTGCGTGCCCGAGTGACCAGCGCCAAGGCTGCGCTGGCTGTTGCGGAGGCGACGCTGGATCAGGTTCGATCACAGACCCAACTTAGTCTCGCCGAGGCAAAAGCCGGCAACTCCGCAGCGGTTGCGGCCCTTGCGCAAGCAGAGAAGGAGCGCGACCGCGTCGCCGATCTGGCGGCGCGCGATTTGAACCCCAGGGTCCAACTTGAGACCGCCGAATTGGCCGTCGCGACAGCTGTCGCAGTGGTCGAGCGCAGCAGCGCGCAGACTGACCGGTTTACCGGTGCAGACGACGACACGCAGTCAGACATTCAGCTTGCCGCGAGAAATGTTGAACTCGCGCGATCTGATCTTGCAAGCGCGATGGAGGATCAGGCCGGGGCCAAGGTTGTCGCGCCGCAAGCCGGTACCGTTCTGGCCATACATGTCAGCGTCGGCGAGAAGCCGGGCGACCTTGGGGTGCTGACCCTGGGGGACATCGACCACATGACGGCCGAGCTTGAGGTCTACCAGACCGATCGGGGACGGATTGCACCAGGACAGCCTGTGACCATGACAGCCCCGCCGCTGGATGCGCCGCTGACGGGGAAAGTGACAAAGGTCGGGATCATCGTGGAGCGGCAGGCGATACGGTCATCCGACCCTGCGGCCAATGCAGACGCCCGCGTCATCCGCGTAACGGTCGAGCTGGACGAGAGCTCTTCGCACCGCGCAAGCGCTTATACGAACCTTGACGTCATCGGCACCGTTCAGGTGGCGTCCGAATGACCAGACTTCTTGAAACGCTGTTCGGGCGACTTCCCATCGGCTGGCTTCAGTTGACCCATAGTCGCGCGCGGCTGATCGCGGCGGTGACCGGCATCATTTTCGCCAATCTTCTGGTGCTGGTCCAGCTGGGTGTCGTGGCCGCCATGAACGGCATCGTCGCGTCCAGCTATTCCATGATCGACGCGGACGTCATCATATCGCCCGCCAGCGCAAATGCGCTCTTCAACGGCACGACCGTACCACGGCGGCTGACCTATCTTGCCCTGTCCGATCCCGACGTCATTGCCGCTTCGCCTCTCTATCTGTCCAGTCTGGAGTGGACGCTGCCCGATGGCAGCATGAAGACGCTGGTCGTTTATGGTTTTCCCATGGAAGCCCGTCAGTTCGCCGGCCCTGCCACCGCCGGGGACTTTTCCCGGCTGAACCTGCCCGGCCAAATCCTGCTCGACAGCGCCTTCAGCGAAGATGCGACGAGTCCCCTGTTCGGCCTGTCGCCCGACAATCCGAAAACCTTTGAAATTGACGGCCAGACCGTCACTGCGGCAGGAACGTTGAAACTGGGCGGAGGTTTCGGCTTCGATGGCGGAATGGTCGCCTCGGACCAGACCTTCCTCAACAGCCTCGCCACCAAGGCAACCAGCGGCACGCCCAGTCAAATCCTGCTCAAAGTCCGGCCCGGCGCCGATCCGGCTGTTGTGGCTTCTCGTCTGAACAACAGGCTTGCGACGGAGAATGTGAAGGTGCGGACCATGGCAGGGGCTGTCGCGGACGACACGGCTTATATGAATACCCAGGTGCCGATGGGGATCATCTTCGGGATCGGCGTGGTGATCGGCATCCTTGTCGGCCTGGTCATCGTCTATCAGGTTCTTTCGACTGACGTGTCCGCGCATCTGAAGGAATATACCTGACACTGAACAAGTCGCTGTTCCGGTCGGCCATCTGGAATGCGCTCAACGCGACCGACCGGCTGCGGTTCCTGGGGATTTTCGGCAGCCACATCACCTTTGGCACGCCGCGGGTGCTGGATTTCGTGGGCGACGACATCGCCGTCGAGATGAACGCCGAGACCTTCCCGGGCGCGGAGGACTTTCTGGCCGTGCTGCGGAAGATGGACAACGCCGCAGCAACTACCGGGGTCTCGCTGCCAGTGCCGAGCGTCACGCTGCAGGCGCGGCTCGATGGCTGCAATCTGCTGGAGCCCTACCTGACTGAAAGCCGCGCTATTGATCTGCGGCGCCAGAATGCGCTGGCCGAACAGGCCGAACTGGAGGTGAAGCGCTTCGCCGAACGGATCGGGGCGAAGCTGCTCGACGACCCAGTGGACCGGCGCGCCCGGCTGGAGATCGAGCAGAGCCCGGCGACACCGCCCTGACCGGCCGGAGCTGACCGCGGATGGGCAATCCTTTCGATCCGATGGGCACGGTCGGTGCGGCAGAGGTGCTGTACACCCCGAGAGCGCCCGCCCCGGACGCCGTCGGCACGAAGGCGCCGACCCTTGCCGTCGACGTCACCTTCGAGGGGCAGACCGACAGCGTCGAGGTCCCCCCGGACCAGGCCGGGGTGACCCGGCTGATGTGGCAGCTGTACATCGGCTGTGGCGAGGCGGCGGTGAAGAGCCTGTGGGACCGGCTGAAAAAGCGTGAGGGGGAGTTGTCCAAGGACCTCGTCAAGATCGCCCGGACGCTCGACCGCAGCCAGAACCTTCCCGACGAATCTGCGGCGATGAAGGCCCGGGTGAGACAGGCGCTCTCCCATTTCCGCGTGGGCTGGGCCGAGATGGTGCAGACCGAGACGGTGTTTCTGGAGCGGTACGAATGGTTCCTGCTGAGCTATGCAAACGCCCGCCTTCAGGACCGCAGCCTGGACCTGGCCCGCTGGTGGACCGAAGTCTACGGCGTCAAGAACACCGAAATGCCCGGCGCGCGGCCTGATCTGACGTCGGCAAGCAACCTGGGCACAGCGAAATGGGTGCTGTTCCCGGACGATCCCGAGGTGAAAACCAAGGTTCTGGATGATACGATCCTGCTTGCCGCGCGCTGGAAGCAGTATGTGTCCGTCGTCCAGGACACCTTCCCGAAGTTGAAGAAGCTGAGCCCAACCTCCGAAAACGCCCGGTTGGCGCAGCAATACGCCACCGAAATCCGGGTCCGGAAGGTGATCTTCGAAAAACTGGCGACGGAGGTCGAGGCCCGCCACCCGGTTGCACTTCTGGCCTACCGGAGCCTCGCAAAGCGGGTCTACCGGGCGCCGGGGCAGATCGGCCACCCGGACGGCTATCTGCCCGGCCCTCCCGCGAAGCAATTGAACATGATGCCGGGCGAACCGGAGCCCAGCGTTGCGGCCGAGCAAGAAGTGATCCGCGGCATGATCCGAGGGCTAGAGGGGGCCAGGGAGGCGCCGAAACGGTTCGAGGAGCTGCGGGCTTTCAGGAGCGGCAAGCTGCCCGAGCGCGCGGCCGACGGGCGTGAGCTGCCGCCCATGGGTGCCGAGCGTATCGGCCTCTTCCTGGCCGACGGCTGGTCGGGGCACGGCGCGGTCTGGGTGCAGCACCCGCTGCACCTACAGTTTGACGCCGATCTGGGCCGCCTGACCTCGCCCTTGCCGGACAAGGGGGGGCCTCCGGCGCCCGGGGCTGCAAGGACGGAAAAAACCGCCGAGTTCCTCGCCAAACTGCCGCCGGACGAGATCAGATATTTGCAGCGTGCCGGGGTCCCAGGCTCGATCGCCAACCGCGCCCGCAAGGAGGTGTTCCGCCACGTCGAGGCCCTGATCAAGGACCGCAAGGCCCTTATCGAGAACATGGCCCTGGTCACCGCGGCGGTTGGTCTGCTGCTGGCGATTCCAACCGACGGCGGCTCGATCTACGTGGCCTCCGCGATCGACATTGCGCTTGCCGGTTACGAGGCCGCGATCGACGTGCGGACCTATTTCGACGATGCCGCACTCGGTGCACTGGCGATCAGCGCCGCAGAGCGGATGTATTGGGTTGCCCCCGAACTCAGCGCCCTCGTTGGACGTATGGCGGAACTGATCCTGCGCGTGGCCAGCGACCTGCCGCTGACCGGCCTGCCGGCGCGTCTGGTCGATGCGGCGGGTGTCGTCGCCATGCTGGCACCGGCGGTGGAGTGATGACGGACCCGGGGCAAGGCGGGGTCATCAGAGCGCTCACTAGGATGGTGCGCGGCAAGCCCGCCGGCGGCGCGAAGATGCGCTCGCTGGAAGAGGCGCTGGATTCAGTTCTGGCGAGCCAGAAGCGACTGCCGCCATCCACTCTGGCCAGGCTGCGCCGCGACATCGCCGCGCTCTTCGAGGACTTCGCCGGCCGGAACGGGCGTCGGCTGCACCTGCGCGGCAAGCCGCCCCCGCTGGAAGAGCTGGCCGACCTGCGGAAAGCGGGCGGGCTCGACCCTGCGACCCCTGCCGCCGCAGAGGTCAGGTCTGCCGAAGCCCGGCAGCCTAGCAAGTCCAAACTGCGTGTGCTGGAAGACAAGCTGAAGTACGACCGTCTGACGGCGCTGGTCAACGATCCGAAGCTGCCTCCAAAAGTCCGCGAACATCTGAAGCAGATCGTGAAGGAGTACTTCGGCAACGCCGGCCTGCTAGAGACGCACAGGGCCAGGCTGTCCTTCTTCTTCTCGGACCTCCCGTTCGGTCGCTGGAGCAATCCCGATCTGCTGGCGGTCTTCAACAATGTTCGGAAGGTGAAGACCGAGATGTGGGCGCTTCTGCGCCAGCAGGGCCTGGACCGGCCGAATTTCCTGCAGGGCGTGGGCCAGACCGCCGCCCGCCGCGCGGCGCGCCGGGCGCGGCTGATCGTGGACTCTGCCGATAACGCGGCCGACAGGGCGCGGGCGGAGCAGCTTTGGAAACGGATCGGGCCCGCGCTGGATGCGGCGACCCCGGCCGCACCGCTGAACGCGACGGTGATGCAGGACATGGTCGCGCTGATCCATCTTGCCGGCAAACAGGCGGATGGGATGAATGCGGTGCGGGCGGAGATGCGCGACACGTTGCGTGAGCAGTTCGGGGCGATGCGGCAACGCTGGCTCGACGAGATCATGTCGCCGGGTCAGGCCGGGCTGAAGAAGGCGCTGGAGGATATCGGCTTTAAGTTCAAGACCCACACAGACCCCAGATGGGGCCGCCGGATCTACATCGAGATTGCCCACGGACAGATGGTCGTGCGAATGGGGCTGGACCTCGACCATGCGAGCGTCGGCTTTGCCGAGGCACGGGACCGGTTCATCGAAGACTTCCTGACCAACAAGAAGCTTTCCCCGGAGGCCCTGAAGTCAATCTTCGACCCCGACAACCTGCAGCCGATGTCGCCCCTGGAAAACAGCGGCGTCATCGGAACCCTGCGCCGCGACCTTGAAGACCTGAAGGCCGGAGCGTCGGTTGGGCGCGCGCTGTCCAAGGCGCCCGGGGACCTGCTCAAGGCGGGGCAGGAGCGCATGGGCAAGATCGCCGACACCATGAGTGAGCTGCAGGTAATGCAGCAGGAAGCCAAGCACATCGCCGCGCTGCGTGCCGAAGTGTTGAAGACGCGACGGGAGCTCGACCTCTTGCCGGACGGTCCGGACAAGGAAAAGTTCATCCGCGACTTCGAAGAGGCGAACCTATTCCTTGAGCCCAGCGAAGGTGGGCACTAAGACTTTAGGGGGCAGTGTCAGAGGAAGTCGGCTTGAGGCGATCGGAGTGGTCGCCTAGCATCATGTCATGACCAAACGCTCCCCCTGTCGCTACTTCAAGACGTCGCCCGAGATCATCCGCCTGGCGGTGATGATGTACATCTGTTTCCCGCTTTCGCTGCGCAATGTCGAGGATCTGCTGCACGAACGCGGGATTGATATCGGCCACGAGACGGTGCGGTTTTGGTGCAACAGGTTCGGTGGACTTGCCCGACTTTTGTGGAGAGCGTCTAGCTCACTTCCCGGGCCTTCCGCTCGAAGGCAATGGGGCTCTGGAAGCCGAGCGATGAACGTCGCCTGACGGGATTATAGAACCCGTCGATGTATCTGGCGACGGCGTTTTCGGCCTGCTGGCGGGATTGCCATGCGACCGGCCAGATCAGTTCCGATTTGATGGTCTTGAAGAACGCTTCCACCATCGAGTTGTCGTAGCAGTTCCCGCGCCCGCTCATCGAGATCAGGTCAGCGCGCAGCCGATCTTCGACGAGATCGACAGCACCGCCTGCCACCGCGATCCATGCTGGCCTTGGTTGTCCAAAACCAGCCGCACCGCGCGTTCACGCACTTCGGGGGAAAACTTGTTCGTCGTCTTGCTCATCATGCTCCATCCTACTCAGGAGTTGGAGCCTCCGGCAAACCCGGAGCGGTTCAGTTGGTGCTCTCCACAAAAGTCGGGCAAGTCCAAGCACAGCGCACACAACGCCAGACCTGTATCATGCAAGACCTGCATGCCCCCCGGGCCCGCACCGCGTAACACAAGGTGATCAGCGTCATCCCAGCCCCCCCCAAAAAACAAAGGACGGCAATAGCGAAAGTCACCAAACGGGGCTCTCTTGCGAATCGGTCAAACGCTGATTGCCCTATTCCAACCCCGTCAGCACATCCCGAAGCGTCCCAACCAGCTGGTCGATCTGGCCTTTCGAAATGATCAGCGGCGGCGACATGGCGATGATGTCGCCGGTGGTGCGGATCAGGATGCCTTTCTCATAGGCTTTCAGAAACGCACTGAACGCCCGCTTGGTCGGTTCGCCCGCGATCGGTTCCAGTTCGATCGCGCCGATCAGGCCCATGTTGCGGATGTCGATCACATGGCGCGTGCCTTTCAGTGAATGCAGGGCATCTTCCCAATAGGGTGCCAGTTCCGCACAGCGTTCGAAAAGACCCTCTTCCTTGTAGGTCTCCAGCGTCGCGATCCCGGCGGCGGCGGCGATCGGGTTGCCGGAATAGGTATAGCCGTGGAAAAGCTCGATCATATGTTCGGGCCCCTGCATGAACGCATCATGCACCGCCGCCGTGGTGATGACCGCGCCCATCGGAATGACGCCGTTCGTCAGCCCCTTGGCCGTGGTCATCATGTCGGGCAGCACGTCGAAATGCTGGGCGGCAAAGGCAGACCCCAGGCGGCCAAAGCCGGTGATGACCTCGTCAAAGATCAGCAATATGCCGTGCTTCTTGGTGATCGCCCGCAGCTTTTCCAGATAACCCTTGGGCGGCAACAGAACCCCGGTCGAGCCCGCCATCGGCTCGACGATCACCGCCGCGATGGTTTCGGCGCCGTGCAGCGCCACGATCCGTTCCAGATCGTCCGCCAGATTGGCACCATGTTCGGGCTGGCCCTTGGTAAAGGCATTCTGGCCGGGCAGATGGGTGTGCGGCAGATGGTCGACGCCGGCCAGAAGGCTGCCAAAGACCTTGCGGTTGTTGACGATGCCGCCGACCGAAATGCCGCCGAAATTCACGCCATGATAGCCGCGCTCGCGCCCGATCAGGCGGGTCCGCGCGCCCTCGCCCCGCGCCCGGTGATAGGCGATGGCGATTTTCAGTGCCGTTTCAACGGATTCAGAGCCGGAGTTGGTGTAGAACACATGCTCCATCCCCTTGGGCGAAACATCGATGATCCGGTTGGCCAGCTCGAACGCCGCCGGATGGCCCATCTGGAAAGCGGGCGCATAGTCCAGCTCGGCCGCCTGTTTCTGAATGGCTTCGGTGATCTTCGGGCGGCAATGGCCCGCATTGCAGCACCACAGGCCCGCCGTTCCATCCAGAACCTGCCGCCCGTCGGCGGTCGTGTAATGCATGTCCTTGGCCGCCACGAACATGCGCGGCGCCTGCTTGAACTGGCGGTTGGCCGTGAACGGCATCCAGAAGGCATTCAGGTCATTGGGGGCGTGTTTGCGGTCAAGCGCCATTCTTCTCTCCCTGTGCAGCGCCTGCGTCGGCGCCTGTTCGTGTGACTGAACCCTAGCAAAGCCGAACCGTCAAATAAAGTAAAACAAATCGAAATGCGATTTTCGGTAAATAAATTTGTCACCCTCGCTTGCCATGCGGGCGGTTGCCCCAAAAGGCGCCGCATCCTATGGTCGGACCGGGGACGAGGGGATCGTGACAGAGAGCAAGCCGCAAAAACGCGCCGCAACGCGCATTCAGGCCCGCAACCGCCAACTGATCCGCGAAGCGGCGCTGCAGGTCTTTTCCGCGCAGGGCTTTCGTGGCGCCACCCTGGACCAGATCGCCGAGGCGGCGGGGCTATCGAAGCCGAACCTGCTTTACTACTTCCCGTCCAAAGAGGCGATCCATGCCGAACTGCTGGATGACCTGCTGACCACCTGGCTGGACCCGTTGCAGGCGCTTGACCCAAAGGGCGACCCTCTGGACGAGCTTCTGGCCTATGTGCGCCGCAAGCTGGACCTAAGCCGGGGCTTTCCGCGCGAAAGCCGGCTTTTTGCCAATGAAATCCTGCAAGGCGCGCCCCGCATCGGCGAGGCGCTGGCAGGGGAACTGAAAGCCCTGGTCGATGAAAAGGCCGCCGTCATCAGCGGCTGGCAGGCCGAAGGGCGGCTGGCCCCCGTCCCGCCCCATCACCTGATCTTTTCCATCTGGGCACTGACCCAGCATTATGCCGACTTCGACGTTCAGGTCCGCGCCGTTCTTGGCCCCGACCACGACCCCTATGCCGAGGCCGAGGCATTCCTGTCGCTTCTTTTCCGGCGCTTGCTGACCCCGTCCCCTTAGGGTCAGGCGTGCAGGCCCCAGGGGCCGTGCTTGCCGGGTTGCCCGTCGGTCCGTTCGAACCCGTGTGCGCCGAAAAAGTCGCGCTGCGCCTGGATCAGGTTCGCCGTGCCACGCCCGGTGCGCATCAAGTCGAACCAGGCCAGACCCGCCGACAGGGCAGGAACGGCCAGCCCGTTCAACGCTCCTGCCGCCACGACCCGGCGCAGCGCGGGCATCGTTGCCTGCAGCCGGTCTGCAAAGGCCGGGGCCAGCATCAGGTTACGGGCCGGGTCCTCGGTCAAAGCGGTTGCCATATCGTTCAGCATGGCCGAACGGATGATGCAGCCCGCACGCCAGACCCGCGCGATGGCCGGCAAGGGCAGCGCCCAGCCAAAGGCATCCGAAGCAGCGGCCATCATCGCAAAGCCCTGCGCATAGCACAGGATCTTGCCCGCGATCATCGCCTGTTCCAGATCGCTTTCGCTGATCGCGCCGCCCGCCAGCGGCTGCGGGGCCGCGCCGAACAAGGCCTCGCCCGCGCGCCGTTCGGTCAGCCGGGCCGAGACATTGCGCGCCATCACCGCCGCCTCGATCACCGGAATGGGGGCGGCCAGATGCTGGGCCTCGACCGCCGTCCAGCGGCCGGTGCCCTTTTGCCCGGCGGCATCCAGAATCATGTCGACCATCGGCTTGCCGGTCAGAGGATCGGCGGCACCCGTCACGGCGGCCGAGATCTCGACCAGATAGGATTTCAGTACGCCCTGGTTCCAGCGCCCGAACACGGTCGAGATGGCACCCGGCTGCATTCCCAACCCGTCACGCATCACGCCGTAGACTTCGGCGATCATCTGCATGTCGGCATATTCGATGCCATTATGAACCGCCTTGACGAAATGGCCCGCCCCAGCCGGACCCATCCAGTCGGCGCAGGGCACCACCTCGTGCCGCGCGGCGATGGCGGTCAGGACCGGGGCCATGCGTTGCCAGTCGGCCTGATCGCCGCCCGCCATGATCGCAGGGCCGTGCCGCGCGCCCTCTTCCCCGCCAGAGACACCCATTCCCATGAAACGGGGGCCGCCCTTGGCGGCAGCCGCGCTGCGCCGGTCGGTATCGTGGAAATTCGCATTGCCCGCATCGACGATCAGATCATCCGGCCCCAGAAGCGGGGTCAGCGCGGCAATCTGCTGGTCGACCGGATCGCCCGCGGGCACCATCAGGATGATGGCACGCGGCGGCGCGATCGCCGCCACCAGATCGGCCAGGCTTTCGGTCGGCACGATATTGGCCGCCAGTGCCCCCGCCTCGGCCGCGAAACTGTGCGTCACTGCGGTCGTGCGGTTCCAGACCGCGATGCGAAAGCCCTTTTCGGCGATGTTCAGCGCCAGCGCCGCCCCCATGGTACCCAGACCGATCAGACCGACAGTCGCTTGCATGATGGTTCCCCCTGCCCCGACGGGCCCAGCCGAGCTATTGCCCGAGACCCGGACGTGCTATCGGCTGTCGGGGCCAAGATCAACAGGGTATGCGATGGCACACCAAAGTCTGAACGACCGCCCCTCGCCCCGGCTGGTGCTGATGGGGGTGTCGGGCTGCGGCAAGTCGACGGTCGGCCTGGCCCTGTCGCAGCTGACAGGCCTGCGCTTTGTCGATGGCGACGACCTGCATCCCGCCGCCAACATCGCCAGGATGCGGGCGGGTCAGCCCCTGCAGGACAGCGACCGCTGGCCCTGGCTGGACCGGGTCGCGCAGGGTCTGGCGACCGAGGCGCCGGTGGCCATCGCCTGTTCCGCACTGCGCCGGAGCTACCGCGACCGGATCAGGGCGCAGGCGGGCGGCCCGGTCGGCTTTGTCTGGCTGTCTGTCAGCCTGGCCGACATCGCCCGGCGCCTGTCCACCCGACAGGGCCATTTCATGCCCGCCGCGTTGCTGGAAAGCCAGTTTGCAACGCTGGAACCACCGACGGACGAACCCGGCGTGCTGACCGTGGATGCGCTGCAGGACACCGGGACCCTTGCCCGCCAGATCGCCCTCTGGGCCGGGCTGGGCCTGATCGGGAATCAGTCGCGCAAAGATGAAACCGGCCAAGACACAGACAGCCCGTCCCGGGCCTGACCCGGGGCCTCGTGCGTCACAGGCGGTGCGGGTCGAGGGCGAGGCCCCGGGTCAAGCCCGGGGCGGGTGGTCTTGGGGCAGAGCAGTTGTGGCAGCTCTAATCCGCCATCTCCCACCCTTGCGCGAACTGGCCCAGAAGCTTGGCCAGCGCCACCTTGTCGACCGGTCCGTCGGGGGTGATCCGCGCCACAAGGCCGCGTTTCTTATCCTCGACCACCGCGCTGACCCGCGCCGCGATCCCGGCCTCGGCCAGCGTCTCGTCAAAGACGCGGGTGATGGCCAGACGGCGCAAGTCCGGCTTGAATATCTTGCCCACCGCCGTCTTCGGCAGTTCGGCCATGATCTCCAGATGTTTGGGCACCGCCGCGCGTTCGACGATATGGGCGCGGGCATGGGCCATCAGCTCGTCCACCGTGACGGTGGCGCCCTTGACCAGTTCCACATAGACGCAAGGCAGTTCGCCCGCGAACGCATCCGGCTGGCCGATCGCCCCGGCAAAGGCCACAGCCGGATGGCCCGCAAGCGCCTCTTCGATCATCGCGGGGTCGATATTGTGGCCGCCCCGGATGATCAGGTCCTTGGCCCGGCCGGTGATCCACAGATAGCCGTCCGGGTCGATCCGCCCCAGATCGCCGGTGCGCAGATAGCTCCCCTCGGCAAAGAGCAGGCGGTTCTTGTCAACCTCGGTATAGGTCGAGCCTTCGAAGACGCCGGGGCTGGCCACGCAGATTTCCCCCACCTCGTCGGCCCCACACTCGCGCGTGACCTGACCTGACGCATCGCAATGCAGGATGCGCACATGGCTATAGGGCAAGGGCAGGCCGACCGAGCCCACCTTTTTGGCGCCGTCCACGGGGTTGCAGGACACAAGGCAGGTCGCCTCGGTCAGGCCATAGCCTTCCGAAATCCCGACGCCCGTCGCCGCCTTGAAGCGGTTGTACAGCTCCAGCGGCAGCGGGGCCGATCCCGAGATCGCGGTCCTGAGGGTCGAGACATCGGCATTGACCGGGCGCTGCATCAGGGCGGCGACGGCAGTCGGGACGGTGATGATGAACGTGACTTTCCAGCGTTCGATCAGCTTCCAGAAATTGTCGAAGACCCCGTCACCGCGATAGCCCTGCGGCGTCGGCATGACCATATGCGCGCCCGACCCGATGCAGGACATCAGGATCGGATAGGCGGCAAAGACATGAAACAAAGGCAAGGGGCAGATCAGCACATCGGTTTCGTCGAACAAAAGCCGCGCCCCAAGCCAGCCGTTATAGACCATGCCCGAATATTTGTGCTGGGCGACCTTTGGCATGCCGGTCGTGCCGCCGGTGTGGAAATAGGCCGCAACCCGGTCGCCAGCGCTGTCGGCAAAGGCCAGCCTGCCACCCTCCTCGCGCGCCATTTCGCGGGCGAAATCCAGCCGCGCTGCCGCATGGGTAACGATGTTCTTCGGCCGGATCAGCGGCACGATCCAGCTTTTGGGCGGGCTCAGATAGCGGTTGAGGTCGACTTCGATAACCGCCTTGACGCCGGGCGCCTGTGCCACGGCGACGGCCGCCTTTTGCGCCAGATCGGAATGGGGGAAACTTCTGAGCGTTACCAGAACCTTGGCGCCGGTTTCGCGCAGGATGGCGGCGATTTGGCCGGGGTCCAGCAGCGGGTTGATCGGATTGACGATCCCGGCCACCGCCCCGCCCAAGAGCACCACTGCCGTTTCGATCGTGTTGGGCAAAAGATAGGCCACCACATCCCGCTCACCGACACCAAGGCGGCGGAACATGTTGGCGGCCTGTGTGACCTGACCGTGCAACTCGGCCCAGGTCAGCGTCACCGCCCGCGCGCCAGGGTCGGAAAAAAGCTGAAAACTGACCGCCGGGCGCGGCCCGTGCGCATCGCGCGCGCGGGTCAGGAACTGATAGAGCGTCCTTGGCTGATCGCGTTCCGCATAGGGCATTTCCCGCTGGACCGCGTCGCGGTCAGCCACCGTGGCAAATCGCGCCATGCGCACCTCCCCAGATGGTCCGGTTGGCCCGGACATCTCTCCTGCATCCAACGATGGCGCCTGATGCGCCATTCGGCAAGAGTTACGCTGCGCTTTCGCCCGGATCGGTGCCTTCGGTGAACTGCAGCCGCGCAAGCCGGGCATAAAGCCCGCCTTGGGCCACCAGCTGGTCATGGGTGCCTTCGGCGACGATCCGGCCCTGATCAAAGACGACGATCCTGTCGGCCTTTTTCACCGTTGCCAGCCGGTGGGCGACGATCAAAGTCGTGCGTCCCTGCGACAGCCGTTCAACCGCGCCCTGCACGGCCTGTTCGCTTTCCGCGTCCAGGGCCGATGTCGCTTCGTCCAGCAAAAGGACGGGGGCGTCGCGCAGGATGGCCCGGGCGATGGCGATGCGCTGTTTCTGCCCGCCCGACAGCATGACACCCCGTTCGCCCAGAAACGTGTCATAGCCCTGCGGCAGGGCCGTCAGGAAATCATGCGCATGGGCGGCCTCTGCCGCCGCCTGAACCTCGGCGTCGCTGGCACCGGGGCGGCCAAAGCGGATATTGTCACGGGCGCTGGCGGCAAAGACCACCGGGTCCTGCGGCACCAGGGCCATGGCGCGGCGGATATCGGCCCGCGCCATGTCGCGCAGATCGGTGCCATCCAGCGTCACGCGCCCCGTCTCGGGGTCCCAGAACCGCTGGATCAGCTGGATGATCGTGGTCTTGCCCGCGCCCGACGGGCCGACCAAAGCCACGGTTTCGCCCGCCGCGATCCGCAGGCTCACCCCCTCCAGCGCCGACTGGCCGGGACGCGAGGGGTAATGGAAGGTCACGCCCTCGAACCCGATCTCGCCCCGCACCGGCTGGGTCAGCGCCTTCGGGCTGGCGGGATCGCGGAGGTCATCCGTTGCCGACAGAAGTTCCGCCAGCCGCTCGGTCGCCCCCGCCGCCCGCTGCATCTCGCCCCAGATCTCCGACAGGGCGCCGGTCGATCCGGCCACCATCACCGAATAGATGACGAACTGCACCAGATCGCCGATGGTCATCCCCCCGGTCCGCACGTCGCGGGCGCCGATCCACAGAACCCCGACCACCCCGGCAAAGATCAGGAAAATCACGATCACCGTCATGATCGCCCGCGCCCTTATGCGCACCTCGGCCGACGCATAGGCGCGTTCGGTCACCTCGGCAAAGGTGCTCCGGCTTTGCGGCTCGTGGGTAAAGGCCTGCACCGTCTGGATGGCGCCCAGAACCTCGGCCGCCTGACCGGACGAGGCGGCGATCCAGTCCTGATTTTCACGCGACAGGCGGCGCAGACGCCGCCCAAGAACGATAATCGGCACCACCACCAGCGGCACCAGCAGCAGCACCAGCCCGGTCAGCTTGGCGCTGGTGAAGACCATCAGCACCAGCCCGCCGACCAGCATCATAAGGTTGCGCAGCGCCAGCGAGACCGACGAGCCGATCACCGACAGGATCAGCGTCGTGTCGGTGGTGATGCGGCTGACGATCTCGCCGGTCATCAGCCGTTCGAAATAGGCCGGGCTCATGCCCAGAACCCGCGAAAAGACCGCCGAACGGATATCCGACACCACCCGCTCGCCCAGCCGTGTGACCAGGCTGTAGCGGATGCCGGTGCCCAGCGCTAACAGCGCGGCAATACCGATGGCAGCCAGAAAATACTGGTCCAGAAGACCGCCACCGGCATTGAACCCGTCGACGACCCGCCTGACCGCCAAAGGCATGATCAGGCTGATCGCCGCCGTCAGGACCAGCGCCGCAAGCGCCCCCAAAGCCATCCGCCGATAGGGGCGGATAAAAGGCCAAAGCGCGGCCAGTGCCCCGATCCTGCGCGACGGTGCGCGGTCTTGGGTGTCGGGGTCGGCGGGGCGGCGGGCCATGGAAACCTCTCGGACAGGGTCGCGCGCCCTTTAGGCGCTTGGCCGCGCCCTCGCAAGGGTAAGGATGCCGCATGGGGGAAAGGGGGATGGAGCGGGTGATGGGAATCGAACCCACGTATTCAGCTTGGAAGGCTGCTGCTCTACCATTGAGCTACACCCGCATGCGCCCCCTATAAGGGCAAGGTCCGCGCCGATGCAAGTGGCGGGATGATTTTCGACCGCCCCGCGCTATGATGCCCCATCCTGCAGATGGAGGTTCCATGCTTGCCGCCCTTGGACAGATCGCCCGCCGGGTCGAACGGCTGGACCGCGCCCGTGCCTTTCTGAAGGACCAGTTGGGCCTCAGCGAACTTTACGCCTTTCCCGGCCTGGCTTTCTTTGACCTTGGCGGCACGCGGTTGATGCTGCGCGAAACCGGGCAGCGGGACCAGGCGGATATTCTTTACTTTCGCGTTGCCGACATCGGCGCGGCCGCTGCCGCGCTTCAGGCGCAGGGCGTCCGCTTTGTCGAACCCGCGCGGATGATCCATCGCCATCCTGACGGAACCGAGGAATGGATGGCCTTTTTCAACGATGACGAAAACAGGCCGATGGCGCTGATGGCCACCCGGCAGGCTGGGCAAGGCCCGCGCGGCTAGAGATGGATGAGGCTTTGCTGAACCGCCGCCGGGGACCGATTTCTTCGAAGAAATCGGACCAGAGCCTTCAAAGGCTCTGGCGCGGAATTTTCGAAAATTCCGCCCGGGCGCCGGCCGAGACGGGGGAATGGATGCTTGCAAGCGTCCTTCCGCCTTAGACCCGCTGCCTTTCGGACTTGTCCCGCGCCAGCGCGCGCCTGACCC
>CAZKJZ010000040.1:10239-18511 GCA_964553145.1 uncultured Frigidibacter sp. | reverse complement strand
GCCGCCAGCAGCAGCGACAGCGCATGCTCGACCGTGGCCCGGCGCACCCGGTCGCGGCCAAGGGCGCCGAATTCGACCGTTTCGGTTCTTGTGCCGCCGCCGCGTATGGCCAGACCGAAGCAGACCCGCCCCTCGGGCTTGAACTCGGACCCGCCTGGTCCGGCGATGCCGGTGACGGCGACGGCAAGGTCGGCCTGGGACCGGGCCAGCGCGCCGCTGGCCATTTCGCGGGCCACCTCTTCGCTGACGGCGCCGTGGCGGGACAGGCTGTCGGCGCTGACGCCCAGCATCGCCTCTTTCGCATCATTGGAATAGGTGATGAAACCCCGGTCGAAGATCGCCGACGACCCGGCCATGTCGGTGATCGCCCCGGCGATCAGCCCGCCCGTGCAGCTTTCGGCGGTGGCGATCACAAGGCCCCGGGCGCGGGCCATGTCCAGAAGCTGGGCGGCCAGGGGCAGGGTCATGTCACGACCAGATCAGCGGCAGATGATACAGTGCCGCCGCCGCCAGCGTCGCCAGCCCGGCGAAAAGCCCGGCCCAGAGGTCGTCCAGCATCACCCCCATGGGATCGCCCCGCCGGTCGGCGCGGCCCACCAGCCAGGGTTTCCAGATGTCAAAGAGGCGAAAGAACAGAAAGGCCGCCAGCGGCGCGGGCCAGGGCAGCCATGCCTCCCAGCCGCGCCACCAAAAGCCCAGGGCCGGGAACAGCAGCGCCAGCCACTGGCCCGCCACCTCGTCGATCACCACTTCGGACGGGTCATCGCCGGGGCGGTCCTTCAGGTAGGCGGCGCAGGACCAGAAGCCCGCCGCCGTGGCCAGCAGCGTGGCGACGCACAGGGCCGGGAAACCGGCCGCCCGGACGATGGCCCAGCCCAGAAGGATCGCGGCAAGCGAGCCCCAGGTTCCGGGCGCGGGCCTAAGGCGCCCGACGCCGAAGAAGGTCGCGATCCAGGCCGCGCCGCTCATGTCCGCACCAAAGTGGCGGTGGCAAGGGCGGCGATCCCTTCCTCGCGCCCGGTAAAGCCCAGCCGTTCGGATGTGGTGGCCTTGACGCTGATCCGGTCGGGCGCGACCCCGAGGATGCGCGCCAGTTCGGCCTGCATGGCGCCGGCATGGGGGCCGATCTTGGGCCGTTCGCAGACGATCGTCACATCGGCATTCGACAGGGCAAAGCCGCGTTCGGCGGCCAGCGCCCCGGCATGGGTCAGGAAAATTTCCGAGGCCGCCCCTTTCCAACGCGGGTCGCTGGGCGGGAAATGGCGGCCAATGTCGCCTGCCGCCAGCGCGCCATAGATCGCGTCGGTCAGCGCATGCATGGCCACATCGGCATCCGAATGGCCCAGAAGTGCCCGGTCATGGGGAACACGCACACCACAGAGCGTGACATGATCGCCCTTGGTAAAGGCATGCACGTCATAGCCATTGCCCAGCCTGATCTCCATGCGCCCCGCCATCCGTTCGGCGCGCGCGAAATCGGCGGGCCAGGTCAGTTTGATATTCTCCTCCTCGCCCTCGACAATGGCGACGTCAAGGCCTGCGGCGCGGGCGACGGCGACATCATCCGCCGCGTCCCCGGGATGGGCGCGGTGGGCATCGAGGATCGCGGGGAAGTGAAAGCCTTGCGGGGTCTGCGCGCGATAAAGGCCCGCGCGGTCGGCTGTGCCGCTGACGCGGCCTTCGGCGCCGCGCCACAAAGCGTCGGTCACCGGCAGGGCAGGGGCGGCGCAGGGATGGTGGTCCAGCGCCATCAGGACCCGGTCGATCAGCGCAGCACTGGCAAAGGGGCGGGCGCCGTCATGGATCAGGACACGGGCAACGGCGCTGCCCGACAGGCTTTCCAGGGCATTCCGCACGCTGGCCGCGCGCGTGTCGCCGCCCGCGACCAGCGTGGCCCTGCCCTGAAAGAGGCCGATGCCCCGCGCCATATCGTCGGGATGAAGGGTGACGATGATCCGCCCCCGGCCCTGAAAGGCCGCGACTGTCCGTTCCAGAACGGTCATGCCGCCCAGCTGGCGCCATTGCTTGGGCAGATCGCCGCCCGCCCGGCTGCCGCGCCCGGCGGCAGTGATGATGATGGCCAGATCGTCGCCGTGCACGGGGGCCTGCCTTTCCTTTGGTTTCGGGCTTACCCTTTGGCCTTGCGCCTGACAATGGCGCGCATCGCCGCGTTGGGGGCGGGTCTTTGCCCAAAAAACAGGCTATGAAGGAATCCGGCACGATTTTCGGGCGTCAAGCGTTGAGCATGGGCCGGTGAGTCGGTATCACCATGTGCGATTGCACAAGGAATAGGCGTTTGCCCATAGAACTGGCAGGACTGCGGCTTGGCCCCCCGGTTTTTCTGGCCCCCATGGCCGGGATCACCGACCTGCCGTTCCGCAGGCTGGTGGCGCGGTTCGGCGCCGGGCTGGTCGTGTCCGAAATGGTCGCCTCGGGCGAGATGATCACCCGCCGCCCCTCGGTCCGGGCCAAGGCGCGCACCGATCTGGGGTTGGGGGATGCGGCGGTGCCGACCTCGGTTCAACTGGCGGGGCGCGAGGCGCAGCCGATGGCCGAAGCGGCGCGGATGGTGGCCGACATGGGCGCGCGGATCATCGACATCAACATGGGCTGCCCGGCCAAGCAGGTGACGGGCGGGGCGTCCGGCTCGGCACTGATGCGCAATCTGGACCATGCGCTGACGCTGATCGAGGCGGTGGTTGGCGCGGTCAGCCTGCCGGTGACGCTGAAATGCCGCCTGGGCTGGGATACGGATTGCCTGAACGCCGCCGACCTGGCCCGGCGGGCCGAAGCGGCAGGTATTCGCATGATCACCATTCACGGCCGCACCCGCCAGCAGTTCTACAAGGGGCAGGCCGACTGGCAGGCGATTGCCGGGGTCAGGGCGGCGGTCAGCATTCCGGTCATCGCCAATGGCGATATCACCAGCGCCGCGACGGCGGCAGAGGCGCTGCGCCTGTCGGGCGCCGATGGCGTCATGATCGGGCGGGGGGCGCAGGGCGCGCCCTGGCGTCTGGCCGAGGTGGCCCATGCGCTGGCGGGCGGGCCCGCGCCCGCCGTGCCGCAGGGGGCGGACCGCGCAGCGCTGATCGCCGAACATTATCAGGATATGCTGGGCTTTTACGGTACCGAACTGGGCCTGCGCATCGCGCGCAAGCATCTGGGCTGGTACGCGGACGAGGCGGCTATCGACCCCGCCGACCGCGCGGCTTTGATGGTCGAACGCGACCCCGGCAGGGTTCTGACCCTGATCGCGCGGGCCTTTTCCGACCCGTCGCCCGTTGGAAAGGCCGCCTGATGCTGCCCGCCGCCGCCACCTTGTGGACATCGCTGCCGGTTCCGGCCTTTCTGATCGGCGCCGACGGGCTGATCGAGGATGCGAACCCCGCGACCGAGGAATTCCTCAATGTCTCGGCCCGGTCGCTGCGTGGCCAGCCGTTTTTTGACCGCCTGTCGATCGGCGCGCCGCTGGAAGAAGCCTTCCGCCGGATGCGCGAAGGGCTGTCGGCGGTCTTCATCAATGATGTCGAGGTGGCGACCGGCGACCGCCCGCCGGTTCTGTGCAACCTGCAGGCCGCACCCCTGTCTGAAAAGCCGGGCACGATCCTGTTCCTGATCCAGCCGCGCGAATTTGCCGAACGGCTGGGCCGCAATCAGGGCCTGACCAAATCGGCGCGCTCTGCCATCGGCATGGCGGACATGCTGGCGCACGAGATCAAGAACCCGCTGGCGGGCATCACCGGGGCCGCGCAGCTGCTGGCGATGAACCTGCCCCCGGCGGATCAGGAACTGACCGACCTGATCGTCGACGAAACCCACCGGATCGTGAAGCTCTTGGAGCAGGTCGAACAGTTCGGCCGCCTGCGCCCGCCCGAACGGCGCGCGGTCAATATCCACGATGTTCTGGACCGGGCGCGCAAGTCGGCGCAGCTGGGGTTCGGGTCCAACATGCAGTTTGTCGAGGATTTCGACCCTTCGCTGCCCTCGGTCCATGCTGATCCCGACCAGTTGACGCAGGTGTTCCTGAACCTTTTGAAGAACGCCTCCGAGGCGGCGGGTGGGCGGCGCGGCACGATCCGCATCCGGTCCTTCTATGACCTTGCCCTGCGGCTTCGGCGCGAGGATGGCAGCCGCGCCCTGCCGGTGCAGGTGGAAATCACTGACGACGGGCCGGGTATTCCGGCCGAGATGATGAACGACATTTTTGACCCGTTCGTGTCGGGGCGCGAAAATGGCACCGGCCTGGGGCTGGCGCTGGTCTCGCGCATCATTGCCGATCACGAAGGATGGATTTCCGTCGACAGTCAGCCGGGGCGGACGACCTTCCGCATCGCGCTGCCCAAGGCGCTAAAGGAGTAAGGAAAGATGGACGGAACCGTCCTGGTGGCTGACGACGACCGCACGATCCGCACCGTGCTGACCCAGGCCCTGACCCGCGCGGGGTGCCGGGTGCATGCGACCTCGTCCATGGTGACGCTGTTGCGCTGGGTCGAGGAAGGCAAGGGCGATCTGGTCATTTCCGACGTGATCATGCCCGATGGCAACGGGCTGCGTGCCCTGCCGGAAATCGCCCGTCTGCGGCCCGGCCTGCCGGTTATCATCATTTCGGCGCAAAACACCATCGTCACCGCCATCCAGGCCGAGGAAGCGGCGGCATGGGACTATCTGCCCAAGCCCTTTGACCTGCCCGACCTGATGAAGCGCGCGGCCCGGGCGCTGGATGTGCGTCAGCGCCGGGTGATGGCCGCGGCAGCCACGCCCCAGACCCCGCGCGAGATCGAGACCGATCTGCCGCTGGTCGGACGGACCCAGTCGATGCAGGCGCTTTACCGGTTGGTGGCGCGGGTGATGAATGCCGACCTGCCGGTGCTGATCAGCGGCGAATCGGGCAGTGGCAAGACGCTGGTCGCCCGCGCGATCCACGATTTTTCCGACCGCCGCACCCAGCCCTTCGTCACCGCGCAGATGGCCGACATGAAGGCGATGGACGGCCCCGCCGCCCTTCTGTCGCGGGCGCGGGGTGGCACGGTGGTCTTTGACGAGATCGCCGACTACGACGACGAGGCGCAGGGGCGCATCGTGCGGATGCTGGACGCGATGCCCGAGCCGGGGCCGCGGATCGTGGCGACCTCGCAGACCGATCTGTCTGAACGGCTGGCGGACGGGCGGCTGCGCAACGATCTTTACTTCCGCCTTGGCGGCGTCACGCTGAACGTCCCCGCCCTGCGCGACCGGGTCGAGGATATCCCGCTTCTGGCCGAACATTTCCTGGCCCGCGCTGCCCGTGACGGCCAGCCCGAACGGGTCCTGTCGGCCGAGGCGATGGACCTGATCCGCACCTATCCCTGGCCGGGCAATGTGCGGCAGCTGGAAAACACGCTGAAGCGGCTGGCGGTGACCGCCATGGGGGTCGAGATCACCCGGGCCGAGGCCGAGGCCGCCCTGTCGGGCCAGACCCCGGAACTGCCGCGCGTGGCCGAGGGCGAGAAGCTTTCTGCCTCGGTCGCGCGGCATCTCAACCGCTATTTCGGCCTGCATGGCGGGGCCCTGCCGCCGCCGGGCCTTTATGACCGCATTTTACGGGAAATCGAACTGCCGCTGATCGAGATTGCGCTGGATGCGACGGCCGGGAATCAGGCGAAATGCGCCGACCTTCTGGGCATCAATCGCAATACTTTGCGCAAGAAGATCACCGACCTTGATATCCGCGTGACACGGCGCCGCAAGTTGATGTAAAAGCGCAACAGAACCTGTGGCGCTGGGGCACCAATCGGCCCGGAATGACCGCAGGACAGGCACAGCGGTAACCGCCTTGCAGCGGAGAAAGACAGAGGCGTCCCTTTGCAGGGTATTCGCGCCTATTGGACCTGGGACAAGATTCACCGCCTGCGCCGGCAGCGGCGGCTGCAGAATGTCGCGACCATCGGGCTGGTGGTGCTGGGGCCTTTGCTGGCGGTCGCGACCTTTCTGGCGCTGGGGCCGATGGGGCAGGGGGCGGGGTCGGATGTCCTGCGCCTGATCCTTTTGGCCGATCTGGTCTATTTCCTGCTGCTGGCCGGGCTGGTCCTGTCGCGTCTGGCCGGCATGATCGCCGCGCGCCGGGCAAAATCTGCCGGCTCGCGCCTGCATCTGCGGCTGACCGGCGTCTTCGCCGGGATCGCCCTTTTGCCGACCATCCTGGTTGCCATCTTTGCTGGCCTGACCATCAACATGGGGCTGGAGGGCTGGTTTTCCGACCGGGTGCGCAGCGTGGTCGGCACCTCGCTTGCTGCCGCCGAAGCCTATCAGGAGGAACACCGCCGCGACCTGACGGCGGATGCCGAGGCCCTGGCCAATTACATCAACCTGTCGCGACAGGCCGCCTTTCTGCTGACCGACGCCGATTTGCGCAAGCTTTTGTCCGAAGGCCAAGCCAAGGTGCAGCGCGGATTGCGCGAAGCCTATGTGATTGACGGTACGGGGGAAATCCGGTCGCGGGGCGAACGGTCCTATCTGTTCGATTTCGAAAAGCCGGGGGCGGACAGTCTGAAAAAGGCCGACGAGGGCGAAACGGTCCTGATCGAAGACTGGCCGAACAACGAATTCCGCGCCCTGATCCGGCTGACCGAATTTCCCGACCGTTACCTTTATGTCAGCCGCAATGTCGACGGCAAGATCCTCAGCCTTCTGGACGATACACGGGCGACGGTCGGTCTGTACCAGCAACTGGAATCAAAACGGGGCCGGGTGATCTTTGAATTCGGGCTGGTCTATGTGGGCTTTGCCGTGATCCTGATCCTGGCGGCGATCTGGATGGGCCTGTGGTTTGCCGAACGCCTGTCGCGCCCGGTCGGGCGGCTGGCGGGGGCGGCGCAGCGGGTCGGCGCAGGCGATCTGGGCGTGCAGGTCAGCGAGGAAGACGGCGATGACGAAATCGCCATGCTGGGCCGCATCTTCAACCAGATGACCCGGCAACTGTCCAGCCAGCGCCAGGCTTTGGTCGAAAGCCATCGCCAGACCGAGGACCGCAGACGTCTGTTTGATTCGGTCCTGTCGTCGGTCACCGCAGGTGTGGTCGGGCTGGATGCCGAAGGGCGGCTCGATTTCCTGAACCGGGCGGCAACCCGGCTTTTGGCTTTGGACGAGGGGCGGGGCCATGGTCAGGCGCTGGCGCGGGCGGTGCCGGAATTTGCCGACCTGTTCCGCCGTCTGACCGAAGGCACGGCTGCGGTGGCGCAAGAGGAAGTCAAACTCAGCCGCGACGGGCGGCTGGAAAGCCTCTTGGTCCGCATGTCGCCCCGGCGCAATGCCGATGGCGGGCTGGAAGGCTATGTGGTGGCCTTTGATGACGTGACCGAACTGGTCAGCGCCCAGCGGATGGCGGCCTGGGGCGATGTGGCCCGCCGGATCGCGCACGAGATCAAGAACCCGCTGACGCCGATCCAGCTGTCGGCGGAACGTATCCGCCGCAAGTTTCTGCCCCTGGTCGGCGACGAGGGCGACAGCCTGCAGCAGATGACCGATGTGATCGTCCGCCAGACTGGCGACCTGCGGCGGATCGTCGATGAATTTTCGAAATTCGCGCGCATGCCCGAACCTGACCGGCGCGATCATGACCTGACCCGCCTGATGCGGGATGCGGTCGCGCTGCAAGAGGGTGCTTTGCATGGCGCGCGGCTGGTCGCCGACCTGCCCGCCGATCCTGTCGTGGTGGAACTGGATGCGACCATGATTTCGCAGGCGGTGACAAACCTGATCAAGAATGCGGGTGAAGCCGTTGAATCCCTGACCGAAAAAGGTGCGCCGGACGGGTATGCGCCCGAGGTGCGGGTAGGGATGCAGGTGACGGACGATCTGGTGACGATCCGCATCGCCGACAATGGCATCGGCCTGCCGCCCGACCGGGCGCGACTGTTCGAACCCTATGTGACGACGCGCGAAAAGGGCACGGGACTGGGCCTGCCGATCGTCAAGAAGATCATCGAGGAACATGGCGGGATCCTGATCCTGACCGATGCCGACCCGTTTGACGGTGCCGCCCATCGCGGCGCCATGGCCGAGATCCGCCTGCCGCGCGCACGCGCGGTTACAGCGGGACGATCCATCAAGGAACGCGCGGCGGACCCTGCGTCCGCCCCGAAAGCAGAGGAGGAGCGGGCGGCGGCGCCTGCGGCAGGTGGCAAATGAGTGATATTCTGATCGTTGACGACGAACGCGACATTCGGGAACTGATCTCGGACATCCTTCGGGACGAGGGGTTCGCAACCCGGCTTGCGGCCAATTCGGATGAATG
>CAZKJZ010000040.1:3014-10139 GCA_964553145.1 uncultured Frigidibacter sp. | reverse complement strand
ACATCCTTCGGGACGAGGGGTTCGCAACCCGGCTTGCGGCCAATTCGGATGAATGTATGGCCGAGATTAACGCGGCCGAACCCGCGCTGATGGTGCTGGACATCTGGCTGAAGGACAGCCGCATGGACGGGATCGACATTCTGAAATCGGTCAAGCGCGACAATCCTGACGTGCCGATCATCATCATATCGGGGCATGGCAATATCGAAATCGCAGTCGCGGCGATCAAGCAGGGTGCCTATGACTTCATCGAAAAGCCGTTCAATATCGACCAGTTGACCGTCGTGGTGCGCCGCGCCATGGAAACCGCGCGGCTGAGGCGCGAGAATGCGGCGCTGAAGCGGCGGGATGGCGGGCCTGCCGAAATGATCGGCGGCTCTCATGCGTTCCGGATGCTGAAGGCCAATCTGGACAAGGTCACCAAGTCGAACGCCCGCATCATGCTGACCGGCGAGCCGGGGACAGGCAAGGAACTGGCGGCGCGCTATATCCATGCCAATTCCAACCGCGCATCGGGCGCCTTTGTCACCGTCGCCTCGGCCTCGATCGAACCTGAACGGGTCGAAGATGTGCTCTTTGGTCGCGAAACGTCTGGGCGGGGGATCGAAAAGGGCCTGTTGGAACAGGCACATGGCGGATTTGTCTATTTCGACGAAGTCGCCGACATGCCGCTGGGCACCCAGTCCAAGATCCTGCGGGTGCTGACCGAACAGCAGTTCACGCGTGTCGGCGGCACCGACAAGGTGCGGGTGGACTTGCGGGTCATTTCCTCGACCACGCGGGCGCTGGCGGCTGAAATCGCCGCGGGCCGGTTCCGGCAGGAACTGTATGACCGTTTGAATGTGGTGCCGATCGCGGTTCCGGCGCTGGATGACCGGCGCGAGGATATTCCCGAGATCGCGCGCCATTTCATTGACCTTTTCAACAAAAGCCAGGGCCTGCCGCTGCGCCCCCTGTCGGACGAGGCGGTGGCGGCGATGCAGACCATGGCCTGGCCGGGCAATATCCGCCAGCTGCGCAATGTGATCGAACGCGCGCTGATCCTGGGCGAAGGGCAGGGGCCGATCGAACCCGACGAGCTGGTCGCCCAAAGCACCAGCCGCCCCGACGAAGGCCGCATCACCCTGACCGGCGGTCTGGCGACCCTGCCCCTGCGCGAGGCGCGCGAACTGTTCGAGCGCGAATATCTCTTGACCCAGATCAACCGGTTCGGCGGCAATATCAGCCGCACCGCCAGTTTTGTCGGCATGGAACGGTCGGCCCTGCACCGCAAGCTGAAGTCGCTGGGTGTCGTCACCACCTCGAAGTCCGGCGCGCGCATGGCCCATTTCGAGGAAGAGGAGGAAGAGGCCTGAGCCGCGCCGAGGCGAGCTTGAAAGAAAGTTACCCTCGCGTCAGGAATTTGCGTTTTGGCTCTGGCATATGCTTGAATCTTGCGCATACTGGTGCCAAGTCCTCGGCGAGCCACCGCAGGGCGATATAAACCCGCGCATAAAGAACGAGGCACAGATAATGGCTGCCGATAAACAGAATTTGCAGGACGCGTTTCTTAATCAGGTCCGGAAGTCAAAGGTTTCGGTCACGATCTTTCTGATCAATGGCGTGAAACTGCAGGGGGTTATCACCTGGTTTGACAATTTCTGCGTGCTTTTGCGTCGCGATGGCCAGTCGCAGCTGGTCTATAAGCATGCGATTTCAACCATCATGCCGGGCCAGCCCATCTCTCTTTATGAGGGTGAAGACTGATCACCACGGGTCCGACTGACGGGGCTGGGGCGCCGCAGCGCGCCTATGTCCTGCATCCAGACATGAAGGGCGACCGCCGCCGCGCGCCGGAACTGGCGCTGGACGAAGCTTTGTCGCTGGCGGCAGCCCTGCCGGACCTGACGATCGTCGGGTCCGAAATCGTGCGCCTGCCACGGGCGCAGGCCGGTATGCTGTTTGGCGCGGGCAAGGTTGCGGAATTCAAGGACAGGTTTGCCGGGGCCGAGGTCGGTCTTGTGCTGATCGACGGGCCGGTCAGCCCGATCCAGCAGCGCAACCTGGAACGGGAATGGGGGGTCAAGATTCTGGACCGGACCGGTCTGATCCTGGAAATCTTTGCCAACCGCGCCCGCACCCGCGAAGGGGTGCTGCAGGTCGAACTGGCGGCCCTTTCGTATCAGCGCACGCGGCTGGTCCGGGCCTGGACCCATCTGGAACGCCAGCGCGGCGGCTTCGGTTTTGTCGGCGGCCCGGGCGAGACGCAAAAGGAAGCCGACCGCCGCGCCATTGATGACGAGGTGGTCAAGATCCGCCGCCAGCTGGAAAAGGTGGTGCGCACCCGCGAACTTCATCGCGCGGCCCGGCGCAAGGTGCCTTTCCCGATCGTGGCACTGGCGGGTTATACCAACGCCGGGAAGTCGACCCTCTTCAACCGCATGACCGGGGCCGAGGTTCTGGCCAAGGACATGCTCTTTGCCACGCTGGATCCGACCATGCGCGGCGTCACCCTGCCGTCGGGCAAGAAGATCATCCTGTCAGACACGGTCGGCTTCATTTCGGACCTGCCGACCCAGCTGGTCGCCGCCTTTCGCGCCACCCTGGAAGAGGTGCTGGAGGCGGACCTGATCCTGCATGTCCGCGACATTGCCCACCCCGAGACCGAGGAACAGGCCGAAGATGTCGGCACGATCCTGGAAAGTCTGGGGGTCGACGACGACGTGACCCTGTTCGAGGTCTGGAACAAGATCGACCTTTTGTCGCCCGATACCCGGAATGCGCTTCTGGTGCAGGATGCCCGCACCCCGGGCGTTCATGCCGTCAGCGCCGTGACCGGCGAAGGGATCGGCGCGCTGCTGGCAGCGATCTCGGATCAGCTGGATGACAAAAGGCAAGATCAGCTGATCGACCTGCCCTTTGCCGCCGGCCGCCAGCGCGCCTGGCTGCATGACCAGGGCGTGGTGCGCGACGAACAGCAGGACGAGGCGGGCTATCACCTGCGGGTCAGCTGGAGCGCCCGGCAAGAGGCGGCCTTTGCCCGGCTTCAAGAGTAGAGGCGGAACGGCGCTCATCCCGCCCCGGGCCGGGGCCTCGCCCTGAGCCGCCATGGCGGCCGGGCCAAGAGGCCTCGGATCAGATCAGGGCGGGTCGGTTTAGCCAGAAGCAGAGCCACCAAGTCTTTCCCAAAATCCTATGTGCGGGGAAGCAAGTTGCTCAGCGGGGCCAGCAGCCGACCTGGCGCCGAAGCATAGGTTGAGAAACCGTGGTGCCGATAGAACGCGTCGGCCTCGGCATCCTTGGCATCAACGACCATGGCGAAGACGGCAACTTGGCTGGCAGCGGCACGAAGAATGGCATCTGCAAGCAAGGTTGAACCCAGCTTCCGGCCGGTGAAGCGATGATCCACGGCAAGGCGACCCAACCGCGCGGCGGGAAGCGTCGGATACCTGGGCAGGCGCCTGCTCAGATCAGCGGGCAACTCGGTCATCGGAATATCTGCAGCAGACAGCGTATAGAAGCCCGCGATTGTGTCCGTCGCGCCGTGTGAAGCGATGTAGCAGGCCGCGAGTCGTCGCCGTAGGTCTTGGGTGACCTGCGAATGGAAGTATCGGGTGAGAGGTTCACTTGCGCAGGCAAAGCCCGAACGATCCCGCCCGTCGAGCTGAAGAATCCGGAAGGGACCCGGCGTCACAGCTCGCCGATCAGCCGACGATGATGTTCAAAGCCACGCAACATGGCCGGCGCCGGGGCAGACGGTTCCAACAGTGCTTCGATGAAGCGGACCTGTTCTGCGGCGGAGAGACGGATGATCTGCTCTTCCTCAAGCGCCTTGCGGGCAGCTTGCTCGGCTGCGGAAACTACGAACTCGCTGACCGAGCGTCCCTGAATCTCGGCCGCCCGCCGAACGATTGCCAAGGTGTCCGGCGTGGTACGGGCCTCGATGCGTTCAGAGCGTGTTTGGGGCTGTGCCATGGTTTGCTCTCCTCACAGTGCATTATGTACGGCAAAATAACGTACAAAGCAAGGCCGGACGTATTGGGGGGGCCTGTCCGGCTGTTTGCCGGGCCAGAAACCGGTCGAAAGGGACGACCTGCTACTCACCCGCCTCGGGTGTCAGCACCGTGATCCCGGTCGCCGCCGCCCGTGCCAATGCCGGGTCCAGCGACATGGGGATATATTCGCCCCGCCGCCACAGTTCGCTGAGGTCGTCATAATGGCGGCTGAGCGGGTGGCCCGACTGGCCGGTCGAGATGATAAAGACCGAACTGTCGGGATCGGCAAAGTCATAGACGCCGCGATAGACCGCGCCATCCATGTTCAGATAGGGCGCGCGCGGATCGCCGCCGGTCTGGCCGCGGTTCAGCGTATGATCGCCGCCGCTGGTCGATTGGCGGATATTGACGATCCAGCGCAGGATGGGCGTGTCGCGCAGGGCCGGGTGATCCTGCCGCGCCTCGTGCGCGTCGCCCCAGCGCCAGCTTTCCAGCCGGGGACCATAGCGTTCCGACAGGTCGGTCAGCGCATCGTCCAGCGCCAGCCGGGCAATGTCGGTGCAGGTCTCGACCGGGGCCGACTGGATGATGTCGCACCAGCGGCCCGCGCCGTCGATATTGCGAAACACCCGTTCGATGAACAGGGGTTCGGGCCGGGCAAAGGCATCGGCCAGGGGGCCAAGCTCGTCCCGGATCAGCCGTTCCTGCAGGGCGCGGACCCAGGCGGCATAGATCAGGGGTTCGGGCAGATGTTCGTTCATGTCACCGTCCCAGGCGGCAATCAGCTTCAGCGCCTCTTGCCGCCGCCGCTCGGGCGTGCCGTCTGCTGCGGCCTCGCCTGTGAACCACAGGTCGGCGCCGATCAGCGGCAGGACGGTGCGGGCGTCGGTGGCGTTGGTGTCCAGCTGGGCGGCGATAAAGCTTTCGCGGCTATGGACCTCGCGTTCGCCCATCAGCTTGGACCAGCGCTGCACGCGCTGGCTGTCGCCCCAGTCAAAGCTGACATGGTTCGGAAAGGGCGCGTCGATGATCTTGTTGTTGGTGGCCCCTACGATGCCGCCCCTAGGGTCGGTGAAGCGCGGATTTTCGTCGGGCGACCGCAACCCCTGCCAGCGGTTTTCCGCGACCCAGCCGGGCGAGGGCATGCGGCCTTGCGTCTGGCTTTTGGGGTCGCGGGCAGGCAGGGCGCCGAACAGGGCCATGCCGATCCGTTCGTGATCGGCCATGGTGACGGTCAGCGCAGGCGCCACATGCAGGGCGCCGATGGCCAGACCATCCTCCAGCGTGCGGGCCTGCATCAGATGCAGCGCGGCGCTCATGCTGGTGTCGGCAGGGTCAAGCCCGGTCCAGGAGAGAGCCATGACGTGGCCGGGCGGCGTGACCGAGGCCAGATCGAAATGGCTGCCGGGCAGAACCGGGCCGTTGGCGGTCTGCCGCAGGGTGATGGTGATCGGCGGCTGTCCCTTGACCTCTATGATCGAACGGCGGGTGGCAAAGGGCACCCAGCCCTCGGGGCCGCGGTAAAGCTCTGGGTCAGCGGGGTCCAGCTCCTCCAGGAACAGATCCTGATCGTCGGCAGAGGCCGAGGCGATGGCCCAGCCGAAATCGCCGTTTCGCCCGGCGATGACCAAGGGCACGCCGGGGATGGTGGCGCCGATGACGCCGCCCGATTTCAGCTGCAGGCGGGCCAGATAGAGGGGGGCGGGCGCGGTAAAGGGCAGGTGCGGGTCATTGGCCAGAAGGGGGGCGCCCAGCACAGCACGGGTCGGCCCCGCCGCCCAGGCGTTCGACGCGCCGCTGAAGGCGCGCTCGCGGACGGGCGACAAAGGGTCAAGGGCCGCATCCCCGCCCGCATACCGGGCATGCGGATCGCCGCCAAGACCCGGCGCCAGCGCCGCATAGGGTGGCAGTTCGGCGATGCCGGGGCCGGGCATGTCGGGCATCAGGTCGCGGGGATAGTCCTTTGACACCAGCGACAGGCGGGCGCGCAGCACCTCGTTCTGCAACTGGCCGGACTGCTGAAAGGCCATCAGCTTCAGGATCGCGATCGAATCGGCGGGCTGCCAATAGGCAATCGGGCCGGGGAACAGGAACAGTTCCGGCGCCCCCCGGCCGCGCGCACCGTCACTGGCCGCCCGGATCCATTCGTTGACCCCATTGGCATAGGCCTGCAGCGCCTCGCGCGTTTCCTCGTCCTGTGCCGCGACCGAGGATTGCGCCAGCCCGTAAAGATCAAGCCGCCGCATCAGCTCGTCCATCGCCGCCGTGCGCTGGCCGAATATCTCTGACAGGCGGCCCTGTGCGGTGCGGCGGGCGATGATCATCTGCCACAGCCGGTCCTGCGCCTGCGCATAACCGAGGCCAAAGAACGTGTCGCGGTCGGTACTGCCGAAGATATGGGGCACGTCCGCCGTATCGCGCACGATCTCGATCCGCCCGTCGATCCCCTTGACCGCGCGGGCCTCGTCATAGTCGGGCAGGGACCGGGCGGCGAACCAATAGGCGCCATAGCCCGCGACCAGGGTCAGCAGGAACAGTGCCGCGAAAAGCCGCAGAAGCCAGCGGAAAAGCGTTGCCATGGAACCGGGTGGTGAAACAGGATTGACGGGCCGACTGGCGGGCTTACTAGGGCCTTTCGGGGGCACTGGCAATGGAACGGGGCAGGCAATGGCGAAAGTGGCGTTTCTGGGTCTGGGGGTGATGGGCTTTCCGATGGCCGGCCATCTGGCGGCGGAAGGGCATCAGGTGACGGTCTGGAACCGCAGCCCGGCCCGTGCCCTGGCCTGGCTGGAGCGTCATGAGGGCCAGAGCGCCGACAGCGCGGCGGCAGCGGCGGCGGGCGCGGATTTCGTCATGACCTGTGTTGGCAATGATGATGACCTGCGTCAGGTCTGCACCGGCCCTTCCGGCGCCTTTGCCGGCATGCGCCCTGGCGCTGTCCTGGTCGACCACACCACCGTTTCGGCCGCCGTTACCCGCGACCTTGCAGCAGTGGCGGCGGGGCTTGGCTTTGGCTATGTCGACGCGCCGGTGTCAGGCGGGCAGGCGGGGGCGGAAAACGGCGCTTTGTCGGTCATGTGCGGTGGCGAGGAGGCGACCTATGCCGCAGCCGAACCGGCGATCGCCGCCTATGCCCGCATCTGCCGCAGGC
>CAZKJZ010000040.1:0-2914 GCA_964553145.1 uncultured Frigidibacter sp. | reverse complement strand
GGCAGGATGCGCGTGTATTTGGTGCCCTTCAGCGTCGCCCCCGCGATCAGGCCCGCCTGGCCAAAGACATAGGCGACGATAGGCGCCGTCGTCGTGGCGGAATCGACGCCTGCCGACTGGCCGCCGTCGGGGATCGCATATTCAAGGTCCGCGCCCGCCGACCAGCCGTCGGACCGGCGGAAGGTGGCCAGCGCCTCGGGCGTCATGAAGATCAGCACATGAGCATATTGCTGGGCGCCGATCTGCAACCCCCAGCTGGCCTGCGCCGCCGAATAATAATCCACCGTCACGTCATTGATGCGCAGCGCGCCGCGTCCGAAGGCGCCGCCGAAAAAGAGGCCCGCCTCGGTGATGAGCGGCATGTAGAGGACGCCTGCCGCCTGCCGCACCTGTCCGGCCGCCTCGGGGAAATTGGCGAAAAGATAGTCGCGGGTCGCATCGACCCGTGCGTCGATCTTGGTGCCGCCGGTCGAACCGACGCCGTTGCCGCAGGCGGCCAGCGTCAGGCTGGCGCCGGTTGCGGCGATAAAGCCCCGTCGTGTCACTTCTGTCATTCTGCCCACCCACAATTGGCCCGGTTCATAGGCCGGGCTTTCGCAAGATATAGAGGAAGGCGCGCGCCCTGTCACCAGCAACGGGGCTGGCAGGACCGTGATCGGCAAAGCCCGGCGCATGGGGCCGGATCAGGCGCCCTGGCTGATGCGCATGCAGCAGTCGCGCGCCACCGGATGCATCTGGCAGCAATCGTTCAGCACATAACCGACCAGCCCGCCCAGCGCCGCCATTTCGGCCCGGTAAAAGACATTGCGGCTTTCGCGGCGGGCCTGAACCAGCCCGGCCTGCTCTAAAAGCCCCAGATGAAAGGCCAGACCCGAGGCGCTGACCCCCAGCCGCCGGGCCAGATCGCCCTGCGCCAGCCCCTCGGCCCCCGATGCCGCCAGATGGCGGACCAGCGACAGCCTTGTTTCATGGGCCAGCGCCTGCAGGGCGGTCAGCGCTTGTGTCTGGTTCATATTTCAACTACTCATGAATCGTTGAATTGATACCGTGATAGCGCCATGCGGCGCCTTTATCAACGCAAGAACGGGGCGGGGACGGAATGAGCGATCAGAAGCGGGCCGAACGCAAGGGCGCGGTCAGGACATTGCGGCGGGTTGCGCCCTATCTGTGGCCGTCGGATGCCCCATGGGTCCGGCAGCGTGTGGTGCTGGCGCTGGCCGCCCTGCTGGTGGCACGGATCGTGTCGGTCGCGACGCCATTTTTCTACAAGGCCGCGGTCGATTCGCTGGGTGGTCAGTCGCGGGGCGACGGCTGGCTGTTGGCGGTTGGCGCCGTCGGCCTGACCGTGGCCTATGGTCTGGCCCGTCTGGGATCGGTCGGTTTCAACGAATTGCGCGACGCGATCTTTGTGCGCGTCGGCCAGCAGGCCCTGCGCAAGCTGGCGCTCGAGACCTTTACCCATATCCACCGCCTGTCCCTGCGCTATCACATCACCCGCAAGACCGGCGGCCTCAGCCGCATCATCGAACGGGGGGTGAAGGGGGTCGAGTTTCTTCTGCGCTTCATGCTGTTGTCGATCGGGCCCTTGATCCTGGAACTGACCATGGTCACGGTGATCTTTGCGCTGATCTTTGACTGGCGCTATGCTGCCGTCGTCTCCGTGACCATCGCGCTTTACGTCACCTTTACCTTCCGCGTCACCGAGTGGCGCGTGGCGATCCGCCGCAAGATGAACGAACAGGATACGGATGCGAACCAGAAGGCGGTCGACAGCCTTTTGAACTTCGAGACCGTCAAATATTTCAGCGCCGAGGGGCGCGAGGCTGCCCGCTATGACCGCGCCATGGCCGGGTACGAGGAAGCCGCCGTCCGCACCGGCCTGTCGTTGTCGTTCCTGAACTTCGGCCAGTCGCTGATCATCACCACCGGCCTTGTCATCGTCATGGTCATGGCAGCGATGGGCGTTCAGGCCGGGACACTGACCGTCGGCGATTTTGTCATGGTCAATGCCTATATGATCCAGATCACCATGCCCCTGAACTTCCTTGGCACGGTCTACCGCGAAATCAGGCAGGCCCTGACCGACATGGGCGAGATGTTTGACCTGCTGGACCAGCCGGCCGAGGTGACGACCAAGCCCGGCGCCCCTGCGCTGGCGGTCAGGGGCGGCGAGATCACGCTGGACCGCCTGTCCTTTGCCTATGAACCGGCGCGCCCGATCCTGAAAGAGGTCAGCCTGACGGTGCCCGCAGGCCAGACCGTGGCCATCGTCGGCCCCTCGGGGTCCGGCAAATCGACCATCGGGCGGCTTTTGTTCCGCTTTTACGATGTCACCGGCGGGGCGATGCGGATCGACGGGCAGGACCTGCGCGATGTGACACAGGACAGCCTGCACCGCGCTATCGGCGTCGTGCCGCAGGATACGGTCCTGTTCAACGACACGATCCGCTACAATATCGCCTATGGCCGCCCCGAAGCGTCCGAGGCAGAGCTGGTCGAGGCGGCGCGGGCAGCGAAGATTCACGATTTCATCACCAGCCTGCCGGATGGCTATGAGACCAAGGTGGGCGAGCGTGGTCTGAAACTGTCGGGTGGCGAAAAGCAGCGGGTGGGCATCGCCCGGACCCTGCTGAAGAACCCGCCGATCCTGCTGTTGGACGAGGCGACCAGCGCGCTGGACACCCAGACCGAACGCGACATTCAGGAAAGCCTGAAGGCGATGGGCAAGGGCCGCACGGTCATCACCATCGCCCACCGGCTGTCGACCATTGCCGATGCCGACCGGATCGTGGTTCTGGAAAAGGGCGTGGTGACCGAAGAGGGCACGCATGACGAACTGCTGGCCCGCGCCGGTCGCTATGCCGCGATGTGGGAACGCCAGTCGGCGGGCATCGACGAAGAGGAAGAGGCCGAA
>CAZKJZ010000039.1:0-18681 GCA_964553145.1 uncultured Frigidibacter sp. | reverse complement strand
CCTTTGCTGCACATTACGTGATCAAAGGAGCGGCACCAAACCGCGACAGGTCCATCGCTTTCCTTGCACCGGATGTTCTCGATCAGGTCGCTGCAGGCAATCAGCCGGTTGCCTTCACCTCGGAATGGGTCAAGCGGCACCAGTTGCCGGCTGGCTGGGATCAGCAGCGGCAGATCGTCTGCGGGCTTTGATCCGGGGAAGGGACGGCCGGAAACCGAGGCAGCCCATTCCAATCCCGGTGTGCATCACCAGCAGGTTCGGAGCCTTGAATCTTCTACGAGGATGAACACCTTAGCGACGGTTCCGTGATCGCAACCCCAGCCCTTCGGACAGCCGCGTCAGCTTCGAACTGGCCCAAAGTCAAGTCCAGCGCCTGACGGCCCACCCGAAAACCGTATCGTGCCAAATGCCAAACAGAGACTCGCGGCATTCCGGGCGACTATTTCGTCTGCAATTTCATGTCTCTAGGCGTTGATGCGGCCCGCAAGTCGCGGAAATAACGCCACAATGTGCGATACGCAAAATTTTTCAATATCAATGACTTATGTGGTGGCGGAGGAGCCAGTCCGGAGCTATCTCGTCTCCGTAAAATTCCCTGCAAACAGGAAAAATAACAGGGTATTTCCGATGTTTTTGCCAATCTAACGCCGATCTCGGCGAAAATCCCCGCGAGTATTCAATGAGTTATTGGGAGTTTCCCTGCTGAAAAGAACAAGGAACTTTTTCGAGCTGAACACGGTAATTTTCAGATCGTGCAGGGAACCTGGTTACGGCCAATGTCTCAATGGCAAGTTCCAGCCGATGCAGACTCCCGGTGTCATTTGAGCGGCCTCGGACGCGACAGAATCTGGTATCGTGAAGGGGACTCATAGAATGACGAACGACCTTACCCGGGCCTCTGCGGCACCGGCGTTGGATGTTTTTGTGCTGGCGCAGATGGAGGCCGAGCCCGGTGGTGAATCCCGAGTTCCCAGACAAAGCAAGCGATGGCCCGTCCCTTGTTCGGGCGGCCGAATACGTGCGCATGTCTACCGATCACCAGCGCTATTCGACTGAAAACCAGGCGGCGGCAATCCAGACCTATGCCGCACGGCGCGGCATGGAGATCGTCAGGACTTACGCCGATGAAGGAAAGAGCGGGCTGCGGATTGAAGGCCGGGACGCCCTGAAACGGCTGATCGAGACCGTAACTTCCGGAAGCGCGGATTTCGACGTCATCCTTGTCTACGATATCAGCCGTTGGGGCCGTTTCCAGGACGCAGACGAGAGCGCCTACTACGAATACATCTGCCGGCGCGCCGGGATTGACGTGCACTATTGCGCTGAACAATTCGAAAACGACGGCAGCCCGATGGCTACGATGTTCAAGGGCTTCAAACGCGCAATGGCTGGCGAATACAGCCGGGAGCTGTCGAGCAAGGTTTTCACCGGGCAATGCCGCCTGATCGAGAAAGGCTTTCGTCAGGGTGGTCCCGCCGGGTTCGGTTTACGCCGCCTACTCATCGATCAGAACGGGGTTCCCAAGGCAACGCTCACCCAAGGTGAACAAAAGAGCCTTCAAACCGATCGCGTCGTGCTCGTACCGGGACCCGAGGAAGAAGTTGCCGTCGTCCGTGAGGTCTACCGTTCCTTTGTTTCGGGAGGTCAAAACGAAGCACAGATCGCCGATGGGCTAAATGACCGTGGCATCCTGACGGACCTCGGTCGGCCCTGGACACGGGGTTCCGTCCATCAGCTGCTGATCAACGAAAAGTACATCGGCACAAATGTCTGGAACCGGGTGTCCTTCAAGCTCAAGAAGAAGCGTGTCCGCAACGATCCCGAAACTTGGATCAGAGCGCCCAACAGCTTTCCGGCAATCGTCGATCCGACGCTCTACGAAGCCGCCAACAAGATCATCGTAGCGCGCTCGGCCCGCATGTCCGACGCGGAGATGCTCGCTGCATTGCAAGCGCTGCTGGAACATCAGGGCGCCTTGTCGGGTCTTATTATCGACGAGGCCGACGAAACCCCATCGAGCAGCGCCTACAGCCATCGGTTCGGCAGCCTTCTCAGGGCCTATCGTCTCGTCGGTTTCCGGCCGCGGCGCGACTATCGTTACATCGAAATCAACCGCGAACTCCGTCGGCTCCATCCCGAAGTCATCGATGAAGTACTGAGTGGGATCTCTGATGCGGGCGGCGGCGCCACACGAGATGCGACGACCGATCTTGTGACCGTCAATGGCGAGTTTACCCTGTCGTTGCTCATTGTCCGCTGCACCCGCACCCAGGCCGGATCGCTGCGCTGGCGTGTGCGGTTCGATACCGGGCTCGTGCCGGACATCTCCGTCGTCATCCGGATGGACGAACTCAACCGGAAGCCTTTCGACTACTTCCTCTTCCCCCTCCTCGACATCGGCACGGGCAGGCTTCGTCTTGCCGAGGAGAATGGCCTCGCCCTAGATGGTTATCGTTTTGACAGCCTCGAACCGCTCTACGCGCTCGCGGAGCGCAAACCTCTCAGGGAGGTAGCATGACCGATCAACCCCGTCCCCAGCATCTTCGAATGATCCCGATCGATCGGATCGAGGTTCTGAATCCACGCGCCCGCAACAAGCGCCAGCACAGGGAGATCGTCGACAATATCGATGCCGTCGGGCTCAAGCGACCGGTGACCGTTCGCAAACACCCTGACGACCCCGAGCGCTACGACCTAGTTTGCGGCGAAGGCCGGCTCGACGCCTTCCGCTTGCTTGGACAGAACAAGATCCCCGCTGTGGTGATAGAGGCAGAAGATGCCGACTGCATGGTGATGAGCCTGGTCGAGAACATCGCACGCCGCCAGCACCGCCCGATTGACCTGATGGTCGAGATCGGCAGCCTGCACCGGCGCGGCTATACCGATCTCGTCATCGCCGGAAAGATCGGCTGCACCCAGAGCTGGGTCAACATGATTGTGACCCTTCTCGAGCGTGGAGAGGAACGGCTTGTGGCAGCGGTCGAAACCGGCCTCATCCCTATTAGCCTCGCAGTCGACATTGCTCGCGCGAAGAACGATGACGTGCAGGCGCTCTTAATGGATGCCTATGAGGTCGGCCAGATCAAGGGCAAGAAGCTCGGCAAGATCCGCCGTTTGCTCGACCATCGGCTCTCGCAGCGGAAATCGGTGCCGGATAGCGGCTTCGGTCGCCGCGCTGGCAGCCGCAAGCTGACCCAAACCGATCTGATGAAGCTCTACCAACGGGAGGCGGACAAGCAACGCATCCTGGTCCGCAAATCCGATGTCACGCAGGCCAGGCTGATCTTTATCGTCGAGGCCTTGCGCGACCTGTTGTCTGGCGGCGAGTTCCCCGGGCTTCTCCGCGACGAGGGCCTGACCGACATGCCGCGCGCGCTGGCTGACCGCCTGATGCCGGAGGCTGTGCGATGAATGTGAGTTCACCGCGTCCCACCGCCGTCAAGCTCGCCTTTGAGCCCGACACCGTCGACCTGGCGATCGAGCAGCTTGTTCCCTTGAAGGTGTTGCGCCCCGGGATCAAGGATAGCAAGAAATACGCCCAAATCCGTGGCTCGGTCAAAGCCATCGGACTGGTCGAGGCGCCGGCGGTGGCGCGCAACCTGGACGACGCGACGACATTTTTCCTGCTCGATGGTCATCTGCGGATCGAGTGCCTGAAGGACTTAGGGATCGCGCGCGTCGAATGCCTCGTTTCCACCGATGACGAGACCTATACCTACAACAAGCGGATCAACCGGCTCGCGGCGGTCCAGGAACATAATATGATCAAGCGCGCCATCGCGCGCGGCGTGCCGGAGGCCGCCATCGCTGAAGCGCTCGGGCTCGACATCAAGACGATCTTCCGACGTACGCGGCTCCTGAACGGCATATGCCCCGAAGCAGTGGAGGTGCTGAAGGATACTTCCACCCCCATGGCGGTCTTCGACCTCCTGCGGCGCATGGGACCGCTCCGGCAAGCCGAAGCGGCCGAGTTGATGGTGGGCCAGCACAACTATTCGCTTCAGTTCGCCAAGGCGCTGCTGGCCGCCACGCCAGACACGGCGCTTGCTGTTCCTCGTCGGAAGCCGCCTAAACGAGATGGCCAGGTATCGACCGAGCAGATGGCGAAGATGGAGCGGGAACTTGCAAGCCTGCAGTCGCAGGTGAAGTCCTTCGAGGAAACCTACGGCCTCGACACGCTGCACCTGACGGTGGCGCGCGGCTACATCCGAAAGCTGCTTGGCAATCCCAAAGTCGTGTCCTGGCTGGGGCAGCACCGCGGGGAATATCTCGGCGAGTTCCGTGCGCTCACGGAAGCTGACGGCGAAGGCACCGACCGAACGATCGGCTGAGGGTGATGGGGACCCGGACCCGACAAGCGCGGGGACCACAGGAGACGCCGCACTGTGGGGCGGATCGAGTGTGGTGATGGGGAGGGCGGCGAACCCGTCGGGGCCCATCGAGCCGACCCAGATGGTCGGCGACGTGCTGGCATGCCTGCCGGCGCGTGGATGATAGACTGGGGAGGCTGCGAAGCAGGCGCTGCCTCCCACATTTCTGTTGCTTTGTCGAAATGCTTGTCACCAGCTGGTTGGTTGAAAACGGCAGTGGCAATCGAAGTTGGAGCGCGCCCAGTCATTCGTCACACGACAGAAACCTGCACGCCGACTGATTTTTCGCAGTCAGGCGAGCAAGGCCCTCGTTGCGTTGGCCTCGTCGACGAAGATCAGGCTTCGAAGTCGACCGAGCATGTCGTCACCGTTGGCGACATCGATGCTTGCCATTTCAAGAATAGTTTCGTGGCCGGATATGCGATGCCGGGCGTGAACAAGTTCCTTGCCACCTAAACCCGAATGGTGCGGATAGAGAAGTGTAAGACGTGGCGCACCATAAAGCTGAGCGTATGCCATCATCTGGTAAACATCGCCCTGTGAGACACCTTGTTTGCGGTCGTCGATCTGTGGCGATATTCGTTTCCATTTAGTATCGAATACATGGGCAACCTGTCCCGCGCGCCAGATCAGAATATCCGGTTTCGTCTGAAATACTGGACGCTCATCGTCCAGCGACGTCAGGCAGTACAACCGTCCACCCTGAAGGGTCACCCGATATTCTGTTCCTGCTAGGGCACGCGTAAGCAACCGACCGACATACTCCTCGAATAGCGCATTCATCTCAAAGAGGAGCGCAGTCCCCCGCCCTGAACCGGCGCTGGTCGTTTGGTAGCGATTGCGCAGGAAAAGTTGCGCCATCCCGAACAACTCCTGCCATGCGCGGTTGGTTCGGTCGATGATGACCTCATCCCATCTCAGCGAGGAAACAGCGACATCGGAGATGTCGGCATAGACAAAGGCCAGTTCGCGCAAACGCTGCTGGTTGCCGGCGTTGCGCGACATTCTGAAGAGGTGCGCAACCGCCGCTTTCATGATGCGGTTGAGCGCGATGTCTTCTGACAACTCATCGAATTTGCATGCGAGCCGCGAGGGGTTTGCAGCGAAGCGTGTGAATTGACGAGACAGATCGAGTGTCCCGCGTAATGCCGCAAGATCGTCCTCCTGGACGATGTATCGTCGAGGCATGCCGCGACGAACGGCATCGGTCAGTTTGAGGCAGAAAATACGGATGAGAATTTCCAGGAGCGTTTCGCGCTGCCAATCGAGCTCAGTGACTTGGCCCGTTTCGATCTTTAAATCGAGCGCGACTGCGAGCATGTGAACAAGGCGTTTACGGACGGCGGCGTTTTGCCTTACTTCGTCACCCCGACCGTCGACATCGATCTTGGGAAGGATCTCCAGACTGCACCCATCGGTCGCCAAGACCCCGACGACACCACGCGCTCGCAGTTCATGGCGCCGATCCTCGAGCACACCGCCGCCACCTCTGCCGGCAAAGGTAGATGCCCTGGCAAGCGCCGCGAGACGCTCGGCGAAATGCTCTGGAATGCAGCCTTCCCCTTCGCCATGGGGCAGCGCTTCCCATTCGCGCAGAGTGTAGGCCGGCATTAGTCGGCAAACTCCGAGAAGTCGAACCCATCTTTGACAGCCCAACGCAGCTTTTCGCCAGCAAAGTCGTCTTCGGTCATGCCCCCGGGTACGGCAATTCGTTTGGCGTCAAGGAAGCGAGACGGACCTTGTGCAGCGTCACCCAAAACCGCCGCCACCTTAGACCAGTCCTCGTAGAAATATTCCGCCAGCAGCGGGATCACCTTGTCTCGCATGACGCTCTCGATATCCGACCGCGTCTGACAGCCGGTGAAATACGCGTGCCCGATCTGGTGTTCCCGGTCGAACAGATACTCGATGCGCTCGTTGATCGTGGAAAGCAGCTTCTGCAAATCGACGCCATCAACGTCGTTCGAGAGAACGAAAGGGTCAGGCATCAATTCCTTGAAAGAAAACCGGCGGCGCAGCGCTGTATCCAAGAGCGCGATCGAGCGGTCGGCCGTGTTCATCGTACCGATGACGTGCAGGTTTCGAGGCACCCCGAAAGACTTCTTGGAATACGGAAGTGTCAGGCGGATCTCGTCGTCCATGCCGAGCCGCTTGTCCGGCTCGAGAAGCGTGATCAATTCGCCGAAGACCTTGGAGATGTTCGCCCGATTGATCTCGTCGATGATGAGGACGTGAGGTCTTGCCTCGCGTGTGACAGGTTTGCCCCCGCTGTTCATGTAGCTTTCGAGCGCGACTGCATCCAGGCGAGCCCGATTGAGAGAATAAATTGACCGCATGGTGAAGTTGCCATCGTAAATTTCACTTGCGGGTACTCCGGCCCTGTCCACCCAGAGCCAACGCACGGACCGACGATGGCAGTACTTTCGGTTGTCACGCTGTCGGTATTCGTAATTGCCAGTAACCTCACCAATGGCCCGGAAGAGGCTGTTGCCCTTTGTCACGACGATGATGTCACCGATTTCGAGCTGATTGCGGAACAGGTCCACTTGACTGACCTGACCAGACTGAAGAGAAACCTCGCCTTCCCGCGCACCCTCTTCACGGCAGGCCTCCAGTATCTCGTTGACGTCGGAGAATTTGTCGTCAGTGAAATCGATGTCTTCCCAGCCCAGAAGGGTGTGGCCCTCTGAAATTGCTTCGTCAAAAAGGTAGTCCTCTGACGCAACATTGGCGCGCGCGATCGACATCTTGAAAACCTGCCGTCCATCGAGAGAAAGGGCGTTCTCGTACGACGTAACTGGCACTCCTTTCTCCGCTCGCTCGGAAATGCGCCGAAATATCCCGGCGACGGGTTCCAACCGAAACCCTGTGTCTGCAGAGGTATCTTCAGCTTGATCGGTGGTTGGTCGCAGCCCTTCGATGAACTCCTCGTAGGACATCGATTGGTGAAAGGTCACGAATTCAATGCGCCCCTCGCTCACGAGGTTGCGGTACGCGCTCATCAGGGCGGTTCTCTGAGCCTTGCCTTTTAAGCCGGCGGCGGCCTGTTCGCCTAGACAGAGCCGAACGGCTTCCCATGCCGTATGATACGTTTTGCCCGTGCCTGGCGGGCCATAGAGGATCAAGTTCACAGCGGAAGGCGAAGGTGAATAGGTTGTGTCGATCACGGTGTCCGCCTCCGGTTGGGAATTGAGCGTATATGTGAAAACGGTCGAGCTACTTGGGTTCGGTTCGGTACTCGTGGGCGGCGGTACTTGTGCAAGATTCTGGAACTTTTCACCGCCAAGGGCCTGGCAGATGTTCGGGAACGCGTCCTTCAGCCCCATCGCCGCCGCGAGATCGCCCGCACGGATTGAAACCTTTCCCTCGGCCTTTTCCCGTGCGGGTTCGATGAAATAGTTTAGGGCGCAGAGCCTGATCCGGTCAGCGCCTTCCATTAGGTGCTCATAATGTTCAGGGCGATCGAAGGGCTGATCGTTCTGATCCACGATTATGAACCCAGCATTGTGAAGGCGTGCGGCCGCATCAACCTTCTGCCCCCAGCCGCCGTTCAGCTCTATCTTGTTGAGAATGAACCCAATCAGCGGCTTGGTCGGATAAACGCGACTTGCGCGTTCGCGCGTTGAACGCACCCAATAGTCACGCGGCTCACCGAAGGCGTCAAATACATACGCATGAGATCTGTTTGCCCGGTAGCTGTCGTAGGCATCCATCGCCGCTTCGATGGTCACCCGAGTAACTACACCGACATCGTCGACAGAAGTGCCCTCGCTGGGAATTCCCAAGATCTGGGCTAGCTCTGGATCGAGCTCATACCGAAACAACTTTTGAGCCCCATATTTCAGATAATTCACCTGTCCTCGAGGAAGCGGCTGGCATCTGGCGGCAAGACCATCAATCAGCATGGCACGAGCGACCTCGAGCCAATCGTCCACGTGGATAGCATCCTCGGCGCGGTTGCTCGCACCCTTCGGTTTGATCTTGAAAACAGATCTCCCGCTGCCGCCGTCACGGACCGGTCGGTAGGGTGTGCCTTCAGCATCGTAGAAGACAAGTCGGCGGTCCTCTGAAAGGTTTGTCACCTGAGACTCCTCAGCGCACATAGCGTATTTACGAGCTGCATTTGTTCCACCGTATCGCACTTAGCCTCGCGCAGACGCGGAGCCCCGAAAACCAGGGCCAAACCTTTTGCCCGCGACACGGCCACGTTGATGCGGTTGAGCGAAAACAGAAATTCCATGCCGCGCGATGTTTCTTCCGCGGAGGACGCCGTCATGGAGATTAGGCATATAGGCGCTTCCTGCCCTTGGAATTTGTCCACCGTGCCTACCCGGATCACATCGGGCAAGGCCTCGCGTAGCGCGTTAACCTGAGCGTTGTAGGGCGCGACGACGATGATATCAGACTGACGAATGGGGCGCGTCATGCCGTCCTTCTCCGTCCAAGCGCCCGTCAGTAGTTCCTCGACGGCAGCTTGGATCGCCTCGACTTCTTCCAATGCGACCTGTGCGTTCCCTTCATGTGCCACCGGCACCCAGTAGGCGCCGACTTCCGGAAAATTCGTGCCGGTCACCGCCTGGCGGGCAGTATCGGGGTGACTTTCGAGACGACCCTCATAGACCTGATCCGAAATGAAGCGATTAACCTCCGGATGCATTCGCCGTGTCACGCCGAGGAAAATGCCGCGATCCGGCGGAATGGTGGCGTGATCACCCAACATCCATTCCAAGCAGGACAGGTTCGCAGGCGCCGGATGCGCGCCCTGGATCACCTGCGGCAACTGGCGCGGGTCGCCCACCAGCACGATGTTGCGCGCGGCCCGGCCCATGGCGGCCATGTTGGCCAGCCCCACCTGGCCTGCCTCGTCCACGAACAGCCAGTCGAAGGCTTGAGCGTTCTCTTCGCGGGCGAAGAAGAAGGCTGTTCCACCCACCACCTGACCACCTGACGCTGCTTCCGCGTTGTCGTTGGTGCGGCGGATCGGGCAGTCCTGAGGATAGCCATCCTCGTCGCCTGACACCTTGTGGATAACCTCCAAGTCTATCGGAAGGTCCACGTCCTCCAGCGCATTCAGACACCCGATCAAGACGTTGCGAATGGCTTCATGGGAATTGGAGGCGACGCCCACCCGTTTTCCCTCTCGGACAAGCGACAGAATTGCTCGCGCTGTCACATGGGTCTTGCCGGTCCCAGGCGGCCCCTGAATGGGCATCACCGTTTCATCCATTCGCCCGACTGCCGCGATGGTGCCTGCGACCACGTCACCTTGAGGCAGAATGGGGCCCGCGCCCGTCAGCCTCGGGGCCGACCGCGAGAGAAGATCATCGACGGCGCGGTAGCTCCGAGGACCACATTGGTCATCGATCACGTCGCGCAGGGCGGACGCGATCACGTCGGCATTGATCGGCTTGTCAGGATGAAGTGTCAGGCGGTCCGCCAAAAGATCAGCCCGTGCCGCACCGATCTTCAGTGTAATTGTTCGTCCCGTCCGATCGAACACCTCGATACTCACCGATGTGAAGCCTTCGGGCGTCGGAATGCTGGCCTTCTTGCCGCCGCGCAATTTGCTTTCCTGCGCCGGAAAGCGGTAGCTGCGCTGCATTGACCGCTTGATTGGTTCGGCGGGACCCGTCGCAACGAGTCCTCCCAAGGCATCGAGATCATCGATCAAATCCTCATCATCCTTGCCCAGACTGTCAAAGATCGCCCACCAGGCCGGTTTGGCCTCGCGCTTGTGAAACATCCCGAGGTCAAACAGCATCGACTGTCTCTCCTCTGAGAGGTCTGACGCCGCAAGCTGTGATCGTAAGGCCTGGGCCTCGATATCCTCTTCACTTTCCTTCGCATCCGCAGGTTCAATGAGCTGCGGCCAAGGACCTTCGGAGCGGATTTCAACCAACCAGTCGCGGAGGCGCTCCGTCGAGACGCAGTCGATGCGATTGTAGTCTTCGATCTCGTCGAGGATCTGCTGCTCGCCGGTTTCTCGCCAATGTTCATAGGCCACCACGGAACCGCCCGCCGTTTTGACCTCGCCCTTGCGTTCCAGCCCGTAGAAGACTTCAAGCGACTTGATCGAATAATTGGGCTCGGAGCAGATCAGGCTGCCGCGCACAACAGCATAAAGATCCACGAAGCGGCGCTCCCGAAGCAGCCGGTCGAGGAACGCCTCACCGATCCCGTATTTCGCGGTCATACGGCGCAGAGCCGTGATTTCGTAAGGAGCGAAGTGATAGATCCGCGCCTGCGGGAACTTTGCGAGCCGGTCCCGGAAGAAGTCGAGCAATTCCGACAGGGTCCGCGCCTCTGCCTTATGGTCATGCGCCCAGAAGGCACGAAAGCCTCTATCGAACCAGACGCCATGCAAATATTCGAGCCCGCCCTCGTAGTGGGGATCCCCCTCGATGTCGTAAAAGAGGTCACCAGGCTGCGGTGCCGGCAACAAATCAAATCCCTTCCCGAATTGGGGCAGACGCAGCTCATAGTGGGGTGTCCCCACCTTCCGGGCATTTTGGAGCCGAGCCTGGGTACGTAGTTTTTCCAGCGTCTCATTCGCCATGCCGCGAATTGGGCCAGCATGCGTTGCCAGCCCCGCCATCGTGGAGATCCCGGTGGCCTCCAGCCTCTTGACCTGCCCCTTGGCGATGTTCGCCACATTGAACAAACTGTCTTCGGCGTCCCAAACACTGCTGCAGTGATCCGCCCACCGACAGAGAGCGCAATCGGAACAAGGTACAGGCCGCGTCGTCGCAGGCTCAGCCGCAAAGGACTCAAGTCGCGCGCGAGCGGCGCGCGCGTAATGGGCATAGTCCGCCAGCCGCAGAGTCGCCCTCTCGCCTGTCCCCAACTCGACATGGGCAAACTCGGGCGCCACGCCTTGGATCTCGGCCAGAAGGTCGGAATAGAGCACCAGTTGCAGCACATGTTTCGGGTGAGGCTGGCGCTTGAGCTTGGTATCGGCCACCTCATAGCTGAACGGACCCAGTACCGAGGGGCGCTCGACCCGCTCCAGAAAATCTGACCATCCGCCCCAGTTGCCCGCGAGAAACGCGCCCTGGAACACCACCTCGGCCCCTGTGGCAAGTGCGGCGCGGGTTTCTTCTGCGTTGGCAGCCAGATCCCCCCGATCGATCTCGATGACATGCCGCCCGGAAGCCTTCAGCTTTGCCAAATGCGCCGCCTCATGCGCATCCCCCTGCTTCTGCAGCAGGGCAGCATCTTCGGTGTCTTGACCGGGCTCAGGCCCTTCACCGCGCATGCGCAAGAGATCGAGATGGGTTGCGTGTGCACAGCCCATGAACCGCATCAGGTCTGTCGCCGAGAAAAGGATATTGCCGCCTAATGCCCGCATGGTTCCTACAATCAAAATTGAGCGCAACCCGAAGCGGAATCGTACCCAAGTGGCAGCTTGTTCAATAACCCAGATGGGTGTCAACAACTGTCACGCACAACATTGCGCGGCAACGGAATACGACGAAGCATTACCCCGATTTCTTCGTGATGCTAGGTGCTTAGAGATCACGCCTCTAGCTTGCACGCACGATCCGCAGGCTTTTCGGCGCGATCAGCGAAGGGGCCTTGCCTTTGGCGCCCATCCGAAGTGAGAAACCGCGCTCGATCATCGCCGCCGCCTCGTCCAGCGTCTTCACATAGGTCGCATGTTCGGCATGGTGCTTGTGCTTGCCATGCACCGGGTCGGCAAGTTGATAGCCCCTGGTGGTGACCGCCGGTTCCTCCACCACGCCGCTCTGGGAGGAGATCCGTTCAATCCTGATGACATGTCCTCTCATGTTGCAGTTCCTTCTGGCAATCTGGTGCGCCCCGCCGAACCCAAGGAACTCGTGCTGAAATCACCTGCTACGGGAATCACTCGACAGGGCGCGGGAACCTTCCTAGCCTGCGAGGGTGTCAAACTCTGACAGGCTCGCTCGGTGCGCTTATGTCTTTCGCGAAGGCCCAAGATCTGATCCGCCTCGCTCAAATGGCAGCGGCGCGGCGGCATGGCATAAGCCTCGAAGACATTTGTACCGAATTCGACGTCTCACATCGAACAGCGCAGCGCATGACCGACGCTCTAGAAGAGACGTTCGGCAACGTCATCGCGGAAGACGGCGAGGACAGAAAGCGTCGCTGGCGCCTCTCCGATCCGCACCTCGATCGGCTTCAATTGCGCCAAGAGACCGGGATCGAGGCGCTGGAGATCGCGGCACGAGGAGCCGAGGCCGATGGACGTCTTCGACACGCACAGGCTCTGACCGATCTTCGCGACGGGCTCCTCGCCAGGCTATCCTCGCGCAGCGCAGCCCGGGTCGAAGCCGATACCGAAGCGGTTCTGACGGCAATGGGCCAGGTGACACGACCCGGTCCACGCGTCAGCGTTTCCCCTGACATTCTCGACGCGATCATCGAGGCGTTGCGCGGCCCCTTCCGGCTGCGCGTTCTCTACAATGCAGACACGACGTCGCGCATCCTCGAGCCGCATGGTGTCCTGCTGGGGCATCGCACTTATCTTGCTGCCCGTGATCCCGCCAAGGCCGATGAGGTTCGGAACTTCCGGATCGATCTCATCCGCGAGGCAGCTACGCTCGACGAGAGCTTTGCGCTGATGGAAGGGTTTACCATCGCCGACTATGCCGCGCAGTCCTTCGGCGTCTGGCAAGACACGGAACAATATGGAGAGGTCGTTTGGCGTTTTGCGCCGGAGGCGGCCGAGCGCGCAGCAGGGTTCAGGTTTCATCCAGATCAGGTCCTCGAACCGCAAAGCGACGGCAGCCTGATTGTTCGCTTCCATGCGGCCGGATGGCTCGAAATGGCCTGGCATCTCTATCAATGGGGCGACAAGGTGGAGGTGATCGCCCCCGAGGGGTTACGCGCCATGGTGGAGGACTATCGTCGATCCGATTTCGCGGCGATGCCATGAAAGCGATTTTCGAAGGAGAACTTTGATGGACGGCAGTTTGAAATTCAGTGCGCTCAAGGAAAAGCAGCGCGCCATTCGGGCCGGGTTCCCTGAAACGATGGGCTTGCGCGTCCACCGCGCCATCAGCTGGGTCGGCAGGTCCGAAGCCTGTGATGGGGGCGACGACGCACGCTTCCTGTTTCTCTGGATTGCCTTCAATGCAGCCTATGCCGATGAGCGCGAGTTCCAGTCGATCGCACCGGGTGAACGCGCGGCCTTTCTGGATTTCTTCGGCAAGCTTGTCGCGCTGGACAACGAGAGGAGGATCTACAAGGCCGTTTGGCAAAGGTTCACTGGCCCTGTCCGCCTGCTCATGGACAACCGTTACGTGTTCAATCCGTTTTGGCAGCACCACAATGGGATCGACGGGTATGAAGACTGGGAGGCGCGGTTCAATGCTTCCGTCCGATCTTTCACCCAGGCATTCCAGGCCGGGGATACCGCGCGCGTCCTCAGCTTTGTTTTTGACCGCCTTTACGTCCTACGCAACCAACTCATCCATGGCGGCGCGACCTGGAACAGCGGTGTGAACAGAGCGCAAGTTCGCGATGGCGGAGCCATTCTGGCGTTTCTCTTGCCGGTCTTTATCGATCTTATGATGGATAATTCGGAACAGGACTGGGGGAAGCCATTTTATCCTGTCGTCGAATAGGATTTTCGAGGTCGCCAACATTGCTGCAACATCCGCCCCAATTTCCGCTTCTCGCCCTAACTGGGACAAAAAGCTCTCCAATCATCGCAGGCGTATCTGTATCAAGGTCCTTCGAAGGCACACGAACCTTGTGTTTCAAGCCGGGAGAAGATCGACGACATCTTAAACTGAAAGACCATCTCGGACCGATCGCCCGCAATGTATGAACCTTCAGACAAGCTTCTCGAGCGGTGCGTTTCGGTCGACATCGAGGTGGATCCCAAGACCGCTCGGATCTTTGCCTTTGCGGCGGTTCAGCGTGGCGAAATGCCTCCGATCCTGTCCCGAAAAGGCGACTTGGAAGGCGCTCTTGATCGGTTGGAAACGGCGGTGGTCAGCAACCTTCATCTGATCGGCCACAACATCCTGCGCCACGATCTGCCGCACCTCGCCGCGGCGCGGCCTCGCTTGGCAGAGCTCTTCGGCGCGCCGATCGACACATTGTGGCTCAATCCGCTGGCCTTTCCGCGCAACCCATACCACCACCTCGTCAAGCACTATCATGATGGCCGCCTCCAGGCGGGACATGTGAACAATCCAGAACTCGACGCGCGGTTGGTGTTTCAGGTGCTGGAAAACCAGATCGACGCATTCCGCGATCTGCATAGGGCTGAACCCGACGCGCTGACCGCCTATCACTTCCTGGCCACACGGCAGGAAGCCTCGGCCGGGTTTGATGCCGTGTTCAGCCTTGTCCGTTCCGCCCCGGCCCCCTCTGCGCGAGTGGCAGAAGAGGCTATCCGGCGCCTCCTGTCGGGCCGTGCATGTAGCAGGCGTATCGAGCAGACGCTGGGGCGGCTCTCAAGTCCGCAGCTCGGCTGGCCGATGGCCTATGCCCTCTCGTGGATATCGGTGGCTGGCGGAGAGTCCGTGATGCCGCCATGGGTGCGCATGCAGTTCCGTGAGGCCGCGCTCATCGTGCGGCATTTGCGCGATACTGCCTGTGATAGCCCCGATTGTGCCTGGTGTCGCGAGAAGAGTGATCCAAAGCGTGCGCTCTCGCGCTGGTTCGGTTTCGAGGCGTTCCGGCCTCAGCCTGTAGATGACATGGGCCGACCGTTACAGGAACGGATCGTTGACGAGGCGATGCACGGAAAAAGCATCCTCGGCATCCTGCCGACCGGCACGGGGAAATCGGTCTGCTATCAGATCCCGGCTCTTTCCAAGTTCGACAAGACCGGGGCGCTGACAGTCGTTATCTCGCCTCTGGTGGCGCTGATGTCTGATCAGGTGCAAGGGATGGCCAGAGCGGGGATTTCCTCTGCCGTCACAGTGAACGGCATGCTCTCGCTGGCGGAACGGCAAGATGCCCTTGACAAAGTGCGCATGGGCGAAGCAGCAATGCTTCTGATCTCGCCCGAGCAATTGCGCAGTGTCTCGGTCCGCTCGGTCCTGGCGCAGCGGGAGGTCGGTCTTTGGGTGCTGGATGAAGCCCACTGTATTTCGAAATGGGGCCACGACTTTCGGCCCGACTACCGATATGTCGGACGCTTCATCAAGGAATTCTCGGGGGACGAGCCCTCGGCGCCTATCCTGTGCTTGACCGCCACTGCCAAGCCAGAAGTCGTTCGCGATATCCGGGAGCATTTCCTATCGCGACTTGAAGCCGACCTCTTGCTCCTGGACGGCGGTGCGGTCCGTACCAACCTGACTTTCGAGGTGCGGCCGACCCAACGCGGGACAAAGCTTGCCGATATCCTCGACGTGATCGAAGCGAAACTGCCGCGCGAAGGAGCCTCTGGCGCTGTGGTCTATTGCGCGACGCGCAGCACGACAGAACGGGTCGCGGAGTTCCTCAAACAACAGGGTCTCGCGGCCGAGCACTTCCATGCGGGACTGAAGCCGGACGAAAAGCGGGACATTCAGGAACGGTTCCGCATCGGAGAGCTTCGGGTGATCGCTGCAACCAATGCCTTTGGCATGGGGATCGACAAACCCGATATCCGGCTCGTCGTCCATGGGGATATTCCCGGATCTCTTGAGAACTACCTGCAGGAAGCTGGCCGCGCCGGCCGCGATCGGGAGCACGCCAATTGCGTTCTGCTCTTCGCCGGCGATGATGTTGAGCGCCAGTTCTCGCTCTCCGCCCGTTCAAGGCTCGCTCGGCACGAGATTGGCGCGATCCTGAAAGCGCTGCGCAGACTCGACGGCAGGACCTCGAAGCACGGTGAAGTTGTCGCAACCTCCGGCGAGATCGTGCGCGCCGAGAAGGATCTGGAGTTCGAGCGCGACAGCGCAACTGACGATACGCGGGTCAAGACAGCCGTGTCATGGCTCGAAGAAGCAAAGCTGCTGACCCGCGAAGAAAACCGGGTTCAGGTCTTCCCCTCCTCCCTGCGTGTCCAGCGGCTGGAGGAAGCTGAGACTATTCTCGCGGCAGCCGACATCACCGGCACGCGGCGGCGGCAGCTTCTCGACATCGTGCGTCACCTGATGAACGCACCACCGGACCAAGGTATCTCGACGGACGAGTTGACCGGTGTCAGCGGCTTGACCGGCGGCGGGTTGAACAAGGCCCTGTCTGATCTCGAAGCCCTCGGCATCGCGCGAAATGATGTCGTTGTAACTGTCTTCATTCATGTCGGCGTCGAAGGGCAGTCATCGCAGCGCCTCTCGCAAGCGTCCAGGCTGGAGGAGGCTCTGATCGCACTGATGCGCGAGGCCGCCCCCGATATCGAAGGGGATGAGGCGTCACCATTGCATCTCGCCGAGACCTGTCAGGCGCTGCGCGATCGTGACCATGCATCCGCACGCCCAGATATCGTCGAGAAGCTCCTGCGCGGGATTGCGGGGGACGGGCGTGATCAGGACGGCGGGCGCGGCAACATCCGGCTGCGCAAAGCCTCGCGCAACACCCTCATGGTCGCCTTGCAACGCTCGTGGCCGGTGCTGGACCAGACTGCGGCAATCCGTCGGCAAGCCGCGGAACTCCTGCTCGCCCACTTGGTCGGCAAGCTGACCAAAGGAACGCGCGGCAAGGACCTCCAGGTCGAAACCACGATGGGCGATCTCCTCGCCTCGCTCAGCGGCGACGCCTTCCTTCGTGGCGCCGCGCAGGACATGAACAAGCTGATGGAGCGAGCCCTCTTGTGGCTGCACGAGCAAGAGGTGGTGACACTCGGCAAGGGGCTGACCGTGTTCCGACCCGCGATGACCGTGCATCTGCGTTCAGGCGGCGGTGGCTTTACCCAGAAGGACTTTACACCGCTCGATGAGCACTACGGCGAGCAAACGATCCAGACCCATGTGATGGTGGCCTTTGCCGAAGCGGGTCTCGATGCGATGGATCGGGCGCTGCGGCTCTCAGAAGACTACTTCGTACTTGATCGCGATGCCTTCCTGCGACGCTGGATGCCTGGGCGCGGCGCCGAAATCCGGCGCCAGACGACCGGGACATCCTGGAAGGCAATCGTCGAGACGCTCGACAATCCGGTGCAGCAGAAGATCGTCGCGGACGATCGGGAACAGACCAACGTGCTGGTGCTCGCCGGCCCCGGATCGGGCAAAACGCGGGTTCTCGTCCACCGGATCGCCTAACTGGTCCGAGTTCGGCGTGAAGATCCGCGCGGGATTCTGGTTCTTGCCTACAACCGGCATGCCGCCGCCGAAATCCGCGCGCGCCTGCGGCACCTGATCGGCGACGATGCCAGTCGCGTCACCGTGTCCACCTGCCACGCCCTTGCGATGCGTCTCGTCGGCGCCAGCTTTGTCGGCGCTTCGGGCGATGCCCATGATTTCGACGGCATCGTGTTGGAGGCTGTGCGCCAACTCAATGGCGAAGGTCTGACCAGGTCAGAAGCCGAAGCGCAGCGCGACGCGTTGATCCAGGGCTATCGCTGGATCCTGGTCGACGAGTATCAGGACATCGGACCCGAGGAATACGCTTTTATCGCGGCTGTCGCTGGTCGATCCCTGGATGATCCTGACCTGCGCCTGAGCCTCTTCGCCGTGGGCGACGATGACCAGAACATCTATGCGTTCGCCGGCGCCTCGATCCGTTTCATCCGACAGTTCGAGACGGATTACAAAGCCAAGCCGGAATTCCTCACCGACAACTACCGCTCGACGCGACATATCATCGATGCCGCCAACGGCGTGATTGCCCCTGCAGCAGAGCGGATGAAAACAGGGCACGACATAAGCATAGACCAGAAGCGCGAGAAAGATCCGTCGGGTGGCGCGATGGCAGAGCATGACCCGGTCGCAGCCGGACGCGTGGAGCTTCTGCACGGTCCGCCCGGAGACGTCGCTCAAGCCGTCGCAGCAGTGGATGAGCTTATCCGTCTCTCGCGCCTTGACCCAAATTGGAGCTGGTCACGTGCGGCCGTCATTTCGCGCGACTGGCGCCGGCTGGGACCCGTGCGGGCCTATGCCGAGGCGCAAGGCATTCCGGTCGAGATGGCCAACGAAAGTCTCCCGAATATCTGGCGTCTTCGGGAAATGCAGAGCTTCGTGGCCGAGCTACGACGAGACCCTACGCGACTTCTCGGCATCGCGGAGCTGCTCGAACTCCTGAACGGACAGACGCGGAACCGATGGACTGATCTGATCGCCGAAGGCATCGCGGCGCTCGCGCGCGAGATCGCTGACAAGGCGATGCCGGTCCCGGATCTCGTCGAGTGGTTTGCCGAATGGTCGAGGGATACGCGCGGCGAGCAACGAGG
>CAZKJZ010000038.1:0-18757 GCA_964553145.1 uncultured Frigidibacter sp. | reverse complement strand
TTCCATTCCTGCGAAAGGATCGCACCATCAAACCGTGGGATCAAACAACTAGGCTCAACCCATGTACGCAACCGAAACCGAATCCGACACCCGCGCCAACCGGATTGATCCGGTCCTTGCCGCTGCGGGCTGGACAACGGTTCCGGGGGCCAGGGTGCGGCGCGAGGTGATCTGCCCTGGTCGCATCATGCCGGGGGGCAAGCGCGGGGACCGCCTTTCCGCCGACTACGTCCTGATCTTCCGCGACCAGAAGCTTGCCGTGATCGAGGCCAAGCGCGCGGGCCTTCCCCACACCACCGGTCTTGCCCAGGCCAAGGACTATGCCGCCCGCCTGAAAGCCCGCCTCGCCTATGCAACCAATGGCCTCGGCTGGTACGAGGCCGACATGGGCAGCGGGACGGAAGGCGACGTGCAGCCCTTCCCGACACCGGATCAGCTTTGGGATCGCTGCTTTGGCGATGCGAACAAGTGGCGCGAGCGCTTTGGCGCGGTGCCGTTCGAGGTGGCGGGCGGCAAGTGGGACCTGCGCTACTACCAGCACAACGCCATCAATGCCGTGCTGGAGGCCGTGGGCAAGGGCGACAAGCGCATCCTGCTGACGCTGGCGACGGGGACGGGCAAAACCTCCATCGCGTTCCAGATCGCCTGGAAGCTGTTCCACGCCCGCTGGAATCCGTCGGGCGAACCCACCCGCCGCCCCCGCATCCTGTTTCTGGCGGATCGCAACATTCTGGCGGATCAGGCGTACAACTCCTTTTCCGCCTTCCCGTCCGACGCGGTGGCCCGGATCGACCCTGACACGATCCGCAAGAGGGGGGGCGTGCCGAAGAACGCCAGCATCTTCTTCACGATCTTCCAGACCTTCATGACCGGCGACGGAAAGCCGAGTTACGAAGGATACCCGCCCGATTTCTTTGACTTCATCATCATCGACGAATGCCACCGGGGTGGTGCCAATGACGAAGGCAGCTGGCGCGGGATCATGGACTATTTCTCGCCCGCCGTTCAGCTTGGCCTGACCGCCACTCCGCGCCGCAAGCACAATGCCGATACCTACGCCTATTTCGGCGATCCGGTCTATGTCTACAGCTTGCGCGAGGGGATCGAGGATGGATTCCTCACGCCCTTCAAGGTGCGCCAAATGGCCAGCACGATTGATGAATATGTCTGGGACGGGACGGATGAGATCGTCGCGGGCGAGGTGGAGAAGGACCGCTACACCGAAAGCGACTTCAACACACGGCTGATCATCGAAGAACGCGAGCGCAGCCGCGTGGCCGAGTTCATGGCCCAGATCGACCAGCGGCAGAAGACCTTGGTGTTTTGCGCCACACAGGAACATGCGCTGCGGGTGCGGGATTACATTAATCAGGCCAAGACGAACCCCAGCCCGAACTACTGCCACCGCGTCACTGCGGAAGATGGCAAGCTGGGCGAGCAACACCTGCTGGACTTTCAGGATAACGACAAGACCATCCCGACGGTCCTGACAACCTCGCAAAAGCTGTCCACCGGGGTTGATGCCCGGAACGTCCGCAACATCGTGCTGATGCGCCCGATCCGGTCGATGATCGAGTTCAAGCAGATCATCGGGCGGGGAACCCGGACCTATGACGGGAAGGATTACTTCACGATCTATGACTTCGTGAAAGCACACGAGAACTTCAACGATCCTGAGTGGGACGGCGAACCGATGCCCCCCGAGGGCGACCCGCCACGCCCGACCGGCCCCGGGACGGAACCTGTGGTGCCGCCAGAGTTGCCTGAAAGTGGGGGCGCGGGGGGCGGAGACCAACCCAGCGCGAAGCTGATAATCAAGCTGGCGGACGGGAAAGAGCGCACAATCCAGTATATCGCCGCAACGACCTACTGGGGGCCGGACGGCAAGCCGATGACGGCGCAGCAGTTCCTTGAGCGCCTGTTCGGCGATCTGTCCGGCATGATCGCCACTGAAGACGAGTTGCGGCGTCAATGGAGTAACCCGGAAAGCCGGGAACATTTCATGGCGCTGCTGGAACAGCGCGGCTATGACGCCGACAAGCTGTCCGACATGCGCCGCCTGATCGACGCACCGAACAGCGACCTGTTTGACGTGCTGGCCTATATCCGGTTCACCACCCCGCCAAAGACGCGAGCCGACCGCGCAGAAGCCGCCCGTAGCGACGGTTTGGCCTCATCTGGCGCGAAAATGCGGGAGTTCCTTCTGGGCGTCCTGCAAGCCTACGAGGCGCTGGGCGAGACGGAACTGGCAACGCGCAAGCTTGGGGATTTTCTGACGGCCCGATATGGGTCCCTAACGGATGCAAAGACCGCTCTTGGTGAGGTTCCGGCGATTCGGCAAGCCTTCGTGGACGTGCAACGGGCACTTTACCGGCAGTGACAGGCCAGTTGCTGTAAACGGCAGCTCGCCGCAATTTGCGGGAATTGCCACCCAGATCGTTTTCGGGTTGTTGGGCTTATAGATGGGTGGTCGCCAGCGGACGCGATTTTATTCATAATAATCAATGATAGGTGGCGGGCCGCGACCGATAGTGATGAGCACTACGCTTTCGCCATAGTCCTCCATGCCCCCCTTCCTTGAGCAATCGAGACCATACAGCCAAAGCAATCAGTCGATATTGATACCTTCTGCACGCGCTTTCTCGATGGTGTCCAACAGGACGGCGCATTGTTTTTCTGTCGGAATTTTCATCGGCATCTGCATGGCGACGTTCAATATGCCGATCTCCTTCGGCGTCAGTAGACGCTTGGCAGCAAGCTTTTCATGCACCGCAATCCATCTGGCCGCCGGGATCGCGAAGACCTTCGTCTGCGCCTCAATGCCGTTATCCACCTTCTGGGTATTCCGGGCAGCCCGCTTTTCAGACAGATGATCGTCGCGGGACAGACATTCGCCGTCGAACTCATCCGGCAGAAGGTCGGCAAACTCGTCCATGTTTTCCAGCATCCGCGTCCAGCAGGCCTCACGCTTGGCCCATTCCGAAATGTTCGAAATTCCCTGCATCGGGCGCAGGAGGTCATCGTTCACGCGGGAAGCTACAACCGCGATGGTGCTTTCAAGGACAGGACTTATTGCTTGCACATTCCATATCCGCTGAAAATCGAGACTCTTTTCCTGCCGCCTCGTCAGTTCACTGAGAACGGCCAGCGTATAGGCGACGATGTTGGCGCGATATCCGTTGTTATACCACGGCTGCGCTGACACAATCCGTTCGGTCGCACGGAATATTATCCCTCGCGCAACGGCGCGTTTGAAGTACGCTTCGTTGAAGCTGTCCGACGACTTGTCCCATTCCTTGCCGATCCGGGCGGCGTAGCGGGCGAAGTTCTTTTCGGCACCAAGGTTCACGTGTCGCGGGTGGTCATCCCAGACGTTCTCGAACTTCGCAAGATCCGTCTTGGTCAGCATCTGCGGCTTCGGATTTTCCGCCTTGAACCGCTTCTGCTCGGCGGGGGTGAGTTTGGCCTGCGCATCCACATACTGACCACGGGCGCGTTCATAAAACCATTTGGTTTCCCGCTGCGCACCTTTGCCCGCAGGTGCCCACAGGCGCCGGGAAAACTCCTCCATACGGATATGATACGCATGGTTTGAGAAGAAATCGGCAGCCTGAACCCGGTTCTGGGTATTGGCGTACTCGGAAATACGCGGAACGACCTTCTCGCTCTCCTCGTTGTCAATCACGGACAGCTTCATCTGCACGAATATCTCCGTGAGGTCGGCTTTGTCCTTCCTGCGGGTGTGGAACAGTGACGCGGTGGTCTGACCGCCATTCACAATCTGAAGGTCGGTTATCCTGGTGATCTGGAGGCCGTCGCCGGTTCGCTTCGTTTCGACCCCCTGGGCCGTGGCCGTAATGCCGTTGTTGTAGGCGAAGAACATACCCGGCTCGGTCATGATGGTCGTGCGGATACCTTGGTTGACCTTCGCTCTGGCCTGAAGAAACGTGCGGACGTTCTGCTCCAGCAGCCTCGCGCCGAACTTCTCGTATATTGTCGAAAGGATCGGTCCCGGCATGACGACGAGATAGGACTGATAGGCATCTGTCCCCAGATGGGCGGGAAGGCAGGATATGCCGGTTCCGAACATAGCCTCGAAGTCCAGGTCCAGCGCCTCTTTATGGCTGCGGGAACTGCGCTGGCGGTGAAGGCGGGAGATATCCCAGATGTGAAAGCTCGTTGCGATACCGGCTGTCTCGGCATCCGGCAGCGCCTGAATTCGGTCGCTCAATGTACGCTCGGAAACGAGAATTAGATTGAGATGCCGGATCAGTGATTTCCTGTCCGCGATCTGCCTTGCGAGGCCATATTCCGACGACGTGATTTCCAGATCAGCCGCCAGATTCTTCCGCAGACTGGCGTCGAAAAAATTGACCACACGCTTGAACGCGGCATCAACATCGGTGCGGGTCAGTGATGCCAACTCGGTGCGGCTGTCGAAATCCGCGACGAAAAGATTCAGACCACCTTCGTCGTTGAACCAGTATCCGTCCACACGCATACCGCGCTGCGCCCGATAATGCGCGAACTCGAAGCCTTCCGTGAATCCCGTCTCTGTCAGCTCGCGGGATACGACATCCATGAACTCGGCCAGCAGGAAGTTCCCGTTCGCCTCGGCCCCGGCCAGCAAATCCTGACGGAAATTATGGAAGAACTCTTCGGCGGTCGTTTCCAATCAGGGCCTCCGGAACATATCGGCTTCTTCGCAGGAGAACGGCGCTATCGCCTCCAGCATGATATCGTAGGAAACCCTGGTGACACCGGGTGGCAGCTCCGAGCGGATCAGGCGGGGAAATCCATCAACTACGCGGTATCCCTGAAGGCCGCCGACAATGAAGCGCGGAGCATCGTACTCCGCGAGCGGCACGTAGCTCATGCCTGCGAGTTTGTCGGCGAACTGCTCTATGGCGTCGGCATCCCCCAGTTCGCTGTCGATCAGCCCGACAATGCCGTTAAGTGACAATGCCTGTCCAGCATCGGGCTGACTGCTCAGGCGCTGGGTCAGGAGAAACAGCTCATCAGCGAGCGATTCCAACTGATCCTCGGACGAAATGCGGACAGTGCTGCGCTCCCGGCCGGAAAGCGACTTCACCTCGATGGCCCGGTTGCCGAAAATGAAATCCTGATGGGAATCGTCAGGACCGCACCACGCATCGACGGCAGCGACCTGCGGCAGCGTGTCCTGATAGAGAAGCCGCAGAACGTGCAATTCGCCGAAGAGACCGCGAACCTCTTCGGGCGAGAGCAGGCGGGCATTGCGCCCGGCAAGAAACGCCTTCCAGCGCCGCAGATGGGCAAGTGCGACGGCCAGTGCCGTCGCCGGGTCCGCGACATCCCTGAGGCTGCCGATAAGGGTTTCACACAGGCCAAGAAACAGATCGTGGTCGATATGACGGGCAAGCGTGAGAACAAATCGCTGCTGTCCGGCGCGATCACTGTTCCGAAGATCAACGCCGATACCATGCAGTGAAACCATATCACGGCGGAACTGTGCGGTGTGATCGCCATCCAGCTCGATAATCAGCAGGCACTGTGCTCCGGCATCCCGTCCCCAGAAGATGGCAACACCCGTCGTTTCCGCGACGCGGAGAACACTGAGATCAGCCGCCGGTGTCGGAATGGCGTCCCACGGGACGGACCTACTCATCGTCATAGTCCTCGTCGGCGTCCGGATCGTCGTCCATCGAGCCGTACATCTCCTCCATCCAGACCTTGTTGGCGATCACCTCGATCTCGAAGTCGGCACCATACAGGCCGTCAGGGAAGCTCAGCCCCCAAGCGGGAACCCTGTAACCTGCGAATGCAGGATTTTCGGTCGGCTCCAGAACATGTACCATCAACAGCGGCTTTTTACGGACCATGCGATAGTGAACGTCAGAGGGCTTTTTCTTTTTGGACTTGGCGTCCTCAGACGCTAGCTTCTCCGCGGCGGAAATCTGATCGTCTGTCAGGCCAAGCTTCTCGTCGCCGCGACTGGCGACACGGTATCCTGAAACCTGCCATTTATCAGGCGTGGCATCCTTTTCAGCAGTCCGGTCCTGTGCGCCAAGCCGATATGCTGTCGGGTCGCCAGGCCCTTTCGAGATAAGCAGAACATCAGCTTTGGAGAATTTCGGCGCAATCTTGAGCAGGTACTCAGCCGCGTCGGTTTTCCGCTTTCTCGCGGATTTATGGGCCTTGAACCGCAACAGGAATTCATCGACTTTCCCGACATCAACGTCAGGAATAAACCATCCCTTTTCGGTCGGCTCCGCTCTGCCGCCAAAACCGTCGCGCCAGTATTCCGCGATCAGTTCCTCGTTGTCCTGATTGATCTTAGGATCGAGAGGAAGCAACCAGCTTTCCTGAAGTGTGCCAGTCAGATTCTGGTTCAGAACGACCTTCTCGCCGTTGCGCATCTTGTTGGCGGCAGTCACCATCAGACTGTCAGGGTGGGACTTCACGTAAAGGCCGAAATCCCGTGGGCTCATGTCGGCCTGACGCATCCGCGTGATCTGCTGACGCAGTTCCTCGGATGCCAGTGCAATGTGCTTATACCAGTTGATCGAGTCGTTTGGCAGCCAGACCCGGCAGGCATCTTCATAGCCTGGTCGATAACCGAACCAGCGCCCCATCTGCATCAGCGTGTCGTACATCTTGGTGTTGCGGTACATGTAGCTGATTGTCAGCCCTTCGATCGTCAGGCCACGTGACAGGCTGAGGCCGCCGATTGCGATGGCGGTCAGGCCGATGTTATCCTTCTCATACTTCGCGAAATCGAGAACCTCGTCACTCTTGCTGTTGACCACATAGGTGCGAAGGCCTTCGAAGACGCCCCAGAGAGCCGCTTTCACTTCATTCCAGGAGTAATTTCTCCCGCCAAATTCGTTGGCGGCGAACTCGGCATCATACGCGGCGCGCAGGCGTGCCATGTGTTCGTTTTTCGATGATGTGGCTTCCGGCATCATGTAATTGGCTTTCACGGCTTCCCGCATCCGGTCGAGGCGAAGTCCGATGAAGCTCCGCACCTCCTTCTGAACGGATACGAAACGGGACACGTTGATCAGCATGGAGCAGTGTTTCCGCTCCTGACCTCTGAGGTTGCGGATGGCGCGTGCGACGATGAACTGATCCAGCGCACGATAGAGGCTGGGTGGGAGTTCCGCGACTGGAAAACCGTTCTTATGAATGAACGGCAGGTATTCCTCGCAGTCCTCGACCTGCCGCAGGACCGCACTGCTGCTCTCGTCGTTCAGGAAAACCTTGTCCGGCCCGAAATATGTGGTCGGCGCATCCAGCGAGTGAATGAAGTCGCTCGGGAACAGCTCTTCGTAGGCATCCTTGTCGAAAGCGTCGGGATCGATGAATATGTTGGCGAACGGCGTGGCCGTATATCCGACGTAACAGTTCTTGGTGAACAACCGCAGAATCTTCCTTATCCACGCATTGGTGGCGGTCGGATTGATGTCCGGCTTGTTGGTGTTGATCGATGCGTTGTCAGCCTCGTCGTCGATGACCAGCATAGGGACATCGGCGATGCGGTCGCGTCCTTTCGCGTTCAGCTCCCGCAACCAGACGTGCAGAGCTTCGAGCGTCTTCACATTCTTTTTGATGACAAGAATGACAGGATTTTTGAAATCGTTCAGTTGCGCGCCGCTTACATTCGCGGTCTGCTTGTTGAAATCGGAGTTTATGTTCGTGAGCGTGACAGGGTTCGGGTAACTCCTGTCCAGCCCTACACCGATGTTCACGCGATTTTCCGGATCGCTGGAGCGTCCGACAAATCCCTCATCGACGCGCTGCTGGGTCTGCTTGCGCAGATTATTGTGAATGCCCGCGATGACGATAATGAACTTGTATCCGGCATCGGCAGCTTTCGCGATCACACCCATGTAGTTGGCAGTCTTGCCAGACTGGACATGACCGATGACGAGGCCACGGCGCTTCCATTCGCCTTCGCTGGTCGGGTCCTGGAGCAGGCCGAGAATTTTTGAGCCGTCAGCGTTGAGGAGAGTGTTCACAACGGTGGGCTTCCAGCCCTGGCTGCGCAGATAGCCACCATAAGCATCCGTATAGGTCGTGTCGATTTCGCGCTTGTGAATCCAGTCTTCGTCATGCGCGGCATCTACATCGACTAGTGAGACGCCCGCGTTCATGCGTGACGGGATTGCCGTCTCGGCTTCAGTGATGATGTTCTGAAGATCGCCGGAGTAACCGAGCAGCGGTGCGAGGAGGGCAGCCTTGGCCGTGATCTCATCGCGTGATGGCAGATCGTTCTGATCGTCGAACGCGCCAATCAGTGCAGCAAGAACAATCTTCTCCTTATCACCCTGTGTACTCAAGCGAATTCCCCCCGAATGTAATTCTCAACGATCTCCCCGTGATCGTCAAAGAGTCGTGTCGATCTGACAATATCCCTGAATGCATCCGCATTCCCCGGCCCGTCACCCCACAGAGCACGTCTGAGGTCGTCAAGGCGGTCCTTCACGTCATCGACCTGCGGCATCTGGCTCACGTAGCGGGGGTGCGTCGAATAGTCCGAGTAGATCATCTCGACAGGCAGTGATGCTGAAACTGCTTCCAGCAGAAGGTCGAGGTGACGCACACCTTCGCTGTCCAGTTTCTGGTGCAGGCGTTGTACCAGCGGATGTGTCCTGTTCAGTGCATACCGGATGCCCGCCTTGTCGGCATATCGCTCCCACAGCGGCGCTGTAATTTCATGGAAGAGCTTCTGGCCGCGCCCCCGGTGAACGGTCGTGCTTGCACCTGAGACCTGCGCGATAATCTGCCGCAGCCGTTCCCTTACCGGCAGCGGCGGACGGGATCGCGACTTCTTGATATCGATGGTCCACGCTTCATCGAGGCTGTTCGGAAAGTCGATCTGAACGCGGGCCAGCTTGGTCGCTTCCCCCTTCGGTATCAGCCGGAACCAGTCACCCCACGCCATCAGCCTGCCGTTGCGGTAGATGTAGGCTCCCTGATTAGAGATGAAATCGCTGCGGTTCTGATAGAAATCGTATTCGCGGGCCGTCAGGTTCGAATGGTGGGGAAGGATGTAAGGTTGCAGATGCACCGCTGCCGATCCGATCCATACAATCTCTTCCGGCAGATACCTAGTATGAGTGTTTTTGCGGCAGAACGGGTCAAAGGCTTCGACCGGATGTCCGTTCACCGTGATCGCGATGCGGCCCCGGCCTCGGATTTCACCGGCCAGAAAACGGTGGAAGACGAGCGCTAGATGCTTCTCCAGAACATCCAGCTTCTCATTTACGATCTCATCCCGGCGGTTGCCGGTTTCGTCCTCCAGCAAGCGATCCATTTCCCTCCAGATGACGGCGGTGCCGTGTGCGCCAAGGTGGTCCACATAGGGTAGAGCTGCGATATCTTCTTCGTCGAGAATGCTGAGAATCCAGTCATCCGCCTGGTCGATAACGTCAAGGTTCCATTCAGCCGCTGACAGACTGCCATCCTTTGTGCTCACGATGGTGAGGGAGCGGCATTGAGAGAACGAGGCGGTTTTGAGACCGAGCCCGAACCGGCCCAGGTCTTTGGGGGATCGCTCCATACGCGGGTTTGCGGCCCCGTGCCGCATGGCCACCAGAAGCTCGGCGGCGTCCATGCCACGCCCGTTATCAAGGATGACGAGGACGGGCTGCGGAACTGAAGGTTCACAGAAGATATCGATCTTCGACGCATCGGCGGAGATGCTGTTGTCGATAAGGTCGGCAACCGCAGCTTCAAGCGAATAGCCCAGATCACGCATTGAGGCAGAGAGGCAGGCCGCACTTGGCGGGAGCGGGATATTTCGTGCCATCAGTCCGCCTCACGGATATCGTAGGAAAGTCTTTCCACCACGCCGGGCGCATCGCTTTTCAGCTCACATTCCCATACTGTGAAGACAGTCCATTCCGCCGCCCTAAGGGCGGCCTGGTTGCGCTCATCCCTGCCTACATTGGAAGCGAATTTCGACTTCCAGAACTCAGTTCTGGTCGAAGGCATCGTGGTGTTACGACACCCTTCATGGCGATGCCAGAAACATCCGTGGACGAAAATCGCCGCGCGGTATTTCGGAAGGACGATATCAGGTTTGCCGGGAAGCTCCTTCGCGTGAAGCCTGAACCTGAAGCCCGCTCGATGCAGCAGCGAACGAAGCCGCAATTCCGGGCCGGTGTCCCGTCCTTTTATCCGAGACATGTTCCAGCTTCGCCGTTCGCGCGGGATCGTATCTGCCATCAACGGTCTTCTCGGATGGAATCGAGTACCTGCGCCACGATTTCCGCAATCTGCTTTGCAAGCTGCGGTGGGACGGCGTTTCCGACCTGATGGTACTGGGCTGTGCGCGGCCCGGCGAAAAAGTAATTGTCGGGGAATGTCTGAAGACGTGCCGCCTCCCGCACGGTGAGGCTGCGGCACTGCGCGGGATCGTAATGGATGAAATAGTGTCCATCCTTTGAGATGTGGGACGTGATGGTGGTGGAGACGTGATCCGCCAGTTGCACCCGGAAGCGATCCGAAAACATCTTGCCAGTACGGCCAAGCTCGACATTCCTGTGCTCCGGCAGCAGGCCCTCGGGAAAATCCGCAAGCTTGGGGCTGCGTCCTGTCTTCTGCGCAAAGGTGGCGGCGTAGAGATACCGCCTGAGATCAGAGGCCATATGGCTGCGCGCTTCGTGCGCAGTCAGCACCGAAAGCCGCTCGTCGTAAAGGCTGCGCAACACGTCATGCGCGGGCCTGCGCATAGGATAGCGCGTGGACGAGACGGCGCGGGGCGATTTCACCTCAATCAGATTATGGAAATCGAGAGCACGGGCGACCTCGCCTGCGTAGGTCGCGCCGTTCAACTGACGGCGGACATTCATGCTCGATATGGCCCGCAATTCACTCAGCCAGGCTGTCGCACTGTCCTTCTCCTTGGATAGACCGCTGCGTATGGATGGAAGCGATCCGATCGTCTCCTGCACCGTCGGAGCCGCCATCTTCTTCAGTACTCCGGGGCGGACGTTCAGGTCACTGCGGATGCCGACAATGAACATGCGATGCCGAGCCTGAGGGATGCCGTATTCTTCGGCGCGCACGACAAACAGGCGCGGGTCCACTTCCTCGTCCGCCATATCGTCTTCGGCCAGTGAGTACAGCCTGTATGTCAGATCGCTCGGAGCGTCAGGAATAGCCGTATTCGGACGGGAAAGATCACGTAAAATCCGCGCGATTGCCGATTTGCCTTCTATGGTCGCAGAAAGCAGACCCTTTACATTCTCCATCACGAACACAGGCGGGCGGTGGTCGGCAATTATCCTGAGATATTCAAGGTAGAGCGTGTGGCGCTCGTCCTTCTCAAAGTCAGATCGGCCCATCATCCTAGAGCGCCCGACAAGCGAATAAGCTTGGCAGGGAGGACCTCCGACAAGCGCCCATCGACGGCTTCCGCCGATCCGCTCCCGAATAATCTCCTGCACCTGCCCATGAGACTCTGAGCCGAGCGAAATCTGTAGAGCGGACGATGCCGCATGACGATGCGCGGCTGGATAGCGCTGGTAAAGCTGGTCGCGTGAAATGTCTCCGGCGAGAAACGCATAATAGTCATCAGGCACTTCGCCTTCCGGGAACTGCCTGATGAAGTGCCGCAGGAGAAGGGTCTGATGTGAAAACTCGTCCCGCTCAATTGATACGACGCTGGTGAAACGAGAGCATCCTTTCTCGTCAACGCTTGAAGCGAAGCCTTCCCCAAGCCCCCCTGGCCCCGCAAACAGATCGACCACTTTGTAAGCCGGAAACCGCTGTTGGGCCAGCCCCCTGTGCTCACGCCCACGCACCAACATCTCTGCTCTCGTTCGCCCCCTGGCATACATATTGACTTCAGCCTTCTTCCGGCCTTTGCCGTTCGGAAACCTGCCTGCCTTTTGTGCGCGCGCTGGAAAGCTTCTCGAACTCCTCGACGCTCATTACAACCACAACTGGCCGACCATGTTTCTCCACTTGAACTGGTTCTGCTCTGGCTTGATCCAACAACAGGCCGAAGCTGTTTTTCGCATCTTTGGCAGACATGGTTTTCATGTGATCAGTCCCACAGCGGATAAGCTATTTTAGCTATTTCATGTGCGCTCGCAATGCCAATACTGCAACGCTGGGTGAAACGGTTTTGCCCACATCAACGTCGAGAAACACGGGCGCAGACACGCGACTTCGTGCGGCAAGCCGAGCGATGGCGGACAGCGCTGCGACATGTGGGGCTCCGTGCCGCCAGCCATCGGTCAGACACCATCGGGCTGGTCCTGCGCGTCGGCAAGAGACTTGCCGTCGCGCTCCACCTCGAACGCCCGTTTTCCCTTCGCGGCCCAGAGCGCCAGCGCCTTATCCCGTTCATTGCTCTCCAGTTTTTCGGCCACCCAGATCATCGCACCGTAGATCGTGGTCCGATCATCGCCGGTCAGGTCCACGATCCCGGCCTTGGCGACGAGGCCGCCGAGTTCGATCAGATGCCGCGTGCGCTTGCGGCGCTCGACCTGCCATGCCCGCATGTCATTCCGCGCCCGAGCCGCCTGATGGCGGTTGCGCGCTACCCGGTTGCGGCGGAGCGCGGCCAGTGTCGCGGTCAGGCACTGATGCACTTCTCCGGGACCGGCCTTGAAAGAAGGCGGTCCCGCGTTTGGCCCAAGCCTCCCTCTTGTCCTTATCCCTCGTCTCAGCCAGCACGATCAGCGCGCCCGCAAGTTCTTCGGCGCTGAAGGCATCGGCTCCGGTGGCGATGACCAACTCGCCAAGCTGCTGCACCTTGCGCATCTTCAGTTCCTGCGCCTTGTCCTCCAGTGCCTTCAGTTCCGCATCATAGTCCCGTGGCTTGCGCATCATCGCCTCCATAAGCCATTGATGCAGTTATGATAGTTCGGTGCCTGCGGAAATGCTGCACGGTTGCCGGAACGGTCTGGGACGCCCCGGTCCATCCCGAGATTTTTTCGAGGGAGGGCGCGCTTATACGTCGTTCCGACGTCAGCGGCCTCGTGCCAATGATCGGATTGCGATGGCAATCTATCATCTTCACGTCAAGGTCGTTGGCCGCAAGGCCGGTTCCAGCGTTGTGGCCTCCGCCGCCTACCGCTCAGCGTCACGGCTGCGCGATGGGCGCCTTGACCGTGCCCATGACTTCACCGCCAAGCGCGGCGTTGTCTATTCCGAGGTCATGTTGCCGGAGAACGCGCCCGAGGTATGGGGCGACCGCGAACGGCTCTGGAACGATGTCGAATCCTTCGAGGCGCGCAAGGATGCGCAGCTTGCCCGCGAGGTGGAATTCGCACTGCCGCGCGAGCTGACACAGGCGCAGGGCATCGAACTTGCCCGCGACTTCGCGAAGGCGGAATTTGTTGACCGGGGCATGATCGCCGACCTCAACGTGCATTGGGATAGGGGCGAGAATGGGATGCCCAAACCCCATGCCCATGTCATGTTGACGATGCGGGCCGTGGATCAGAACGGTTTCGGCCCGAAGGTGCGGGACTGGAACCGCACGGAACTGGTGACCCGCTGGCGCGAACGCTGGGCGGAGCTTGCCAATTCGCGGCTGGCCGAACTCGACATAGACGCGCGCATCGACCATCGCAGCCTTGAGGCGCAGGGGATCGGGCTGGAGCCGCAAAACCTGATCGGCGCACCCGCACAGCGGATTGAGGGCGAAGGGACCGAGACCGCCGACCGCGCGGAAATGCACCGCGAGATAGCCCGTGACAACGGCGCGCGGATCATTGCCGATCCTTCGGTGGCGCTGGACGCGATCACACATCAGAAATCTACGTTCACGCACCGGGACATGGCGATGTTCGCGCATCGGCACAGCGACAGCATCGACCAGTTCAACCAGGTTATGGGCGCAATGCGCGGTGCGCCTGGTCTGGTCAAATTGGGCAAGGATGGACTGGGGCAGGATCGCTTCACCACCCGCGACATGATCGAGACGGAACAGCGCTTGCACCGTGCCGCCGCGCTCATGACGGAACGCAATCGCCATGCAGTGCGCGATGCGGACTGCAAAGCCGCTCTGGCGTGTGCGGCGGAACGTGGCCTCGTCCTGTCGGGAGAGCAGGCCGAGGCGCTGGCACATATTACGGGCGGACGCGATCTTGGCATCATCGTGGGCTATGCCGGGACAGGAAAGAGCGCGATGCTGGGCGTGGCGCGGGAGGCTTGGGAAGCGGCGGGCTATCAGGTCCGGGGCGCGGCGCTGTCCGGCATCGCGGCGGAAAATCTGGAAGGCGGGTCGGGGATTTCGTCGCGCACCATCGCCGGCCTCGAACACCAGTGGAAGAACGGGCGCGACATCCTCACCAGCCGCGATGTGCTGGTCATCGACGAGGCGGGGATGGTCGGCACGCGGCAGTTGGAGCGGGTGCTGTCTCATGCGCAGGACGCGGGCGCAAAGGTGGTGCTGGTCGGCGATCCGCAGCAGTTGCAGGCCATCGAGGCGGGCGCGGCCTTCCGATCGATCCACGAGCGTCATGGCGGGGTGGAAATCCATGAAGTGCGCCGTCAGCGTAAGGACTGGCAGCGCAAGGCCACGCGTGATCTGGCGACCGCCAAGACTGGCGCTGCGATCCAGGCCTATGTCCGTCACGACATGGTGCATTCCGCTGAAACACGCGAGCAGGCGCGCAGCGACCTGGTTGACGGTTGGGACCGCCAGCGCCAGGCAGCACCCGGCAGAAGCAGGATCATCCTGACCCACACCAATGCCGAGGTGCGGGAACTCAACGAAGCCGCCCGCGACAGGATGCGGGAGACTGGGGATCTGGGCGAGGACGTGCGCGTCGCGGTTGAGCGCGGCGCGCGCAACTTCGCCGTCGGGGATCGCGTCATGTTCCTGAAAAACGAGCGGAGTCTTGGCGTGAAGAATGGCACGCTCGGGACGGTCGAGCAGGTCAGCGCGCAAAGCATGACTGTGAAGGCAGACGATGGTCGGTCCATCGCCTTTGATTTGAAGGATTACAACCGCATCGATCACGGCTATGCGGCGACGATCCACAAGGCTCAAGGGATGACGGTAGACCGCACCCACCTCCTCGCAACACCGGGCATGGATACCCACGGCAGCTATGTTGCCCTGTCGCGGCACCGCGACGGCACCGACCTGCACTATGGCCGCGACGATTTTGCCACTCAAGACCAGCTTGTCCGTGCCCTGTCGCGCGACCGGGCGAAGGACATGGCATCGGACTATGGGTACCTTGACCCGACACAAGCCTATGCCGAACGGCGCGGGATCAGCTTTCGTGCCCATGCTGCAGAACTGTTGCGGGGGGCCGCGCCCGACCGGCTGCGCCCGCCCGGAGGCGGCGCGCGCGGCCCGGAGGTCAGGCCGGGACCGGGAAGGGAGAAAACCCTTGATCCGGCAGGGTTGCCCGGCAAGTCCAGCGTCGCCGCTGCCATCCGTGCCCTCCAGCTCGAAACTGAAATCAGGGCCGATCCAGCCAGCGACCCCGGCTACCGCGCCGAACGCTTCGTTCGGCGCTGGCGGGCGCTTCAGCGGACCAGCCAGCACCAGTATCAGGCGGGTGACATGTCCGGCTACAAGGCGGCGCGGGCGGCGATGGGCGACATGGCGAAGAGCCTTGAGCGCGATCCGCAGTTGGAGTCCCTGCTTGCCAGCCGCAGGGCCACGCTCGGTATCCGGATGGAGAGCGGACGCCGTCTCGGCGTTGAACTTGCGTTCAACCACGGCCTCGATCTTGGCCGGGGACGCGGCATCGGACTCTGACCTTTCCGATTTGCAACCGTTTCCGCGCCGGGGTGCTATGCCGATGAAAACGACCTTGCGTGCATGTGTGCCCGTCCTGCCTGATCCCGATAACCACTCGAAAAGAACGCCAGAAGGCAGCGTGACCATGCGACAACCAGACCGCATCATCCGCCTGAACACCGTGCTGGCCCGCACCAGCCTGTCCCGCTCCACCATCTACCGCAAGATCGCCGAGGGCACATTCCCCGCTCAGGTCAGGATCAGCACCAACGGCGCAGGCTGGCATGAATCCGAAATCAACCGCTGGATTGCCAATCCGGTCGCATGGCGTCCGATGGATGCACCCGACTGCGATGGCGACTGACCGGGTGAAGAACAACGCCAGCAGTTTGCCCCCTTCCAGGCGTGCAAGGCCGCTCACGGCCTCAGAGCAGCTTGAAGAGCTTCTGGGATACCCTGTCCCCATGGGCAGACCGCCCAGACACGACCTCGCCAAATGGAGCGTCACCGACAACTGGTCCGACCCCGTCCCGGTCACCGAGGCTGAGGTCAAGCTGTTCGAACGCTGGTTCGGCGATCTCTTCGATGAGATGTTCGGGCCAACGGGTTGATGCGTCGGGATATCGTGGTCGGAGTTGAAATCCGTTTCTCAATGAGCTATATGTAGTCACATATGCCCACATATGGAGAAAGCGTCATGCTGACCATCAATCTCAGAGATGCCAAGGCCGGATTTTCCAGCCTTGTCGATGAGGCCGTCAAAGGCGAGATCGTGACCATCACCCGTCATGGCAAACCCGTCGCGGCCCTGGTGTCGGTCGAGGCGGCCAAGATTGTGCGCAAGGCGCTGGAACGCAAACGGGCGGGCCTCGTCAGCTATCTTCGGACATTCCCGGGCGAAGACTTCAAGCGCAATCCCGCGCCATCGCGGCAGGTTGAGCTTTGAACGGCTTTCTTCTCGACACCAATGTGATCTCGATGCTGGCACCGTCGAGGGCGGAAGCATCGGTTGGTTTCCTCGACTGGCTGGACCGCATGGACAGCGATGGCCGGATATTCCTGTCGGTTGTCGCCGTCCACGAGATCGAGAAGGGGATAGCACTTCTCGACCACAAGGGCGCAACGTCGAAGGCCGTGAGCCTGAAAGCATGGCTCAGCGGTCTGGTTGCGACATACGACGACAAGATAATCGGCTTCGACGCACAGGCCGCCGCGCTCAGCGGGCGGCTGGAAGCGAAGGCAAACGCAGCGGGCCACGATCCCGGCATGGCCGATGCTGTTGTCGCCGGGATCGCTGCGGCGCATGACCTCACCATTGTAACCCGCAACACGAAGCATTTCCTGCCGTTCGGTGTCGTTGTTTTGTCGCCAGATGAGGCTGCTGCCGAAGGAAGCCCGGCATGACCGCAACCACGATGCCCCTCCGCGCCGCCCTTTACCTTCGTGTGTCCACTGCACGGCAAGCCGAGCATGATGTGTCGATCCCCGACCAGAAGCGGCAGGGCGAAGCCTATTGCGAGGCGCGGGGACTGCAACTGGTTGAAACCTTTGTTGAGCCGGGCGCATCGGCGACCAATGACCGCCGTCCGGAGTTCCAGAGGATGATCGAGGCGGGCACATCGAAACCCGCCTTGTTCGATGTTGTCGTGGTCCATTCCTTCAGCCGGTTCTTCCGCGACCATTTCGAGCTGGAGTTCTACGTCAGAAAGCTCGCGAAAAACGGCGTGAAACTGGTCTCCATCACGCAGGAGATGGGTGACGATCCGATGCACGTCATGATGCGGCAAATCATGGCGCTTTTCGATGAATACCAGTCCAAGGAAAACGCCAAGCACGTCATCCGCGCCTTGAAGGAGAATGCCCGACAGGGCTTCTGGAACGGCTCACTGCCGCCCATCGGCTATCGCACTGTTGCTGCTGAACAGCGCGGAGCGAAGACCAAGAAGAAGCTTGAGATCGACCCGCTGCATGCGGACACGGTGCGGCTGATCTATCGCCTTGCGCTGGAAGGTGACGGCACCACGGGGCAGATGGGCGTGAAGAACATCGTCAGCTACCTCAACAGCCGTCGCATCTTCACCCGTGATGGCGGGCGTTGGGGCATCGGCCAGGTCCACCGCATCCTGACCCGCCGCACTTACATGGGCGAGCATGAGTTCAATAAACGCAGCAAGTCCAAAGCACTGAATCCCGCCAGTGAGGTCGTGACGGTTCCCGTCCCGCCGATCATCGACCGCCAGACCTTTGACACCGTGCAGGCGCTGCTCAAAGCCCGCAACCCGAAAGTCACACCCGCCCGCGTCATCAGCGGGCCGACCATGCTTACCGGCCTCATTCATTGCGCAAAGTGCGGCGGAGCCATGACGATCCGCACCGGCAAGGGCGGGCGCTACCGCTACTACGCTTGTTCGATGAAAGCGCGTCAGGGGCCGACTGCCTGCGAGGGCATGGCAGTGCCGATGGAGAAACTGGATGATCTGGTCGCCAGCCATCTGGAGGACCGGCTGCTTCAGCCCGAGCGGCTGGAGATCATCCTCGCCGCCATTCTCGACCGGCGGCAGGAGCAGGGCGAACGCCGCCGCGAGCATATCGCTGAACTCAACAAACGCGCGACGGAATCGGACCTGCGGTTGAAGCGCCTTTACGACGCCATCGAAGCGGGCGTTGCAGACATAAACGATCCCGCCCTTAAGGACCGCATCGACGGCCTCAAGGCAATCCGCGATCAGTCCAGGGCCGATGCCGACCGGGCACAGGCCATGCTCCAGAACTCCGGCCAGAAGGCCGTAACATCGGAATTGCTGCGAACCTTCGCCCAAACCGCTCGCGTGCGCATCCGTCTCGAAGGCGGCGGCTATCGCCGCGACCACCTCCGCGCCCTCGCCCAGCGTGTCGAGGTCGATACCGGCGAAGTCAGGATCATAGGATCGAAGTCCCGGCTGCTTCAGACACTGGTGGCGGGCGGTGGCGTAAACCCAGTGCCCACTCAAGGACTGAAGTGGCGGAGAGGGTGGGATTCGAACCCACGGTCGGCTTGCACCGACAACGGTTTTC
>CAZKJZ010000037.1:0-18959 GCA_964553145.1 uncultured Frigidibacter sp. | reverse complement strand
AAGGTGGGCGAAAGTGCCCATCCGGGGTATCACAGGTCGACCAGCTATACCTATGCTCTGGCGGTGTGACGACCGGCCTGCAGAATAGCCCTTTTGGTCCCATGCAGTTTACACCCGGCGCATCGCAAGGTCCCTTCCTTCGGACCGATCAGGTGACCTGCCAGTGGCAGGTCACCCGGTCCGTTGGCCGAAGGCGCAAGCCGTAGGCCAAGGGGTTCTCCGCCGCGCCGGACGATTGGGCGTGGTCCGTGCCTGCCCAGGCGGGTGCGAAGCGCCCGCCGCCCGGTGGGGTGATGAGGGGGAAGAAACGTGCCGGTGGCACGTTTCCCCGAAGAACGCCGCGCCCGTGGCGCGGCAGGGAGGCGCGGTCCACGCGGCTATCGCCACGTGGACGGTGCTTCTCACAACGCTCGCGGCGCCCGGGTCACTTGCCCCGGGCTTTGGTGGGCGGTGTGGCTTACAATCACCGCGCCATCCCGATCGCTCGCGTCAGGCTTCCGACCGCCGGATAAAGCGGGATCAGGCAGGCCTGCAAAGCGTGGTAGATGTCGCCCTTTCCGGGAAAGAGGGCGTGCGAGGGGCGCAGGTCTTCGGTCAGTTCCTCGTGCCAGCCGCCGTGGGTGCGGTCGATATGGTGCGCGGCGATCACGTCCCAGATCCGGCGATAGGCGCCCTCCCATTCCGGGCTGGGGCTAAGGTCGTTCAGAACATGCGCCGCCGCTGCGCCCTCGCAGGCGGGCCACCAGAGTTTCATGGATTTCGCCGGCCGGTCGTCCCAGTCGAGCGTATAGAAAAAGCCGCCCCTGACCCCGTCCCAACCCAGCGCCATCGACTGGCGGAACAGGGCCTCGGCCGCCTCGACCATCCAGCCTTCGCGCCGCCCGTCCAGCACCCACAGCTGCAGCAAGAGCCGCGCCCATTCCAGCCAGTGGCCGGGGGTGGTGCCCGCCGGGCGGAACATCTCGTTCGGGTGGTAATAGCTGCGGTCGATGGTCCAGCCCGCATCGAAATGTTCCGCCACCCGCCAGCCGGCCGACCGTGCGGCGCGGTTGATCACCAGGTCGGCGATCGACCGGGCACGGGCCAGATAGGTGCTGTCGCCCGTCGCCTCGAACGCGGCCATCAGCGCTTCGGTCAGGTGCATGTTGGAGTTCTGACCGCGATAGGTGCCCCCCTCCAGCGGCTGCCAGTCAGCGGTGAATTCCTCGGCAATCGCGCCATGGGCAGCCCCCCAGAACCGAGTTTCAAGGATGTCGGTCACGTCGGCCAGCATCGCATCGGCCAGGGGGTGGCCGACAAGTTTCGCTGACGACGCCGCCAGCAGCACAAAGGCATGGCCATAGCCCTGCTTGGTCGCATCGACCGGCGCACCGCCCCGGACCGACCAATGATAGCCGCCATGCGCCCGGTCGCGGTGGTGGGTCCAGAGATAGTCCATCCCATGGTCGACGACTGCCGCCGACCCCGGCCGCCCCAGCAGCGCGCCGATGGCAAAGCAATGGACCGCGCGGGCAGCGATATGGATCGGGTGAACCTGCCCCGCCGGGTCCAGCGGCGTTCCGTCCGCCCGAAGGTCAAGGAACCCGCCCTGGGGGTCGACAAAGGCGGGCTGGAAAAAGTCCCACAACGCATCCGCCTGCCCCTGCAGCCAGGCCCGGTGCGCGGGCCGGTCCGTCCAGCGACCCGTGTCGGTGGATATCATCTGTGGTTGCCCGATCATGTCTGTCTTGTCCTGAACGACTGTCCTGCTTTGCGGGCCATTGGCAGGATTTTCAGCCTCTTTGGCAAGACCGTCCGCTTGCCCGCCCGGCGACAATACATCGAACAGCGCCTGAACGGCGCGGGTCCGGTGGCGTTCGGGATGCGTCAGGGCCGAAAAGCTGCGGCGGGGGGCGGGGGCCCAGCTGACCTGCCGCACGGTCAGGCCGCTGACCCCACGGGCCGCGCGATGCGAGATCATGCCGACCATCGGCCCGGCGGCGATAGCGGCCAGCACCGCCTCGTTCGAAGGGAGGTGAAAGGCGACGGTCAGGTCGCCCAGCGTCAGGCCCATGCCGCCAAGATGGGTCTCGAATTGCGCGCGGCTGCCTGACCCCGGTTCGCGCAGAACCCAAAGGGCGGCGCGGTAGTCGTCGGCGCTGGGCTGGGGCAGGGCGGCAAAGGGGTTGCCTGTGGCGGTGACCAGCGCCAGTTCGTCCTCGGCCACGACCTTGCGCATCAGATCGCCCTGCGTGACGTCGCCTTCGACAAAACCGATGTCCGCCGCCCCTGTGCTGACGGCTTCGGCCACCTGCGCCGTATTGCCGACCGTCAGCGCAATCGCAATCCCCGGATGGCGGGCATGCAGCGTGACCAGACGGCGGGGCAGCCAGTGGCTGGCCACCGTCTGGCTGGCATGGATGCGCAGGCGCCCGCGCGGTTCGCGCGCAAGATCGCCCAGATGGATGCGCGCCGTGTCCGCCTGCGACAGCACGGCCCGCGCCGTCGGCAGAAAGGCGCGGCCCTCGTCGGTCAGTTCGATCCGCCGCCCGACCCGGTCGAAAAGGCGCACCTGATGCTGGCCTTCCAGCACCGCAACGGCGGCCGAGACGGCGGACTGCGTCATGTGCAGATCCTCTGCCGCGCGGCGCATGTGCGACCGGGCGGCGACGGCGACAAAGATGCGAAGTTGGTCGAGGGTCATGCTGAATGATCTGATTTATGGATCAATATGACAAGAAACATTCGATTTTACTGATCAAAAATCTGCGGCATGACATCCGAAAGCCCTTGGATTTGTCATGAACGCCTCTGTCCCCCTTTCCGTACCCATGGCCATGTTCGCCCGCCTTGGCGGCTTGGTGCCCGGCATTGCGCTCTGTGCAGGGATCGCGCTGGCGGCGGTGGTCCTGCAACGATCCAGCGGCATTCCCGGCCTCAGCCCCCTGATCCTGGCCATGGGGCTTGGGGTCGGGCTGCGCGCCTTGACCGGGCCGCTTGCATCCATGGGGCCGGGTGCGGCCTTTACCCTGCGCCGCCTCTTGCGGCTGGCGATCATGGCTTTGGGCTTTCAGCTGACCATCGCGCAGTTGCAGCAGGTCGGCCTGTCGGGGGTTCTGGCGATCATCGTCACCCTTGTATCGACCTTCCTCTTCACGCGCCTGATGGGCCGGGTGATTGGGGTCGAGCCGCGGCTGGCCGAACTGATCGCGGCGGGCACGGCCATCTGCGGTGCGTCGGCCATCATCGCCTGCAATTCCGTGACGCGGGGCCGGGACGAGGATGTGGCCTATGCCGTGACCAGCGTCACCCTGCTGGGCACGGTCGCCATGGTCCTGTTTCCGCTGCTGGACGGGCCCCTGGGCCTGACGCCCCGGGCCTATGGCCTGTGGGCCGGGACCAGCCTGCACGAGGTGGCGCAGGTCGTCGCGGCCTCGTTCGCGCTGGGCGATGTCGCGGGGCAAAGCGGCACGGTGGCCAAGCTGGCGCGGGTGATGATGCTGGCGCCGATGATCCTGACCCTGGGGGCGGTCGCGGCGCGGGGCAAAGGCAGCACCGGCCGGGCACCGATGCCATGGTTCGTGCTGGGGTTCATTGCCATCGTGGCGCTGAACTCGGCAACCGGCGGGCTTCCCGCAGCCTGGCAGGGCCGGGTGGTGACGGCAACGACATTCCTGCTGACCATGACCCTGGCCGCCATGGGGCTGGAGACCAACCTGCACCATCTGCGCAAGGCGGGCCTGCGCCCGCTGGCGCTGGCTGTCATCGCGGCGCTGTTTGTCGCGGTCGTGGGGCTTGGGGCGGTGGTGTCGCTGGCCGCATAAGAGGGGCACCTGCCACCATCTCCCTTTCCAATCCCCCGGTTTTCCTGTATGGCGCCCGCCATCTGTGACGTGAGGCCCGCCCCCGGCCGCATGCAAAGGATAGGGGGCGGCGGCAATGGGGCCGCCATAGCAATGGAGGACCGGCAGGGGCCGGGACCTTCGAGAGGGAACGATCAATGTTCAATGTGACGAAGAAATCCATCCAGTGGGGCGAAGAAACGCTGACGCTGGAAACGGGTAAGGTTGCGCGTCAGGCCGATGGGTCGGTCATCGCGACGCTGGGCGAAACGCAGGTCATGGCCAACGTGACCTTTGCCAAAAAGGCAAAGCCGGGTCAGGACTTTTTCCCGCTGACCGTCCACTATCAGGAAAAATACTATGCCGCGGGCAAGATCCCCGGCGGCTTCTTCAAGCGCGAGGCGCGTCCGTCCGAAAAGGAAACGCTGGTTTCCCGCCTGATCGACCGGCCCTGCCGCCCGCTGTTCGTTGACGGGTTCAAGAACGAAGTTCTGGTCATGGCGACCGTTCTGTCCTGCGACCTGCACAATGACCCCGACATCGTCGCGATGATTGCGGCCTCGGCGGCGCTGACCATTTCGGGCGTGCCGTTCATGGGCCCGATCGGGGCGGCGCGCGTCGGCTTTGCCAACGGCGCCTATGTGCTGAACCCGTCGATGGATGACATGCACCACCTGCGTGCCAACCCCGAACAGCGCCTGGACCTGGTGATCGCCGGGACCAAGGATGCGGTCATGATGGTCGAATCGGAGGCCTACGAGCTGACCGAGGCCGAGATGCTGGGTGCCGTGAAGTTCGGCCATGATGCGATGCAGCCGGTGATCGACCTGATCATCGACTTTGCCGAAGACAGCGCCAAGGAACCGTTCGACTTCACCCCCCCCGACATTTCGGCGATCTATGCCAAGGTCAAGGCGGCGGGCGAGGCAGAGATGCGCGCGGCCTTTGCCATCCGTGACAAGCAGGACCGGACCAATGCCATTTCGGCGGCGGTCACCGCGATCACCGGCGCCCTGTCCGAGGAAGATCAGGCCCACGCCGATCTGGGCGCTGCGATCAAGAAACTGGAATCCTCGATCCTGCGCGGCGATGTCGTGACCAACGGCACCCGCATCGACGGCCGCGATACAAAGACCGTGCGCCCGATCGTCTGCGAGACCGGCATTCTGCCGCGTACCCACGGCTCGGCCCTGTTCACCCGTGGCGAAACCCAGGGTCTGGTCGTCACCACGCTGGGCACCGGCGAGGATGAGCAGATCATCGACGCGCTGAACGGCAACTGGCGTTCGAACTTCCTTCTGCACTACAATTTCCCGCCCTATTCGGTCGGCGAAGTGGGGCGCGTGGGTTCGCCCGGCCGCCGCGAAATCGGTCATGGCAAGCTGGCGTGGCGCGCGCTGCAGGCGGTTCTGCCGGCGCCGACCGACTTCCCCTATACGATCCGCGTCGTGTCCGAGATCACGGAATCGAACGGCTCGTCCTCGATGGCATCGGTCTGCGGCGGTTCCTTGTCGATGATGGACGCGGGCGTGCCGCTGAAGGCGCCGGTTGCAGGTGTGGCCATGGGCCTGATCCTGGAAGAGGATGGCAAGTGGGCGGTCCTGACCGACATCCTGGGGGATGAAGATCACCTGGGCGACATGGACTTCAAGGTTGCGGGCACTGCGAACGGCATCACCAGCCTGCAGATGGACATCAAGGTTGCCGGGATCACCCCGGCGATCATGGAACAGGCTCTGGCACAGGCCAAGGACGGCCGCCTGCATATCCTGGGCGAAATGTCCAAGGCGCTGTCGTCGGCAAACGCCTTCAGCGAATATGCCCCCAAGATCGAAACCATGTCGATCCCGACCGACAAGATCCGCGAAGTGATCGGTTCGGGCGGCAAGGTCATCCGTGAAATCGTCGAGACATCGGGTGCCAAGGTCGATATCAACGACGACGGCACGATCAAGATCGCCTCGAACGACGCGGCGGCGATCAAGCGCGCCTATGACATGATCTATTCGATCGTGGCCGAGCCGGAAGAGGGCAAGGTCTATACCGGCAAGGTCGTGAAACTGGTCGATTTCGGCGCTTTCGTGAACTTCTTCGGCAAGCGCGACGGTCTGGTCCATGTGTCCCAGATCGCCAACAAGCGCCTGAACCATCCGAACGAGCTGCTGAAGGAAGGCCAGGAGGTCAAGGTCAAGCTTCTGGGCTTTGACGAACGCGGCAAGGTCCGGCTGGGCATGAAGATGGTCGACCAGGAAACCGGCGCCGAGATCGTGGCCGACAAGAAGGAAAAGGAAGAGGCAGCCGAAGGCTGATCTTCCTGACCCACAGTGACAGAAGGCCCCGGTGGAAACGCCGGGGCTTTTGTGTATGGTATCTTGCCAAAAACTGACCACAACTTGCGGTGCGTACGAGTTTTAGCCTCAAGCGAGTTTGTGGATGGGAAACATGAAAATGTGATACACAAACTTGCTTTGAGTCTCATAACCTGCCACAAGACAGGTTATGACTGAAAAACGCTTCATTACGATACACAACACAAAATATGACGCCACGGACGCGGCATCCTATCACTATGGCAGCTTCCCTCCTGCCTCTCTGGACCTTCACCAGCTGCTGAATCCTCTGACGGCCGCCGTGGCAGGGTTGACCCGGTTCGACGCGCTTTTGATGAACCTGCCGAACAGCGAACTGCTTTTGGCACCGCTGCGTGCCAGGGATGCGGTGATCTCCTCGCGCATGGAGGGGACCATCTCTACATTGGAAGAGGTGCTGCGGCTGGAGGCCGAGACCGACAGCGATACCCCCTCGCACGACGCCCGCAACGATACAGTCGAAGTTGCGCTATATGCGCGGGCGCTGCGTCAAGCCGAAAGCCAGATGAAAGATGGCTACAGAATCTCGGAACTGCTGATCAAGACGGCCCACAAAACACTGCTTTCCTATGGGCGAGGTGCCGAAAAGCACCCGGGCGACTACAAGGCCGAGCAAAATTATGTCGGCGACAAACGGCAGCGACGGATCGACTTCATTCCTATATCGCCAAGCGCGTTGCCGCCTGCCATGGCGCGGCTTGTCGACTATGTCCGCAATGATGAAACCCAGCCGTTGCTTCGTGCGGCTGTCGCCCATGCCGAATTCGAAGCCTTGCACCCGTTCGAGGATGGCAATGGCAGGGTCGGCCGAATGCTGATCCCTTTGATGCTGTGGCAGGATCATGTGTTAAGTGCGCCGCATTTTTTTGTCGCCGACTACTTTGATGACAATCGCGAAGAATACATCGACCGGCTGCGCGAAGTGTCGGCCAGAGGCGACTGGACCGGCTGGTGCTTTTTCTTCCTGACGGCACTAAAGGTTCAGGCCGACCGGAACATTGATCTGGTCGGGCGCATCCGCCAACATCATGAGGAAATGCGCATCCGTCTGCGCGATATCCTGCGGTCCAGATGGTCTGGTGATGTGCTTGACTATATCTTTGCACATCCCATTTTTCGAAACAGCCGCTTCACGCGTGAGGCGGGGATACCAAAGCCGACGGCAAACAGCATCACCAATCTTCTGGTAGAGCATGGTATTCTCAGAACGATTGTGCCGCCGTCTGGCCGCGCATCCGGCCTGTATGCCTTTCCGTCGCTGCTAGAGATACTGGGCTGAAGGCCGGGTTCTGTGCCTGTTATTGTAAGGTAACCTGTTTTGCGCGGGCAGGCCGCCCGGCGGTTTTCCGACACCTTCGCCGCGCCCGCAGCATTTACGCTTGCTTTCAGCAATTTTTCCCCCGCACAGTTCGCGTGCGATAGGCTAACCAAATGACATAATCCCAACGCAAACGGAGAGGAACATGGGTAAGCGAGACGAGTTGATCGCCAAATATGCGGATGATCTGAAGAACAAGTGCAAGATGAGCCCCGACATGGGCCTCTTGACCAAGGTGGTGATCGGCTGCGGCCCGGCGATCTACAATGCCGATGCTGAAACGGTTGCGGCCAGCCAGTCGTCCGAACTGGAACTGGTCAAGAACAATTTCCTGATCAAGAAGCTGGGCCTCAAGGACGGTCCGGAACTGATGGGCGCCATCAACTCGGCGATCGAGACCTATGGCAAATCCGAGCGCAACAAATATCGCGCTGTCGTCTATTACATGCTGACCAAGCATTTCGGCAAGGAATCGGTCTATAACTGACCGGCCAAAGGCGGGGCGGCCGATGGGACGCCCCGCCTTTACCTATCCGTAACCTATTGTTTTCCTGAAATTTTAGATATTCGGCGCTTGCTGTTTCAGGCCGCGTCAGGCACAAACAGATCAACAAGGCCAGGATGGCCGTGATCCAACGCTCGCATGGTGCAGGGGTGCACCGGGGTGGCAAAGGGTCCCGGTCAGGCGACCGGGGCCCTTTGGTCGTTTCAGAACAATGTCAGAATGATCCCCATGATCGTGCAGCCGACGATGGCATTGACGCTGTCGATCAGCGTCAGCCGGGTGCCGCGCTGGCCGAAGGCATAGTTCATCGCCACCCAGGGCATGATGAAAAAGGTGCCGATGCCAACGCCGCCCATGATGCCCTCGCCGATTGTGTCAAGCCCGGCCATGGCAAAGACATGGCGCATCATGCCCGCCACCAGGATCATCGCCGCAATCCCGACGACAAAGGGCATCGGGCTGCCGCCACCGGCAGGCCGCCCGTCCGGCCCCATGGTGAGTCCGGCGGCCTCCATCCAGGGTTTCGCCATGGTCGTGTACCAGATACCACCAAAGGCAAAGGCCCCCGCCGCCGCAGCCAGGACGTTCAGAAGTTCCATGTCACTCCCCCTTCCTTCTCAGGGCGTCACGCCCCCAAGTGTGCAGATGATGCGCCATTCGGCGTCGCTGACCGGCTGGACCGACAGGCGCGAGTTGTTGACCAGCACCATGTCCTTCAGGTCGGGATGGGTCTTGCAGACATCCAGCGTCACCGTCCGGGCCAGGGGCCGGACCGCGCGGATATGGACGCAGTCCCAGCGCGGATCGTCGGTGGTGCTGTCGGGCGCACTTTCGGCGCTGACCTCGACAATGCCGACCACCTGCTTGCCGATGTTGGAATGATAGAAAAACCCCAGATCACCGACCTTCATCGCCCGCATGTTGTTGCGGGCCTGATAGTTGCGGACCCCGTGCCATTCCTCGCCAACGGCGCCCTTGGCGACCTGCTGGCCCCAGCTCCAGGTGTCCGGTTCGGATTTGAACAGCCAATAGGGCATCAGCCGATCACCTTTTTCCATTCGCTCACGGTGACACTGTCGAACAGGCCCGCCAGACCATAGGGGTCGCCCGCCACCCAGTCCTCGGCGGCCTTCAGGCTGTCGACGGTCAGGATGATCAGCGATCCGCACATCTGCCCGTCCTTCAGGAACGGCCCGGCCATTTCCACCACGCCCGTCGCCTCGACATAGGCCAGATGGGCGGCGCGGTTGGCCAGGCGGATGTCCAGGGCACCGGGCTTGTCACGGCAGATGACGGCAAAACGCATGTCGGATCATTCCTTCTTCAGGGGCCGCGCCATCAGCGCCGCCACAGCTTCGCCGACGCTGATGCGCCGGTCAACAAGGGCCGCGACCATGGCCGCGATCGGCAGGTCGACGCCCTGACGGGCGGCAACGGCGACGGCGGCCTTGGCGGTCGCGGCGCCTTCGACGGTGATCGCGGGGTCAAAGGCGGTACCCGCGCCCAGCGACTGGCCAAAGCGGAAGTTCCGCGACTGATCCGATGTGCAGGTCAGGATCAGATCGCCCAAGCCCGAAAGGCCGGCCAGGGTTTCGGCCCGCGCCCCCATCCGGGTCGCGAGGCGACCCATTTCGGCAAAGCCGCGCGTGATCAGCGCGGCGCGGGCGCTGTCGCCCAGACCGGCGCCGATGACGACACCGGCGGCGATGGCCACGACATTCTTCAACGCCCCACCCAGTTCGGCGCCGACCGTGTCGCTGGTGCGGTAAAGCCTCAGGACCGGGGTGGACAGGTCGGCCTGCAGCGCCTCGCCCCGCACCTCGTCGGCACAGGCCAGCGTCAGGGCCGTGGGCAGGCCGCGGGCAATATCGGCGGCAAAGCTGGGGCCGGTCAGGATGGCGGGTGTGGCATCGGGGCAGGTGGCCGACAGGGTCGCGACCGGGCCCGCGCCGGTGGCAAGGTCGATGCCCTTGCAGCAGGCGACCAGGGTGCGCCCGGAAAGGGCAGGGATGTGGGCGGCGGCAAATCCGGCCAGCTGCTGCATCGGTACCGCCAAAAGCAGGGTGTGCGCCGCACCAATGTCACCGATGTTCGACGTGACCGTCAGGCCCGCTGGCAGTTCAACTCCCGGCAGGCGCCGGTCGTTGCGGCGGCTCGTCCTCAGCCGCAGCGCCTCGTCGGGGTCGCGCAGCCACAGGCCGACCGGCGTGCCGCTGCGGGCCAGCGTGACGGCCAGCGCCGTGCCAAAGGCGCCCGCGCCCAGAATCGCGATCTTCATGCCTTGGCCCCCTTTTTCCCCGATCCCAGCATGGCAGGCGCACTTTGGTCCAGAGGCCAGCGCGGACGCGCCGACAGGTCCATCCCGTCGCGATGGCCCAGCCGGAACTGCTCGATCCCGGCCCAGGCGATCATGGCGGCATTGTCGGTGCACAGTGCCAGCGGCGGCGCCACGAACGGCAGCCCGGCCCCGGCGCAAAGATCGGTCAGCCGCGCGCGGATCGCCCCGTTGGCCGCGACCCCGCCTGCCACGGCAAAGGCGGTGACAGGCCCCGCCAGCGCCAGCGCCCGGCGGGTCTTTTCGGCCAGCACATCGGCGACGGCCGCCTGAAAGCCTGCGCAAAGATCGGCGCGGTCCTGCAGGGTCAACCCGCCCTTGTCGGCCACCACCGCGTCGCGGGCACGCAGAAGGGCGGTCTTCAGCCCGGAAAAGGACATGTCGCAGCCCGGCCGGTCCAGAAGCGGGCGGGGAAAGGCAAAGCGCCGCGCATCGCCCCCCCGCGCCGCCGCCTCGACACAGGGGCCGCCGGGTTGGGGCAGGCCCAGAAGCTTGGCCGTCTTGTCGAACGCCTCGCCGGGCGCATCGTCGATTGTGCCGCCCAGACGGGTGAAAGTCTGTGGCCCGCGCGCGATCAGGAACTGGCAATGCCCGCCCGAGACCAGAAGCATCAGATAGGGAAAGGCCAGCCCGTCGGTCAGGCGCGGGGTCAGCGCATGGCCGGCCAGATGGTTGACGCCGACCATGGGCAGGCCCGACCCCGCCGCCAGCCCCTTGGCGCACATGACGCCCGACAGGACGCCGCCGATCAGCCCCGGCCCCGCCGTCACCGCGATCCCGTCCAGCGCTGTTAGCGGCAGGCCCGCCTCGGCCAGCGCCTCCTCTACACAAAGATCCAGCTTTTCGGCATGGGCGCGGGCGGCGATTTCCGGCACGACGCCACCGAAATCGGCATGAAGTGCTGTCTGGCCATGGACGACCGAGGACAAGACATGCCCACGGCCCGCCGACAGCCGCACGATGGCCGCCGCGGTATCGTCGCAGCTGCTTTCCAGCCCCAGAAAGGTCAGCACTTCGCCCATCGGTTCCTATGCGCCTGTTCGGTTCGCCCGTTGCATGGCAGTCCCCCGGCAGGTAACACCCGGCATGAGATCGCACAATCCCGGCGGCATGATGGACCGAACGCGCCCGACGCTGCTTTTGACCCGGCCCGCTGCCGCCTCGGCCCGGTTTGCCCGCGACTTTGCCGCGCGGTTCGGGGCCGAATGGCCCGTGGTGATCGCACCCCTGATGGAGACGGTCTTTCTGTCACCGCCATTGTCGGCGGGGCCTTTTGCAGGTGTGATCCTGACGTCCGAGACGGCGGTCGGGGCCTATGCCCGGCTGACCGACGACCGGTCGCCGCCCGCCTGGTGCGTCGGGCCAAGGACGGCGGCGGCGGCGCAGGCCGCGGGCTTTCAGGCCCGGCAGGGGCCGGGTGATGCGGCGGGACTGGCCCGCCTTTTGGCGGCGGAACGGCACGGCGTATGGCTTTGGCCGCGCGGTCGGGATGTGGCAACTGATCTGACCGGGGTTGGCCCGGCCATCCAGCCGCTGATCGTCTATGAACAGCGCCCCTCTGACCTGCCGCCCCCGGCCCTTGCGCTGTTGGCTGGGGCGGCGCCGGTGATCCTGCCCCTCTTCTCGCCCCGGTCGGCCCGGCTTTTCGCCGCGACCGGGCCGCACCGGGCGCCACTGATGGTTGCAGCCCTTAGTCAGGCGGTTGCGGCGGCGCTGCCGCAGGGGGTTTCTGCCCTGGAAATCGCCGATCGGCCCGATGCGGACGGCATGTCGCAGGCACTGGCCCGCCTGATTTCGCGGCACGCGGTTGAGACTGGCGAAACCCGCGACTAGACTGAAGTTCAGCAGACATCCGCATGGGATTCGCAGGGGGGCATCGTGGCCGAAACCGAGACGTCCAAGATCACCCCCGAAATTGCCCCAACCGAAGATGCGGTGGCGCCGGAACCCGAACCCATGTCGTCCGAACCCGTTCCGGACCCGATCGCTGATCCGGTGCCCATGGAACAATCGCCCGTTGCCGCAGCGCCTCGGCGCCGCTCGGTCTTCTGGCCGCTGGCCGCCGGGGGCGCCCTTGCTGCCGGGCTTGGGGCAGGGGGCACCTTCTATCTGGCGCAGACGATGCCAGAGCTTCTGCATCTTGGCACCTCTGCCGGGGTTGAACAGCGGCTGTCGGACCTGTCGGCGCGGCTGGAGGCATTGACCGGGCAGGTGGCTGCGCTGCCCGCCAGTGCCGATGCCGCGCGTCTGGAGGAACTTGGCAGCGGGTTGAAATCCGCGCAGGCCCAGCTTGCGACGCTGGCCGAGGCGGCGGGCAAGCCTGCCCCCGACCCCGGGCTGGCCGCGCTGGAGCAAAGGCTGAAGGCGCTGGAAGAGGCGCCGCCTGCGACCGCCGCGATGACGCCCAGCCAGTCCGATCAGGCCGCGCGCGAGGCTGAAGCCGCTGCCCGCGCCGCCGAAGAGGCCGCCCGCGCGCAAGAGGCCAAAGCCGCCGCCAAGGTCCGTCTGGCGGATGCGCAGGCGGCGCTGGGAACATTGCGTGCGGCCCTTGAATCGGGTGCTGCCTATGGTCCGGCCCTGACGCCCCTGACCGATGCGGGCCTGACGGTGCCCGAGACGCTGATCAGCCAGTCCGGCGGTGTGCCGACTTTGGCCGCATTGCGCGCGGCCTTCCCGGATGCGGCCCGCGATGCCTTGTCGCTGTCCCTGTCGGAAACGGCGGGCGAGGGGATGTGGGACCGCACCACCGCCTTCCTGCAGAGCCAGACCCATGCGCGGTCGCTGACACCGCGCGCAGGCACCGATCCCGACGCCGTCCTGTCGCGCGCCGAAGCAGCGCTTGCGGCGGGCGATCTGGCCACGGCGGTCAAGGAACTGGCAGGCCTGCCGCCGCAAGGTCAGGCGCGCATGGCCGAATGGATCGGGCTTGCCGGGCGCCGCACGGACGCCGAAGCTGCACTGGCCGCGCTGGCCGGTCAGATCGAATAGGGGGGCGCGATGGTCTGGTCTTTTGTGAAGATAGCCCTGTTCGTCGTGCTGGTGGCGGCGGTGACGCTGGTCGCCGGTCATCTGGCCGAAACCGGCGGCGGCATCCGCCTGACCATCGCCGCCCGGGAATATACGCTTGGGCCGGTTCAGGCGATCGTCGCGGTTCTGGCGGCGTTCCTGACCTTTTGGCTGGTCCTGAAGCTTCTGAACCTTTTGATCGCCGTCCTGCGGTTTCTGAACGGCGATGAAACCGCGATCTCGCGCTTTTTTGACCGCAGCCGCGAACGGCGCGGCTTTCAGGCCCTGACCGAAGGGATGATGGCGCTGGCCTCTGGCGACGGTCCGGCGGCGATCAACCATGCGGCCCGGGCGGAAAAATATCTGCGCAAACCCGAACTGACCAACCTTCTGACCGCGCAGGCCGCCGAACTGTCGGGCGATCCGCGCAAGGCGGGGCAGGTCTACCGCCGTCTTCTGGCCGATGAACGCACCCGCTTTGTCGGCGTGCGCGGGCTGATGAAGCAGAAACTGGCCGAGGGAGATACCGAAACCGCCCGCAAGCTGGCCGAAAAAGCCTTCCTCATGCGCCCGTCGAACCCCGACATTCAGGACACGTTGTTCCAGCTTCAGGCCTCCAGCGGGGACTGGACCGGCGCGCGCAAGGTGCTGGAGGCCAAGGCGCGCCACGGGCATCTGCCGCGCGATGTCCACCGCCGCCGCGATGCGATCCTGGCCCTGCAAGAGGCCAAGGCGGTCCTTTCAGACGACTTGCCGATCGAGGCGCGCGAGGCGGCGATTGCCGCCAACAGGAAATCGCCCGACCTGATCCCGGCAGCGGTGATGGCCGCGCATGGGATGGCGGCGCAGGGCAAGGCCAAGAATGCCGCGCGTCTCCTCAAATCCGCCTGGGGGGCGCAACCCCACCCTGACCTCGCGGCGGCCTTTGCCGCGCTGGTGCCCGAGGAGACGCCGGCACAGCGCCTGAAACGGTTCGAACCCCTGTTCGCGCTGGCCCCCGACCATGACGAAACCCGCCTTTTGAAATCCGAACTGCTGATCGCCGCCGAGGATTTCCCAGCCGCACGGCGTGCGCTGGGCGATCTGCCCGAACGTCATCCGACCACGCGGGCGCTGACGATCATGGCGGCGATCGAGCGGGCGCAGGGCAGCGACGACCAGCTGGTGCGCGGCTGGCTGACCCGCGCCCTGTCGGCCAGCCGCGGGCCGCAGTGGGTCTGCGACAAATGCAACCAGGTCCATCCGGTCTGGGTGCCGGTCTGCGACCATTGCGGCGGGTTCGACACGCTCAGCTGGCGCGAGTTGCCGCCGCCGGCCGGTGGGCCGCAGGCCAGTGACCTCTTGCCGCTGGTGGTGGGCAAGCCCGCCCCCGAACCGGTCGATCTGGTCGAGGAGGCAGTGGCCGAACCAGCGCCGGAACCCCCGCCACCGGCCCCCGAACCCGGGCGCCGTTCTGCCACCGGGGCCGTCTATGACGCCGAGTTTTTCGACGGAACCAAGCCCCGGTAAATCTGCACTTTAGGGCTACACACCCTGCCGCGATGATGCTATCAGGCGCGCCACGGAGCGGCCCGCCCGCCCGTGGGAAGTGCCGCTGTAGCTCAGCTGGTAGAGCACGTCATTCGTAATGATGGGGTCGGGGGTTCGAGTCCCTTCAGCGGCACCACTTCCTTTCCCCGGCATGTTTTGCAGATGCGTTGGTTTGCCGCTTTGGGCGCCACCCGGTGATGGCCGCTTGAAAAGCGCAGGCTTCTGCGCATATGGGGAAGGATCGGGGTCGCGCTTGGCCCCTCCCTCCCGCCAACCGAGGGGATGATGGCGATCCATTTTTACAAGAACGACCTGCCGGACGGGCTGGACCTTGGCCCCATCGTGGCCATCGACACAGAAACCATGGGGCTGGACCCGCGCCGCGACCGGCTGTGCCTGGTGCAGCTGTCGGGGGGCGATGGCGACGCGCATCTGGTGCAGATCGCGCGCGGGCAGAAGCGGGCGCCCAATCTGGAGCGGCTGTTGAAGAACCAAAAGGTGCTGAAGCTTTTCCACTTCGGCCGGTTCGACATTGCCGCGTTGAAAAAGGCCTTTGGTGTCACCACCCAGCCGGTCTATTGCACCAAGATCGCAGCCAAGCTGATCCGCACCTTTACCGATCGGCACGGGCTGAAATACCTGCTGCAGGAACTTCTGGGGGTCGATATCTCCAAGCAGCAGCAGACATCCGACTGGGGCGCCGATGTGCTGACCGAGGCGCAGATGGACTATGCTGCATCCGACGTTCTCTACCTGCACCGGCTGAAGGCCGAACTGGATGCGCGGCTGGAGCGCGAGGGGCGCATGGCGCTGGCCCAGGCCTGCTATCGGTTCCTGCCCGTCCGGGCCGAACTGGACCTGTTGGGCTGGGACGATGCGGCCGACATCTTTGCGCACTGACATGGCAGACAGCGACATTTTCCTGGCCACCGCCCGCCGCGTCATCGGGATCGAGGCGCGGGGGCTGGCGGCCCTAGCCGATGCGCTGGACGCCTCGTTTGCCCGGGCGGTTGATCTGATCCTGCAGGCGAAGGGCCGGGTGATCGTGTCGGGCATGGGCAAGTCGGGCCATGTCGGGCGCAAGATCGCGGCCACCCTCGCCTCGACCGGGACGCCCGCGCAATATGTCCATCCGGCCGAAGCGAGCCATGGCGATCTGGGCATGGTGACGGCGGGCGATGTGGCGCTGGTCCTGTCAAACTCGGGCGAGACGACGGAACTGTCGGACATCATCGCCCATACCCGCCGCTTTGACATACCGCTGATCGGCGTGGCCAGTCGCGACGGATCGACCCTTTTGACCCAGTCCGATGTGGCGATCCTGTTGCCACGGGCCGAGGAAGCCTGCGGTACCGGGATCGTGCCCACGACCTCGACCACCATGACGCTGGCTTTGGGCGATGCCTTGGCCGTGGCGCTGATGGAGCATCGCCGCTTTACGCCCGATCATTTCCGCACCTTCCACCCCGGCGGCAAGCTGGGGGCCAAGCTGATGAAGGTCGCCGATCTGATGCATGTGGGCGCAGCCCTGCCCCTGGTGACCGAAGGCCAGCCCATGGCCGATGTCCTGCTGGAAATGACGCAGAAAGGGTTCGGCGTGGCGGGGGTGACCGACGCGGCGGGGCGGCTTTTGGGTATTGTCACCGACGGCGACCTTCGGCGGCATATGGACGGGCTTTTGGCGCAGACTGCCGGGCAGGTAATGACCCCGAGCCCCCGCACCGTGCCACCGGGTGCCTTGGCCGAACGGGCCGTGGCCATCATGAAGGACCGCAAGATCACCAGCCTCTTTGTGGTGGGCGAGGGCGGCGACGGGCAGGCCCTGGGCATCCTGAACATCCACGATTGCCTGCGCGCGGGCGTGGCCTGACGATGGTGCGGGCGCTGACAGGTCATTCCCGGCTGGTCTATTGGCTGAAGGTGACCCTGCCGGTCATCGCGCTGGCGATCCTGTCGACCCTGTTTCTTTTGGCGCGTCATGTGGATTTCGATGGCGACCTGCCCTTTGCCCGGGTCGAACTGGACCGGATGGCCAACGACCCCCGTCTGACCAATCCGGAATTTTCGACCATGACGGCAGACGGTGCGGCGATCCGCGTGGCCGCCGATGTGGCCCGCCCCGGCGCGGCCACCGGCGACCCCGTGACCCTGGAACGCCCGGTTGCCGTCTATCAGCCGAAGTCGACCAACCGGCTTAGCCTTGCCGCCGATGGCGGGGTCTATGACGGAACCGGCGGGCAGATGACCATGGACGGCCATGTCCTGATCGCGACGGCAGACGGCTATCGCATGACCGCGGCGCGGCTGGTCGCCTCGCTGACTGCGACCGATCTGGTTGCCGACGGGCCGGTCGTGACCGATGGCCCGATGGGCCGGATCGATGCCGGCGGCCTGCGGCTGACCGACGTGGCGGGCACCAACCATCTGGTTTTCAATGGCGGCGTGAAGCTGGTATACAAGACGAAGAACTGAGGGTTTGATGCATCCTTTTGCCCGATCTGTGCTGCCCGCCCTGACCCTGTCCCTGCTGACCGGCTTGCCGTTGGTCGCCGCCGAAACCAGCATCGCCTTCAAGGGATTGCGGGCCGCGCAGGGCGAGCCTGTCGAGATCACCGCCGACAGTCTGGAACTGGATCAGGATGCGGGAACCGCCCATTTCACCGGCCATGTGCTGGTCATACAGGGGCAGGTGCGCCTGTCGTCGAACGATCTGGTCGTGACCTATGCCAAGGGCGAGGCCAGCCGCATTGACCATATGGTCGCCAGTGGCGATGTGCTTCTGGCCTCGGACAGCGAAGAGGCCAAGGCCGAACGCGCCACCTATGCGCCCGAGGATCATAATGTTCAGATGACCGGTGATGTCGTCCTGACCCAGGGCAACAGCGTCATGTCGGGGCAAAGCCTGTTCGTCGATCTGACCGCCGGGACCGGCCGGATGGAGGGGCGGGTCAAGACCATCCTGAACGCAGGCGGGACCGCGCCATGAGCGCCACCCCGACCCTGACCCTGGCCGAAGGTTCTGCGGGCCTGCGCATCCAGCATCTGCGCAAAAGCTATCGCCGCCGCCCGGTGATCCGCGATGTGACGATGGATCTGGCGCGGGGCGAGGTTGTGGGCCTTCTGGGGCCGAACGGGTCGGGCAAGACCACCTGCTTTTACAATATCGCCGGGCTGATCACGCCCGACAGCGGCCAGATCCTGCTGGACGGGCAGGATGTCACCGGCCTGCCCATGTACCGGCGGGCGCGGCTGGGCATCGGCTATCTGCCGCAGGAAGTGTCGATCTTTCGCGGCCTTTCGGTCGAGGACAATATCCTGGCGGTTCTGGAAATCACGCTTGCCGACAAGCACAAGCGGCGCGAGCGTCTGGAAGAGCTTTTGTCCGATTTTTCGATCGAACATCTGCGCCACGCGCCCGCGATCGCTCTGTCGGGCGGCGAACGGCGCCGGGTCGAGATTGCGCGCTGTCTGGCGGCGGACCCGAAATATCTGCTGTTGGATGAACCCTTTGCGGGTGTCGACCCGATTTCGGTCGGCGATATCCGCACCCTGGTTCATGACCTGAAAGCGCGTGGCATCGGTGTGCTGATCACCGACCACAACGTCCGCGAGACGCTGGAAATCGTCGACCGCGCCTATATCCTGCATGACGGTACCGTCTTGATGAGCGGCACCGTGGACGAGGTGGTGCGCGACGAAAACGTGCGCCGCGTCTATCTGGGGCAAAGTTTCCGCATCTCGTAGAAAGGGTCGGTTCATGTGGGGCGACCCACAGGACCGCCCCGCTTGTGCTCTTCCCCCGGACCGACAAGCGGACAGTCCAGTGGACTGTCCGCCGGTCCGTTGGCCGTAGGCGCAAGCCGCAGGCCAAGGGGTTCTCCGCGCAGCCGGACGATTGGGCGTGGACCGCGCCCGCCGCCCGGTGGGCGGGCGCGGTCCACGCGGCTTTCGCCACGTGGACGGTGCTTCTCACAACGGTCGCGGCGCCCGGGTCACGTGCCCCGGGCTTGGACGGGCGGGGCGAGTCCGGTTGAAGCGATCAGGCTTCAGCACCGTCCTCCCGGCGAACGCTTGC